>JAHJXZ010000038.1 GCA_018827205.1 Gammaproteobacteria bacterium | reverse complement strand
TCGACAGGTTGCTTGAGCAGAGCACGAAGGAAGCGGTCGTTCTTCAGGGCGGTCATGGCAGTTCCCGAGAAAAGTAATCGGTAAAAAAGTGCGGGCATTTTCGCAGAGCGCAAAACAAAAGGCACGGCGAGTGCCGTGCCTTTTATCTATTGCGACGATTTGCCTCGGCCCGTGAGGCCAAGCCAATCACGCAGACGCTTAGACGCCGAGGTAGTCGAGGATGCCTTCAGCCGCATTGCGGCCCTCGAAGATCGCCGTTACCACCAGGTCAGAACCGCGCACCATATCGCCACCGGCGAAGATTTTCGGGTTACTGGTCTGATGCTTGAACTGGCTCTGCTCCGGCGCCACTACTCGACCCTGGCTGTCGGTTTCAATCTTGAAGTCCGTGAACCATGCCGCGGGGCTTGGACGGAAACCGAAGGCGATCAACACGGCTTCTGCCGGGATGATTTCCTCAGAACCTGGAATCGGTTCAGGGCTGCGACGGCCACGGGCATCCGGCTCGCCGAGACGGGTCTCGACGACCTTCACGCCTTCAACCTTGTCTTCGCCGACGATGGCGATCGGCTGACGGTTAAAGAGGAACTTGACCCCTTCTTCCTTGGCGTTTTTCACTTCCTTGCGCGAGCCCGGCATGTTTTCTTCGTCACGACGATAAGCACAGGTCACCGATTTGGCGCCCTGGCGGATCGAGGTACGGTTGCAGTCCATCGCGGTGTCACCACCGCCTAGCACGACAATGCGCTTGCCCTTCATGTCGATAAAGTCTTCTGGCGACTTCTCGAAACCGAGGTTGCGGTTGACGTTGGCAATCAGAAAATCCAGTGCGTCGGTAACGCCCGGCAGGTCTTCACCGGGGAAGCCGCCCTTCATGTAGGTGTAGGTGCCCATGCCCATGAAGACGGCATCGTACTCATCCAGCAGCTGCTGCATGGTGATGTCTTTGCCGACCTCGGTGTTCAGGCGGAACTCCACGCCCATGCCGGTAAAGACTTCGCGACGATTGCTCAGCACGCTCTTTTCCAGCTTGAACTCAGGAATACCAAAGGTCAGCAGGCCGCCAATTTCCGGGTTCTTGTCGAACACCACCGGGGTCACGCCGCCACGTACCAACACGTCAGCACAGCCCAGACCTGCAGGACCGGCACCGATCACGGCGACGCGCTTGCCGGTCGGCACCACACGCGACATATCTGGACGCCAGCCCATGGCAAACGCGGTATCGGTGATGTACTTCTCCACCGAACCAATGGTCACCGCGCCGAAGCCGTCGTTAAGGGTGCAAGCACCTTCACACAGACGATCCTGCGGACACACGCGGCCGCAGACTTCCGGCAGGGTGTTGGTCTGGTGGCTCAGTTCGGCGGCGGCGAGGATATTGCCCTCGGACACCAGCTTGAGCCAGTTGGGAATGAAGTTGTGCACCGGGCACTTCCATTCGCAATAGGGGTTACCGCAGCCCAGGCAGCGATGCGCCTGGTCAGCCGCTTGCGCAGGCTTGAAGTTGTCGTAGATCTCGACGAACTCTTTCTTACGCTGACGCAACAGTTTCTTCTTCGGGTCTTTGCGCCCGACTTCGATGAACTGGAAGTCGTTATTCAGACGTTCAGTCATTGCAATACCTCATCAAACCACTTCAGGCGCATTCTTATTGCGGGTTGGCACGGGTGCTGGAGAGCAACGACTTCAGGCTTGCCGCCTTCGGTTTGACCAGCCAGAACTTGCGCAGGTAATCGTCTAGGTTTTCCAGCAGGTACGCGCCCCACTCACTCGATGTTTCCTGGACGTACTCGACAAGCACGCGCTCCAGGTGGCTACGGTAGGCCTCCATCGACTCATTGTTGATCCGCTGAATCTCCACCAACTCGTGGTTAACGCGGTCGTAGAAACTGTTATCCAGGTCGAGCACGTAGGCGAAACCGCCGGTCATGCCCGAGCCGAAGTTGTAGCCGGTCTTGCCCAGCACGCAGACGAAACCGCCGGTCATGTATTCGCAGCAATGGTCGCCCGTGCCTTCCACTACGGTGTGGGCACCGGAGTTACGCACTGCGAAACGCTCGCCCGCAGTACCCGCTGCGAACAGCTTGCCACCGGTGGCACCGTACAGGCAGGTGTTGCCGATAATGGCGCTGTCCTGGGTTTTGAACGGGCTGCCTTGCGGCGGAGTAATCACCAGCTTGCCGCCGGTCATGCCCTTGCCGACGTAGTCGTTGGCGTCGCCTTGCAGATACAGGTTCAGACCACCGGCGTTCCACACACCGAAGCTCTGGCCCGCAGTACCCTTGAAGCGGAAGGTGATCGGCGCTTTAGCCATACCCTGGTTGCCGTGCACACGGGCGATTTCGCCGGAGACACGGGCGCCAATCGAACGGTCACAGTTACAGATGTCCAGTTCGAACTCAGCGCCGCTAGCCGCGTCGATCGCCGGCTTGGCCAGCTCGACCATCTTCTCGGCCAGCAGGCCTTGGTCGAATGGTGGGTTGCGGTCAACCAGGCAGAACTGCGGCTTGTCGGCCGGGATGTGGTCGCTGCCGAGCAGCGGCGTCAGATCCAGATGGCCCTGTTTGTCGGTTTCGCCCGGCAGCATGTTGAGCAGATCAGTACGCCCGATCAGCTCTTCCAAGCTGCGCACGCCCAGCTTGGCCAGCCACTCGCGGGTTTCTTCGGCAACATAGGTGAAGAAGTTCATCACCATTTCGACGGTGCCGATGAAGTGATCCTTGCGCAGCTTGTCGTTCTGCGTGGCCACGCCGGTGGCGCAGTTGTTCAGGTGACAGATACGCAGGTATTTGCAGCCTAGGGCGATCATCGGAGCAGTACCGAAGCCGAAGCTTTCGGCGCCGAGGATGGCGGCCTTGATCACGTCCAGGCCGGTCTTCAGGCCGCCGTCTGTCTGCACGCGCACCTTGCCGCGCAGGTCGTTGCCGCGCAGGGTCTGGTGGGTTTCGGCCAGGCCGAGCTCCCACGGCGCACCGGCGTACTTGATCGAGGTCAGCGGCGATGCACCGGTACCGCCGTCGTAGCCGGAGATGGTGATCAGGTCGGCATAAGCCTTGGCCACACCGGCGGCGATGGTGCCGACACCGGCTTCGGCTACCAGCTTGACCGACACCAGCGCCTGCGGATTGACCTGCTTGAGGTCATAGATCAGCTGCGCCAAGTCTTCAATGGAGTAGATGTCATGGTGCGGCGGTGGCGAAATCAGGGTCACGCCCGGCACTGCGTAGCGCAGTTTGGCGATCAGACCGTTGACCTTGCCACCCGGCAACTGGCCGCCCTCGCCAGGCTTGGCGCCCTGGGCAACCTTGATCTGCAGCACTTCGGCGTTGACCAGGTATTCCGGGGTCACGCCAAAGCGGCCGGTGGCTACCTGCTTGATCTTCGAGCTGCGCACAGTGCCGTAACGAGCGGGGTCTTCACCGCCCTCACCGGAGTTGGAGCGCGCGCCCAGGCGGTTCATTGCCTCGGCGATGGCTTCATGCGCTTCTGGCGACAGTGCGCCGAGAGAAATACCGGCCGAGTCGAAGCGTTTGAGGATGCCTTCCAGCGGCTCAACTTGATCCAGCGGCAAAGGCTGATCGGCCAATTTCAACTGCAGCAGGTCGCGCAGCATCGACACCGGGCGAGTATCAACCAGCGTGGTGTATTCCTTGAATTTCTCGTAGCTGCCCTGCTGCACAGCCGCCTGCAGAGTGTTGACCACGTCCGGGTTGTAGGCGTGGTACTCGCCGCCGTAGACGAACTTGAGCAGACCACCTTGCTGGATCGACTTGCGGTTGTTCCAGGCTTCACCGGCAAGCAGCTTCTGCTCAGCTTCGATGTCGACGAAGCGCGCACCCTTGATGCGGCTGGCCACACCACGGAAGCACAGTTCGGTGACGTCATCAGCCAGACCGACCGCTTCAAACAGCTGCGCACCGCGGTAGGACGCCACAGTAGAGATGCCCATCTTCGAGAGGATCTTCAGCAGGCCTTTGGAGATGCCTTTGCGGTAATGCTTGAACACTTCATACAGATCGCCCAGCACTTCGCCGGTACGAATCAGATCACCCAATACTTCATAGGCGAGGAACGGATAGACCGCCGACGCACCGAAGCCGAGCAGCACGGCATAGTGATGCGGATCGCGCGCAGTAGCGGTTTCGACCAGGATGTTGCAGTCGCAACGCAGGCCTTTTTCGGTCAGGCGGTGGTGAATCGCACCGGTGACCAGCGAGGCGTGGGCCGGAAGTTTGCCCGGGGCGATATGGCGGTCAGACAGTACCAGCAGCACCTTACCAGCACGCACGGCTTCTTCAGCCTGATCGGCCATGTTGCGTACAGCGGCTTCCAGGCCAAGCGACTCATCGTAGTTCATGTCGATCAGCTGACGCTCGAAGCCTGGACGATCCAGGTTCATCAAGGCGCGCCATTTGGCCGGCGAGATCACCGGGCTGCTGAGAATCACCCGTGCAGCGTGCTCTGGCGACTCTTCGAAGATATTGCGCTCGGCACCGAGGCAGATCTCCAGCGACATAACGATGGCTTCACGCAGCGGGTCGATCGGCGGGTTGGTGACCTGAGCGAACTGCTGACGGAAGTAGTCATACGGCGAGCGCACGCGCTGGCTGAGCACGGCCATCGGCGTGTCATCGCCCATGGAGCCGACGGCTTCCTGGCCCTGCTCGCCCAGCGGACGCAGCACCTGATCACGCTCTTCGAAGGTGACCTGGTACATCTTCATGTACTGCTTGAGCTGGTCGACGTCGTAGAACGCCGAACCGTGGTCGCGGTCTTCCAGGGTCGCCTGAATGCGCTGGGCACTCTTACGCATCCACTGTTTGTAGGGGTGACGCGACTTCAAACGGTTGTCGATGTCATCGCTGCCGAGGATCTGCCCGGTTTCGGTGTCCACTGCGAGAATCTGACCCGGGCCGACGCGACCCTTGGCCAGCACGTCCTCGGGTGCGTAGTTCCACACGCCGATTTCCGAGGCCAGGGTGATGTAGCCATTCTTGGTGGTGACCCAGCGCGCCGGACGCAGACCGTTACGGTCGAGCAGGCACACGGCATGACGGCCATCGGTGAGTACCACACCGGCCGGACCATCCCAGGGCTCCATGTGCATGGAGTTGTATTCGTAGAACGCGCGCAGGTCGGCGTCCATGGTTTCAACGTTCTGCCACGCAGGCGGAATGATCATGCGCACGCCACGGAACAGGTCGATGCCACCGGTGACCATCAGCTCCAGCATGTTGTCCATGCTCGAAGAGTCGGAGCCCACACGATTGACCAGTGGGCCGAGCTCTTCGAGATCAAAGATCTGGTCGTTGGCGAACTTCAGGCGACGCGCCTGCGCCCAGTTGCGGTTACCGGTGATGGTGTTGATTTCACCGTTGTGCGCGAGGAAGCGGAACGGCTGAGCCAGCGGCCACTTCGGCAGGGTGTTGGTGGAGAAGCGCTGGTGGAACACGCAAATGGCGGTCTGCAGACGCTCGTCACCCAGGTCCGGGTAGAACTGCTGCAGGTCGGCCGGCATCATCAGGCCTTTGTAGATGATGGTCTTATGCGAAAAACTGCAGATGTAGTGATCACTGTCAGCGGCGTTGGCCACCGATGAGCGACGACGGGCGCTGAACAGCTTGATCGCAAATTCCTGATCGGACAGGCCTTCGCCACCGACAAACACCTGCTCAATCTGTGGCAGACGCTCAAGCGCCAGACGGCCGAGCACGCTGGTGTCGATTGGTACTTTGCGCCAGCCGACCAGACTCAGGCCGGCCGCAAGAATCTCGCGATTCATGTTTTCGCGAGCAGCTTCAGCTTTAACCGGGTCTTGGTTGAGGAACACCATGCCCACGGCATACTGCTTCGGCAGCTCGACAGCAAAGTGCTGCTGGGCCATGGCCCGCAGGAAAGCATCAGGCTTCTGGATCAGCAGACCACAACCGTCACCGGTCTTACCGTCGGCGTTGATCCCGCCACGGTGGGTCATGCATGTCAGGGCTTCAATCGCGGTCTGCAGCAGGTGATGGCTAGCCTCACCCTGCATATGGGCGATAAGGCCGAAGCCGCAGTTATCCTTGAACTCATCAGGACGGTACAAACCTGCTTTCATAGGGACTCTCACCAGACGGCCTATCACAAGGCAATTACTTTCTAATTCAACCACTTACCATGCGCGCAGGACTAAGCCCCAGCTTTGCGCAGGCGAAAGGGCAGTCATTGTACATACCCACCCAGGCCGTCACAAATCTTAGTGACGAAGCCTTGAAAAAATATGTCGCTAAAACGAAGGATAAGACCGGAAGGTCGTGGTAGCGACCGTCCGGTCAGCGCATGCGCTGAAGTGTATCAGCTAGCGCGCCTGGGCAATTTCTTGCTGAATGCCAGCGAAGTTACGCGGCCAGGGCTTACCAGCCTGCACCTTGGCAGGCAGTGTGCGCAAGGCCGCCTGTGCGGCATCGCGCGTGGCAAAGCTGCCATAGGTGACCACGTAGAGCGGCTTACCCTGATGCTGTTTCTTGAAATAGCGATAATCCGCACCATTGGCTTTTACAAAAGCCTGCGCGCCACTTTCCAAGCGCGCACCAAGTATCTGCAGGGTATAACGCGAGCCAACCTGCGCGGCATACCAATCACCAGTAGCAGCAGGTTTGGCCGCAGCAGCAGGCGCTTGCGGCTTAGCTGGCGGCGGTGCCGCAGCCGCCACCGGAGCAACTGGCTTGACTACCGGCGGAGCAACCGGAGGCGCAACCTTGGCTGGCTCAGTCACTACAGGAGCAACCGGCACATTCACCGAAACAGCCGGCTCAGGCGCGATATCCGCCGCACCCGAAGCGTCAGCCTCTTCCGCGTCACTCAAACCAGCCGCCTGAGCCAAAGGCTCACGAATAACGGGTTGCGCCTCGCCCACCAAAGGCAACGGCAGTGGCTGGTTGGCACCCTCGAATTGAATCGCAGGCGCAACTGCTGAAGTAGCAGCTGTAGCCGGCTCAGTAATTACTGCCGGCGGAGGAGCGTCACCGAGTGGCAACTGTGCAATCACAGGCGCATCAACATCCTCAACCACCCGCCCCTGCATCAACCAGGCAGCCATCACACCGATAGCCACTACAGCGAGGGCCAGCAGATGCTTGCGCGGCAAGCTGAACGAAAAACCACCGCGGCTCGCCGCGCCGCGCTGAGCCGACATTGCATCGACCAACGACTCGCGTGCAACCTGGTTGATTACCCCTGGCCAGCCAGCAGATTGCTCATGAATATCCGCAACCTGGTCATCGCTGAAAACCTCAATACCCTGCCCCGCACCCTCGAGGCGCTGAGCCAGGTACTCACGCGTTTCATCCTCGCCATAAGGCTGCAGCTCAATAACATGAAAACACTCATCACCTGCCGCCACATGCTCAAGACGCGGCAACAGCTGCGAATCAGCAAAGAGAAAGACATGCGGTCGACCATCAGCATTGCCGACAGCCAGGCTCAACAAACTGGTCAGCGCCGCATCACTGAGATCCTCGGCATCATCAACCAGCACATACACTTCCTGGCCGGTCAGCGCTAGCTGCCCGACCTGCGCCAGAATGGCCGGCAACTCAGGCCGCTGCACCTGTAGCCCCTGCGCGACTTGACGCAAGATGCTCGCAGGATCAGACGCCCCCCTCGCGGACACCACCACACTTTGCACCGCCTGCTTATTAGTGCTCGCTACCAGCGCCTGGCGCAGCAAGGTTTTGCCACTACCATCCGGGCCACTGACCACCAGCAACAGCTGGCTATAGCGCGCCAAGTGGTGCAACTGACCAAGCACCGGCTTGCGCTGCGCGGGAAAAAACTTAAAACCAGGCACCCGCGAACCGAAGGGGTCATGGGTGAAGTGGTAATGATCGAGAAACGCCTCGTCAGCATGCAGACTTGTCATGGGACACTCGTTAATTTTTAAGCTGAGCCAGCTGCGTCGCATAATCTGCGCTCAACGTGGCATTCAAAATTTCCCGGGGAAAATCACCGGTTACAACCGCCTCACCCAAGCCGCGCAACAACACCAGGCGCAGCTTGCCATCGAGAACCTTCTTGTCGACAGCCATATGCTCCATAAAGTCCTCAGGCGTCATCTCCTCAGGAGGAGTAACCGGCAAGCCTGCAGCAATAAACAACCGAACGGCCCGCTCGCGCTCAGACGCACTAATCCAACCTAAACGCTCGGACATATCCAACGCCATAACGGTACCAGCGGCTACAGCCTCACCATGCAGCCAGGCGCCATAGCCCTGATGCGTCTCAATGGCATGACCGAAAGTATGCCCAAGATTCAACGTAGCGCGGACACCCGACTCACGCTCATCAGCAGCGACAACACGAGCCTTGGCCGCACAGGAATGAGCAATCGCCGCGGTCAGGGCTTCCTGATCAAGAGCACGCAAAGCAGGCATATGCTCCTCAAGCCAGGTCAGGAATGGTTCATCACAGATCAAGCCGTACTTGATCACTTCTGCCAAACCTGCGGACAACTCACGCGCAGGCAAGGTTGCCAGCGTGGCGGTATCAATCAACACGGCTTGCGGCTGATAGAAGGCGCCCACCATATTCTTACCCAGCGGATGGTTGATCCCGGTTTTGCCGCCAACAGATGAATCGACCTGCGACAACAGCGTGGTTGGCACCTGGATAAAGTTCACGCCGCGCTGATAACACGACGCTGCAAACCCCGCCATATCACCAATTACACCACCACCCAAAGCGATAACGGTTGTGCGGCGGTCATGTCGCGCACCCAGCAACCCATCAAAAACCAGCTGCAGGGTTTCCCAGGTTTTATAACGCTCACCGTCAGGCAACACCACAGAGGTAATGGCATAACCCGCGAGCGAACGCTCAAGCGCAGCAAGATAAAGGGGAGCAACTGTCTCATTGGTTACTATCGCGACTTGTCGACCGACAATGTGAGCCGCCAGCAAATCATCACGAACCAACAGCTCGGCACCGATATAGATCGGGTAGCTGCGTTCACCAAGATCGACATGAAGAGTCTGCATAAAGCCCCCAAGTTACAAAGGGGCCTAGGATAGCGCAGTTCAGCCTGCGCTTTAACGGGGAGAAAGCGCCTCAAGACGCTCAAGGATCTCTTGCACCACCAGACGAGGCGGACGCTCGTCAGTTTCGACCACTACATCGGCGATTTCACGGTAAAGCGGATCACGAACTGCCAGTAGCTCAGCCAGAACCTTACCCGGATCAGCCGCACGCAACAGCGGCCGATTGCGATCACGAGAAGTACGGTCAACCTGCTGCTCAACAGACGCATGCAGATATACCACATGACCGCCTCGCCTCAGTGCAACACGGTTTTCGGCACGCATTACCGCACCACCACCAGTTGCCAGGACCATACCATCAACATCACAAAGCTCTGCGATCACCGCCTGCTCACGCTCACGAAACCCCTGCTCACCTTCAACATCAAAGATCCAGGGAATATCCGCGCCCGTACGCTGCTCAATCTCTTTATCAGAGTCTTTGAACGGCAGCCGTAATTCTTTAGCAAGCAAGCGCCCGATGGTGCTTTTACCAGCGCCCATCGGGCCAACGAGTATCAAATTCCGCACTGAATCAACGACTCACCGCGATTGCTTGATTATTCATGATCCTCGGCGTCAGGAAGATCAACAGCTCTGATTTCTTGTCCTGTACTAAGTCACGCTTAAAGAAGCGTCCAATATAAGGAACATCGCCGAGAAACGGTACTTTATCCACCGACTTCGATTGAGTATTTGTGAAAACACCGCCGATAACTATCGTCTCGCCGTCTGCCACTAAAACCTTTGCGTTAACTTCATTCTTGCTAATCGCAGGCACACCTCCGCTTGAAGCAGCATTACTAAAGTCTGGCGCATCTTTGGTAACCTTAACTTCGATGATAATTCGATTATCCGGAGTAATTTGCGGTGTGACCTCAAGCGATAGCGCTGCTTCCTTAAAGGAAGTGCTAGTAGCGCCACTGGAGCTTGCCTCCTGGTATGGAACCTCAGAACCTTTCAAGATTTTTGCTGTTTCTTTGTCCGCAGTGACAACCTTAGGCTGCGACACCACTTCTCCATTGCCCGTTTTCTCCATAGCAGACAATTCAAGATCAAGAATGGTGTTATCCGTTATAAAACCAATGCCAAACCCAGACGTTGCGCCTGCAGCCCCCATATCCACAAAATTGCCTAATGACGGTGTAGGATTTTGGACATTCGGTATATTCTGACCATAGCCAGGAGCCCCAACACGATTGCCCCCACGACCGCTTACAACATAGCTTGTATCGCCAACACTGGCACCACGCCAATTTACTCCGAGTGCTTTATCGTAATCAACGTTGGCCTCAACTATACGAGCCTCAATCATTACCTGACGAACCGCAACATCTAGCTGAGCTACAATTCGACGCAGCTCGTCAAGACGATCCTGCGTTTGATAAGCAATAATACTGTTCGTGCGATCATCTACAGTTATAGAACCGCGATCGTCCGCAGTACCATCGGCACTAGTTACGGACTGGAATAATTTAGCCATATCCGATGCTTTCGCATAATTAACTTGAATTAACTCACGACGCAAAGGTGCCAACTCGGCAATTTGTTTTTGCGCCTCAAGCTCTTGCCGCTCACGCGCAGCGATTTCATCGGCGGGCGCAACCAGTAAAACGTTACCAACTTTACGCTTATCTAAGCCCTTGGTCTTCAAAACCAAGTCCAAAGCCTGATCCCAAGGGACATTTTGTAAACGCAGGGTAATATTGCCTGTCACCGTATCGCTAGCGACAAGATTCAAGTCAGTGAAGTCTGCAATCAACTGTAATACAGAGCGGACATCAATATCCTGGAAGTTCAAAGAAAGCTTTTCACCTGTGTAGGCAAAATTTTCATTTTTACGCTTATCAACTTCATCTTGAGTCAAAGGCTTAATGCTCAGCGTCAACTTATTATCTGCCTGATAGGCAAGATAATCATAACTACCTGCAGGTTCGATAATGATACTAGCTTGCCCATTAGAGCCAGCCGCACTAACAAACTGTACAGGCGTTGCAAAATCTTTAACATCAAGACGAACTCGCAATGCCTCTGGAAGCTGTGTCTTCGCAAAATTTAATCGGATTTTACCGCCCTGATCCTGAATATCAGGACTTACAGAAGCATCAGACAAGGTAATAACGACATTCCCCTCACCTTGCTCACCACGCTGAAAATCTATATTGCTAATAACTCTTTCTTGCGGCGCATAATTTTTTGCAGGCGCCGCGACAGGAGCAGACATTTGTACAGGTGCAGTCGTCGACACCTTGCCACCATCACCCACAACCACGAAAAGTGCATTACCTTCAGTTCTTGTGCTGTACGGTGAAAGACTTGTCAGATTTATAATTAAACGCGTGCGGTCTTTAGCTTCCACCACAGTCACGCTTCGGGCATTACCCACGCCCAATTCTTTATTCTTGACGCCTAGTTTGTTCGCAACACCAGGCAAATCAAGGGCGATTCGTGCAGGTTGCTCGATTGTATAACCCCGCGGGGCGAGCACTGGCTCATCAAAAGTCAGCTTCAACTCCACTCTATCGCCAGGTAACGCAGCGACATCAAGTGTTTGCAAATCAGCCGCTACAAGAAAAGGTGAAAAGAGCATTGCTGAAAGAGAAAAGCCAAGACGCAAAAAAGAGCTATTCATTAGGAGGTTCCGTTGGGCAGACCGATTGTTTTTCTTCATAGCTAATTCACTCATTTAAGAGCGCTCCTTGAGGGAGAGGCTGCGCGGACGCTCCAACCAACCGCCCTCACCGTCTGGGACAATCTCAACAACATCAATTTTTGCGTCGTCAATAGCCAAAATACGTCCGTGATTACGACCTAAGTAGTCCCCGACACGCACCCGGTGAACACCACTCGAACCGCTAATCAAAGCAAATTTCCCGCTATCATTAGCCAGTGTCCCAACCATCTGGAACGTTTCTATATTAAAGTCTTCGAGAAACTGTTTGACCCTTGATTCATCCGGTTTGACATCAGCAGAGCCTTTCTGGCGGCTAGCCAAGTCAATTTTTACTGGCGGCTGGAATGGGCTACGCAGGGAAGCCGCGCCATAAGTAAAGCTCTCATAGGGTTGGAATTTCGGTAATGGCTCAATTGACCCTTTAGGGCGAGCACGAACCTCATCCATATACGACTGCAGATCCGAGAAATCTCGACTAACACCACACCCGCTAAGCAGCAGAACAGAATAGAACAAAAAAGGTAGATACACTTTCATTTCGCTACCCCTTTATCGTTGTAGCGATACGTCTTCGCTAAGATGCTCATTCTTAGAGTTGCGGCACCATCAACCTCAACAGGAACAAGATCAAAGTCATGCAAGGTTACAATCCTAGGCAAGCTCGCGACGCCACTAACAAATGTCGCAAGATCATGATAAGCCCCTACCACCTTGATCTGAATCGGTAACTCTATATAAAACTGCTGCGCAGCTTCGGGCAAAAGCTTTATTTCCTCAAACTCCAGACCACTCCCCAACCCTGTACGAGTAATGTCCTCCAACAACCCAGGAACCTCAGTATCACTCGGCAACTGCTTTAATAGAGCCCCGAACGAAACCTCCATTTCCTGCATCTGCTCCTTGTATGCATCCAGATTAGCTGCCTGATAGGCTTTACTAGAAAACTGCTCTTTAAGGGAAAGTTCCTGAGCCTGCTGTGCGTCCAACTGCCCCTGCAAATCCTTCAAGTGAAAGTTGTACCCTAGCCCCACAATAGCCACAAACAATATAAGCCCGGCAATAAATTTTACCACCGCCGGCCAAGAGCCAACATTATTAAAGTCAAGTTCACTTAAATCAACTTTCCGCAACCCTTCCAGAGATTCACTAAGGCTCATTGCTTAGCCTCCTCTGTCGCTAGCCCAGGTAAAGTTTGCTGCACGCTTAGCTTAAATACATTTGCCTGATCAACCGCACCAGCAGTTACCGACTTAACCTCTGTCAAATTTGGAGCGGTTATCCATTCAGAAGCATCTAGATTACGCATCAGATTAGATACGCGATTGTTGGACTCAGCTGCACCCACGATTGCAATATTTTTTGCAGTCATTTTTACACCAGTAAAATACACACCATCTGGCAAGGTTCTAACCAACTGATCAAAGATGCGCCCAATAATCGGTCGATTACCTTGCAAGTCCTGAATAATCTTCATTCGTTCAAGGAGCTGCTCGCGCCGAGTCTTCAACTCACTGATTTCTTTAATTCGCGCATCGAGAACAGCTATTTCCTTACGCACAAAGTCATTGCGCGCGTTCTGCTGTTCGATCGCGCCACTCAGGTATTGATCCCCGAGGAAGACAGTGCCTGCAGCAACGAAAAATACACCCGCAAGCGTTACCAAAAAGCGCTGCTTGCGCTCTTCGCGTAGCTGCTCACGCCAAGGTAGAAGGTTAATCCGCGCCATTAGTCGAAACTCCTCATCGCCAGACCACAGGCAATCATCAAGGCTGGCGCATCGCTGGCGAGCGCACCGGCATTGACCTTGCCACTCAGTGCCATTTCAGCGAATGGGTTGGCGACCAATGTCTGGGTGCCTATTTTTTGCTGAATCAAACGGTCAAGGTCTGGAATCGACGCAGTACCGCCTGCCAACAGGATGTAGTCGACATCATTGAACTGACCGGCAGCGAAGAAGAACTGCAACGAACGTGCAACCTGCTGAACTACAGCTTCTTTAAACGGCTGCAGCACTTCGCTGTCGTAGTCATCTGGTAAACCACCTTGTTTCTTGGCAAGACCAGCTTCTTCGACGGACAAGCCATAGCGGCGCTGAATTTCCTCGGTGAGCTGTTTTCCGCCAAACAGCTGCTCACGGGTATAGATAGTGCGACCGTTGTGCAGGACGCTGAGTGTGGTCATGGTTGCGCCAATATCAACAACCGCGACGGTCAGCTCATCTCGACCACCACCAAGCTGATCAATCAGCAAACCGTATGCACGCTCAAGCGCATAGGCTTCGACATCAACCACTTTGGCGGTAAGACCCGCGAGCGCCAGAGCAGCCTCGCGAACTTCAACGTTTTCCTTACGGCAAGCGGCAAGCAGCACGTCGACTCGATCGGCATTTCGCGCAGACGCACCCTGCACTTCGAAATCGATTGCGACTTCTTCTAGCGGATAAGGGATGTACTGGTCGGCCTCGATTTTCAGCTGATTCTCAAGCTCGTCATCGGAAAGCCCGGCTTCCATTTCGATGGTCTTGGTAATAACAGCTGATCCCGCCACCGCCACCGCTACGGTTTTCACACCGCTCTTGGCTTTGGCAAGCACACGTGAAAGGGCCTGCCCCACCCCTTCCAGCTCGGCGATGTTCTTTTCGACCACCGCGTTTGGCGGGAGCGGCTCGACTGCGTAAGCCTCTACTTTGTAGCGGCTTCCGGAGCGGCTCAATTCAAGGAGCTTGACGGAGGTCGAACTAATATCGATCCCGAGTAGCGTATTCGCTTTCTTATTGAAGAGCCCTAGCACGACCGATTTCCTATTGGCATCCGCGACTTACGGACTATTTATGTTTTTTCACATTAAATAACAGTCTTGACAGAAGCGCAAATGGCTACCCAGCAAAAAAACCGCTTATAATGTGATCAGTTTTTCTCTTTTAACCTTGTGTTTCGCTTAACCCATTCTTTTATCTGGAAATCCAAAAATCTTGATGCGTCTTTTGCGTTTTTTTTGCTGGTCTTGCCTCGCCGTTTTTTGTGGCCTGGTCCTCAGTTTCAGCGGGGCCTACCTCTATCTTAGCCCTAGCCTCCCATCCGTCGAATCTTTGCGCAGCATTCAGCTGCAGATTCCCCTGCGGGTTTACAGCAGCGACGCCAAGCTGATTGCCGAATTTGGTGAAATGCGCCGCTCGCCAATCGCCTTTGCGGATATCCCTCAGGATTTCATCAGCGCCTTGCTGGCAGCCGAGGACGACAATTTTGCCAACCATTATGGCGTCGACCTTACCAGCCTGATGCGCGCTGCAACGCAAATCTTGAAAAGCGGGCAGATCCAATCCGGCGGCAGCACCATTACCATGCAAGTGGCGAAGAACTTCTTCCTCACCAGCGAAAGAAGTTTCTCGCGCAAGATCAACGAGATACTTCTGGCGCTGCAAATTGAGCGGGAGCTCAGTAAGAACGAAATTCTTGAACTTTATGTGAACAAGATTTATCTGGGTAATCGCGCCTACGGAATTGAAGCCGCGTCACAGGTTTATTACGGCAAATCCATACGCGAGGCCAGCCTTGCACAAATGGCAATGATTGCCGGCCTACCAAAAGCCCCATCACGCTATAACCCTCTGGCCAACCCAGCACGCTCAATGGAGCGCAGGGACTGGATTCTTGGGCGCATGTACGGCCTCGGCCGCATCGATAAACAGCGCTATGAAGAAGCCCTAGCTGAACCCATCAACGTCAGCTACCACGTACCGGCACCGGAACTGGCGGCACCCTACATAGCTGAAATGGCACGCGCAGAAATGGTCGGCCGCTACGGCAGCGAGGCTTACACCGATGGTTTCAACGTCACCACTACGGTATCCAGCGACCTACAACTCGCGGCCAATTCGGCAGTCCGCGAGGGATTGATCGCTTACGATCAACGCCACGGCTATCGCGGGCCGGAAAGCCGTTTGCCCGGAATGACCAAGGAAAACTGGCAAGCCGAGCTGAGCAAGCAAACCGCTCTCGGCGGCCTGGAGCCAGCCATTGTTACTGGCGTGGAGAAAAGCGGGATTATGGTCCTGCTGCGTAATGGCGAAGAACACGCCGTGGCTTGGGACAGCATGAAATGGGCACGGCCGTTCCTGAATACCAACAGCATGGGCCCACGACCACAGCAGCCTGCCGATGTCAGCCAAGTCGGTGATCTGATCCGCGTGCAGAGCCAGGAAGACGGCAGCCTGCGTTTTGTTCAGCTACCGGCAGCGCAAAGCGCCCTGGTCTCGCTGGACCCGAACAATGGCGCCATTCGCGCACTGGTCGGTGGTTTCTCCTTCGAACAAAGCAACTATAACCGCGCCGCACAAGCCAAGCGCCAGCCGGGCTCGAGCTTCAAACCCTTCGTGTACAGCGCCGCGCTGGATAAAGGCTACACCGCCGCCACCCTGGTCAATGACGCACCGATTGTGTTCGCCGACGATGCGCTGTCGCAGGTATGGCGACCTAAGAATGACAACAACACCTTCCTCGGTCCTATCCGCCTGCGCGAAGCCTTGTACCGCTCGCGCAACCTGGTCTCCATTCGCCTGCTGCAGGACCTCGGCATCGACAGCACCCTGAGCTATATAGAACGCTTTGGGTTTGAGAAGAAGGACCTGCCGCCCAACCTGTCCCTGGCACTAGGCACCGCAAGCCTGACACCAATGGAGATCGCCGAAGGCTGGAGTGTGTTTGCCAGCGGCGGCTACAAGACCGAGCCTTACCTGATCGAGCGGATCGAGGACCGCACCGGCAAACAACTGTTCAATGCCAATCCGGCGCAAACCCCGACAGGCATCGCCCAGCGCGCAGAACAGAGCAGTGCCTTGCAACTCAGCGTTGGCGACCAGCCACTGCCGCCTGAACCGCTACAGGCCGAACAGATTATCGATGAGCGCACCGCGTACATCATGACCAGCATGCTCCAGGACGTGATCAAGCGCGGCACTGGTCGCCGCGCCATGGCCCTGGGCCGCGATGACCTGGCGGGCAAAACCGGCACCACCAACGAGTCGAAAGACAGCTGGTTCTCCGGCTATAACGCCGACTACATCACCACCGTCTGGGCCGGATTCGACCAACCGGAAAGCCTTGGCCGCAATGAATACGGCGGCACCGTGGCCCTGCCGATCTGGATGAGCTACATGGGCGCCGCGTTGAAGGACAAGCCCAGCCACATACTGGCCGAACCCGAAGGCCTGCTGACCTTGCGCATCGACCCACACAGCGGCCGTGCAGCTACACCCGATACACCGGAAGCCTATTTCGAGCTGTTCAAGAGTGAGGACTCGCCGCCACCCATGGGCGAGTTTGAGCCTGGTATGTACATCCCGGGCAGCCCGCTGCCTGCCGATGAGACAGCGCCAATCGACCTGTTCTAAGGCCTCTTGCGGCAGATGCATGACGCCCGGCAAAGCCAAAATAGCGCCAATAAAAAACCCGCCGTAGCGGGTTTTTTATTGCTCTTGAGCTAAGCGCTTAGCCGTTGAACACGTCGTTTACCGACTGCAGCGGGTAATGCTTCGGATATGGCAGCGTCGCCACACCGCTTTCAATCGCAGCCTTGGCCACAGCATCGCAGACCACAGTAATCAGACGCGGGTCCATCGGCTTCGGAATGATGTACTCACGGCCGAACGACAGGGCAATGCCGCCGTAGGCGTCACAGACTTCCTGAGGAACTGGCAGCTTGGCCAGGTCACGCAGAGCCAGGGCTGCGGCGATCTTCATTTCTTCATTGATGCGGGTCGCGCGAACGTCCAGAGCACCACGGAAGATGAACGGGAAACCCAGCACGTTGTTGACCTGGTTCGGGTAGTCGGAACGACCGGTGGCCATGATCACGTCATTACGCACTTCATGGGCCAGTTCCGGCTTGATTTCCGGGTCCGGGTTGGAGCAGGCGAACACGATCGGGCTTGGCGCCATGCGCTTGAGGTCTTCCGGCGCCAGCAGGTTGGCACCCGACAGGCCGACGAATACATCAGCACCGTCCAGCGCATCAGCCAGGGTGCGCTTGTCGGTTTCGCTGGCGAATACCGCCTTGTACTGGTTCAGATCGTCGCGGCCGGCGTGGATCACGCCTTTACGGTCGATCATAAAGATGTTCTCAACCTTGGCGCCCATGCTCACCAGCAACTTCATGCAGGAGATGGCGGCAGCGCCGGCGCCCAGGCAGACGATCTTGGCTTCCGGCAGGGTCTTGCCGGCGATTTCCAGGGCGTTGAGCATGCCGGCCGCAGTCACGATTGCGGTGCCGTGCTGGTCATCGTGGAACACTGGAATATCGCACTGTTCGATCAGCGTGCGTTCAATCTCAAAGCACTCGGGCGCCTTGATGTCTTCCAGGTTGATGCCACCGAAGGTGATTGAGATACGGCGTACGGTGTCGATAAAGGCCTGCGGGCTCTCGGACTCGACTTCAATATCGAATACGTCAATACCGGCAAAGCGCTTGAACAGTACACCTTTACCTTCCATCACCGGCTTGGAAGCCAGTGGGCCGAGATCACCGAGACCGAGAATAGCGGTACCGTCGGAAATGACTGCCACCAGGTTGCCTTTGCCGGTGTAGCGATACGCCAACTCCGGATCACGCGCGATTTCGCGCACAGGCTCAGCGACACCCGGGCTGTAGGCCAGGGACAGATCGCGTGCGGTTGCGGTGGGCTTGGTTAGCTCGACACTCAGCTTACCCGGACGGGGATGGGCGTGATATTCGAGAGCGGCTGTTTTCAAATCAGACATGTTGGCATTTCCGCTTTGGGCTGTTGAACAGGCAGGCGGCCGAGGATACGCAAGTTGTATACAGCTGCACAAGACTGACAAGTCCGGATGGGCACGCGGGCCCTAGCGCACGACCTTCAACCAGTCGCCAGCACGCGGCTGGCCTGACGGGTAGAGGTTATTAAGCAGACGCAGGGTCTTCAGCGCATCACCTGGCAGCTTACTGCCTTTTGCCAGCGCCTCGATGGTTTGCCCCGCTTTGGCCTTGACCATATGCAGGCGCAGCGGTTGCGCTTCCTGGTGCTCGGCACGGGTCATCGGCCGAAAGCTTTTGATCACGCTGAGAAACTGCTCATCCTGGCTTTCCAGTGAGGCGCGACCACGTACCGCAGCCACAAACAGATAAACCCGTGAGCCATGCTGAATAACCGCCACACGCTTGGCAGCATTGCCGGGAATTACCGCGCTATAGCCCTTGAGGCCGGCCTGCTGCAACTCGACGCCAGCCACCAGACGCTGGCCGCCAACGCGCTGACGCAACAGCTCAGCCGGTGACAGCTTTTGTGGATTGTCTTCCAACGTCATGGCGATAAATGCCTGCTGATCGGCAGTGTGACCAATCAGCGCATCCGGACGATTAAGCAGGCTCCAGCCCAGGGGAAACGCCAGGGTAAAGTTCAGATCGCCATGGTAAAAACGCTGGCCACGACGCACGCCGGTTTCGGCGGAATCACCAAAGGGCAAGCCTTCCAGACGCTTGAGAAAGCCTTCGCGATTGATCTCTTGCTGGCTCGTGGCCAAGGCCCGCGCCGGGCCCAACACCTGCTGCAAACGCCTGTCGTTATCAGGGTGGGTATCGAACAGCCCATGGTAGCCGCCAGCAGGTTGCGCCTCACCGCGCGCGGCGGCTTGATCGCGGGCGAAGTCTTCCTGATTCTTCAGCACCTTGACCACTTCGATCATCGCCTGCGGGTCATAGCCGCTAAGTGCCAGGTACTGCGCGCCGAGACCATCGGCCTCCAGTTCCATATCGCGACCATAGCCACGCACAAAAGCACTGCCCAGCACGCCAGTAACATCGGCGGCGGCGCCCACGCCGGTACCAATCGCCACGGCCTGGCCGAGCAAGCCCCAGGCAGTCGACTGACTTTGCTGCTGCACACTGTGCCGCGCGGTAACGTGACCCACTTCATGGCCAAGCACGGCGGCCAGTTCAGCTTCCGAGCTGAGATAAGCCAGCAGCCCGCGATGGATATAGATGTAGCCGCCCGGCAAGGCAAAGGCGTTGATCTCTGGGCTGTCGACCAGGGTGAATTGATAGGCCAGCTGGTTACGATGACTGTGCTTCGCCACCCGTTCACCGACCTGCTGCACATAAGCCTGCAGCTTCTCATCGGCGTAGCGCGGGTTTTCCTTGAGGATTTGCTGGTTGTAGCGACGGCCGAGGTCAAGCTCTTGCTGCTCGCTCATCATCACGAAATTACTGCGCCCGGTGGCCGGGTTGACCGCGCAACCCGCCAGTTGCAGCAGTACCAGCAATAGCAGGACACGCACAATCATGGCAGCACCTCCAGCATGGCTTTATCGGTCAACGGCAACATCCAGCGCGCCTGTCCAGCACGCAAACCGCCACGTTTGGCGCGGTCGACCACCCAGCCGCGAGCCTCAACCGTGCGCCCTTCAAGGCCTTGGACTGCGCGCAGATCAAAATTGCCCAACGCACGGGGCGCGATATGCAGCACCAGCGAATCGCCCATCTCCAGCCACAGCCCACCACCATTGCGCTCGACATGCTGGACCCGGCCCTGGAGCAGGGCAAAGCCGCCGCTGTTCAACTGCTTGGGCGCTTGCACTGGTGAACGCTGCCAGAGCCCTACACGCGCCTTCCGCGCAACGCGCTCGGCAGCCTGCTGACACTGCACCAGCGCCAAATTGGGCGCGACAGCCACCAGATAACCCAGGCCCTCAGCGAGCAACTGTGCCTCCAGGTTACGCCCACGGTTGTCATAGGCGTGCGCCAGAGTACGCCCGTAGTGATCCTTGGCCTGCTTGCCGAGCTGCAACACGACGCGCTCATCGCTGGCAGCCACCAGCGCTTGCAGGCGTTTGCGCGCGGCCTCGGCAAGGGGCTCGACAGAACGGCCCTGACGACCCATTTCAGGAGTATTGAGGCCAATCAACCGCACAGCACGCCCATCGACCAGGCGTAGGGTGTCGCCATCCACCACGCGCTGCACCTTGACGCTGGGCAAGTTGTCCGGCGCCGGACAGAACGCCAGGGCGACGCCGGAGTAAACGCCGAAAACGAAAAAGGCGCCCACAAGGGACGCCTTTTTCAGTAGCGCGGGGTAACCCATGTGGGTCTCCGTCGCTGCGCGCAAGCTTACTGCTTGGCGCCGAACATGCCGAAACGCTGCTTGAAGCGATCAACACGGCCGCCGGTATCCAGCATTTTCTGCTTGCCGGTGTAGAACGGGTGGCACTCGTTGCACACGTCCAGAGGCAGAGCTTTGCCCAGGGTGGAGCGAGTTTCGATCACGTTGCCACAGCTGCAGGTGGCGGTGATGGCTACATAGTTCGGGTGGATATCGGCTTTCATGGTGATTCCTCAGGACTGTCGTGCCGCCACCAGACACTATTGTCAGGTACCGCACGGAATTAGGCCGGCGATAATACCAGAGCACCGCAGCGACGCAAGGCCGGCCGTCGACTGACTGCATGCTAAGATCGCGCCCTTCCAGCTGGAGCCTTTGCGTGCCTGACGTCATTTTGCGCCTCGCCTTGCCTTCGCCGCTGCGCCGCCTGTTCGACTACCGTGCCCCTCCCGGTGTGCCGCGCAGCGCCTTGCAGCCAGGCGCACGGCTGCGCGTGCCATTTGGTCGGCGCGAGATGATCGGCATCCTGATCGAGGTGACCGATCACAGCGAAGTACCCGCCGAAAAGCTCAAGCCCGCCCTGCAACTGCTTGACGCCCAATCGCCACTGCCGCCGGCGTTGTTCAAACTGTGCCTATGGACCGCGCAGTATTACCAGCACAGCCTCGGCGACACCCTCAGCTGGGCGCTGCCAGTGTTGCTACGCCAGGGTGAGCCGGCGGAAGCGCGTCAGCAGCGTTTCTGGTCGATCACTGAAGGGGCGCAGCTCGATGATCCGCGCCTGAGCCGCGCACCGCGCCAGCGTGACGCTCTGAAAACCCTGGCCCAGCACCCGCATGGCGTCGCCCATCCGCTGCTAAGCAAACTGCAACTGAACAAGGACAGCCTCGATCTGCTACTGGAAAAGGGCCTGGTCAAGGTCGAAGTGCGCCGCCATGCGCCGAGCGAGCGTCACGCCAACTGGCTGGCGCAGCCGGAACTGCCACTGAATGCCGAGCAACGCGCTGCCTCCGAAGCTATCCGTTCAGGCTTCGATAGCTTCAATACCTTTCTCCTTGCGGGCGTTACCGGCAGCGGCAAGACCGAGGTTTACCTGCAGCTGATCCGCGAAACCCTGGAGGCCGGCAAGCAGGCTCTGGTGCTGATCCCAGAGATCAACCTTGGGCCACAGACCCTGGCGCGCTTCGAGCAGCGCTTCAACGCCCGTATCGCCCTGCTGCACTCGGCAGTGAATGACCGCGAGCGCCTGGACGCCTGGCTGGCTGCGCGTGATGGCGAGGCCGACATCATCATCGGCACCCGCTCGGCATTGTTTACGCCGATGCAGCGCCCCGGGTTGATCATCATCGATGAAGAGCACGACGCCTCGTATAAACAGCAGGAAGGTTTGCGCTACCACGCTCGCGATCTGGCCGTGGTGCGCGCGCATCAGGAAAACATCCCGATTGTCCTGGGCTCGGCCACGCCCTCGCTGGAAAGCCTGCACAACGCCCATAGCGGTCGTTACGCCATGCTGCACCTGCGCGAACGCGCCGGCGGGGCCAAGCAGCCGCGCTTTCTACGCCTAGATGTAAAAAGCCGACCGCTGGACTCCGGCATCTCCGGCCCGATGCAGCAAGCCATCGCCCAGACCCTGCAAGCCGGCCAGCAGGTGCTGGTGTTCCTCAACCGCCGAGGTTTCGCCCCGACCCTGCTCTGTCACGACTGCGGCTGGTTGTCGGAATGCCCGCGTTGCGACGCGCGGATGACCGTACACCAACGCTCGCGCGAGCTGCGCTGCCACCATTGCGGCCACGTCGAGCGGCAGCCGAGCAACTGCCCGAAGTGCAACAACGTCGACCTGCGCCCGGTCGGCGCCGGCACCGAGCGCGCCGAAGAACGTCTGGAGATTCTCTTCCCCGACGTGCCGGTATTGCGCGTCGACCGCGACAGCACCTCGCGCAAAGAAGCCATGACCACCCTGTTCAATACCGTGCAGCGCGGCGAACCGTGCATCCTGGTCGGCACACAGATGCTCGCCAAGGGCCACCACTTCCCGCGCGTGACGCTGGTGGCGATTCTCGATGCCGATGGCGGGCTGTTTTCCGCCGACTTCCGCGCCAGCGAGCGCATGGCTCAGCTGATTGTGCAGGTAGCCGGTCGCGCCGGGCGGGCGGAGGAGCCGGGCAAGGTGATTATCCAGAGTCACCTGGCCGACCATCCGTTATTGGTGCAACTGACTGAGCAGGGCTACTTCGCCTTCGCCGAACAGTCCCTAAGTGAACGCCGCGGCGCCGGCCTGCCGCCCTTCTGTCACCTAGCGTTGCTGCGCGCCGAAGCACACAAACCAGGTCAAGCCGAAGGTTTTCTCGACAATGCCTGCAGTGAAGCCGAGCTGCTGCTGGACGAGCTGAAACTCAGCGGCATCGAACTGCTCGGCCCCGTGCCGGCACCGATGGAGCGCCGTGCCGGCCGTTATCGTGCTCAGCTGCTGGTACAGGCCAACGCCCGCGCGCCGCTGCACCGACTGCTCAACACATGGATGCACGCGTTGGAACAGATGCCTAGCGGCCGCGCCGTGCGCTGGTCGCTGGATGTCGACCCCATCGACCTGTTCTAGCCCCAAAAGACCGGCCGCCTGATAGCACCTAGCCACGCAGCGCAGCCTGTTACACTGCACGCCATTTCGTTTAGCAGGCCTGTACCGTGACCAACACCGCTTTCTCTTCTCTGCCGCTTTCCGCCGCCATGCTGGCGAACCTCGAGTCCCTCGGTTACAGCGAGATGACCCCGATTCAAGCGCAGAGCCTGCCGGTAATGCTCAAGGGCATGGACCTGATTGCTCAGGCCAAGACCGGCAGCGGCAAGACTGCCGCCTTCGGCATCGGCCTGCTAAACCCGCTTAACCCGCGCTACTTTGGCTGCCAGGCACTGGTGATCTGTCCGACCCGCGAGCTGGCCGACCAGGTGGCCAAAGAACTACGCCGCTTGGCGCGTTCTGCCGACAACATCAAAATTCTTACCCTATGCGGCGGCGTGCCCTTCGGCCCGCAGATTGCCTCGCTGGAGCATGGCGCGCAGATCATCGTCGGCACCCCGGGACGTATCCAACAGCACCTGAGCAAAGGCACGCTGAAACTCGACGGCCTCAATACCCTGGTGCTCGATGAAGCCGACCGCATGCTCGACATGGGCTTCTACGACAGCATCGCCGAGATCATCAGCCAGACCCCAAGCCGCCGGCAGACTCTGCTGTTCTCCGCCACCTACCCGAGCGGCATCAAGCAGCTGTCCGCGACCTTTATGCGCGACCCGCAACAGGTCAAAGCCGACGCCCTGCACGACGACACACAGATCGAGCAGCGCTTCTATGAGATCGCCCCGGAAGAGCGCATGGAGGCAGTGGTCAAACTGCTCAACTGCTACCGACCGCAATCCTGTGTGGCTTTCTGTTTTACCAAGCAGCAATGCCAGGAAGTAGTCGACCACCTAACCGCCAAAGGCATCTCGGCAGCCGCGTTGAACGGTGACCTGGAACAACGTGACCGTGACCAGGTACTGGCGATGTTTGCCAACCGCAGCTTGTCGGTACTGGTGGCCACCGATGTCGCCGCCCGCGGCCTGGATATCGATGCGTTGGATATGGTGATTAACGTGGAACTGGCGCGCGACTCGGAAATTCACATTCACCGCGTCGGCCGTACCGGTCGTGCTGGTGAAAAAGGTCTGGCCATGAGCCTGGTGGCCCCAGCCGAAGGCCATCGCGCCCAAGCCATCGAAACCCTGCAAAGGGCTCCGCTGAATTGGCACCCGCTGAGCAGCCTGAAACACCAGGGTGGCGCACCGCTGCAGCCGCCAATGATTACCCTGTGCATTGGCGCGGGACGCAAAGACAAACTGCGCCCCGGCGATATTCTCGGTGCCCTGACTGGCGAGGCTGGCATCCCTGGTGCGCAGGTCGGCAAGATCGCTATCTTCGACTTCCAGGCCTATGTGGCCGTTGAGCGCAGCGTGGCCATGCAGGCGCTCAAATGCCTCAGCGAAGGCAAGATCAAGGGCCGCTCACTGCGTATTCGTACCCTATAGTTGCCTAATCGCACGAGCTAAATAGACGGCGCGCTAACGCTGCCAGCGACAGAGGAGTCCCCCCTTGCGCAATATTCTGGTGATCGAAGACAGCCCATTGGTGCTGAAAATTCTCGAGCATCTGTTTCGCAAGGAGACCGGCTTCCAGCCCATCTTCTGCGCGTCTATGGGCGAAGCCCAGGTGATGCTGGAAACCTCGGCGGAGCTGTTCTTCGCCGCCATCGTCGACCTCAACCTGCCGGATGCCCAGGACGGTGAGATTGTCGACGTGGTGATGGGTTATCACCTGCCTTGCATCGTGCTCAGCGGCACCTACAACGAGCAGCGCCGCGACCAGATGCTGCTCAAGGGCGTGGTTGATTACGTACTCAAGGAAAGTCAGCACTCCTATGAGTACGCCTTCCGCCTGCTGCACCGCCTGGAAAGTAACAGCGAGGTGAAAATCCTCATCGCCGAGGACTCCGACGCCACCCGCCACTACATCCGCCATGTGCTGACGCCGCACCGCTACCAGATTCTCGAAGCCTGCGATGGTGACGACGCCTTGCGCATTCTCAAGGAGCAGCCGGATATCGACTTGCTGGTGGTCGACCACAGCATGCCCGGCCTTAGCGGCTTTGATCTGGTCAAACTGCTGCGTCAGAAGATGAAGCGCCACGAGCTGATCATTCTCGGCCTGTCAGCCGACACCAAAGGCTCACTCAGTGCCAAGTTCATCAAACACGGTGCCGATGATTTCCTGCGCAAGCCCTTCTGCCCGGAAGAGCTGAACTGCCGTGTGATGTCGACCCTCGAACGCCGCGACCTGCTACGCGCACTCAAACAAGCCGCGCAGTTCGATGCGCTGACTGGTCTGAATAATCGCCGCGCGTTTTATGAGCATGGCCAGCAGCTGTTTCAGCAAGCGCGCTCAGGCGGCCGCGATCTTAGTGTGGCAATGATTGACCTGGATTTTTTCAAGCGCATCAATGATGAGCACGGGCACGCCAGCGGCGATGCAGCACTGATTGGTTTCGCCCGCGCGTTTTCCGCCACCTTCCCCGACGCCCTGCTTGGTCGTCTGGGTGGCGAAGAATTCGCCATGGTCAGCCAGCAGGATGCTGCGACCTTGAGCGACACCCTCGACCAGCTCCGCAGCCACTGCGCCACCCTGAAGTACGCCATCGGCGCACCGCCGTTATCCTTCAGTGCCGGCATTTACCACGGTGCACCCGACGACCTAGAGAGCCTGCTGCACCAGGCCGACCTGCGCCTGTATCAGGCCAAGAACCAGGGCCGTGGCCGTAACGCCTGGCAGTGACTACAAACCGTGGCGTTGAAAAATCTGCGCATAACTGCCATCAGCGCGCATGTCCTCAATGGCCTTGTTGAAGGCATCGACAATCTGCTGATGCTGCGGGTGTTTGCGACTGACCAGAATATGTAGACCGTTCTCGCTTAACGGCTGCGGCAGAAACTCCAATTCATCGCGAATCCCGGCCAGGCTGCGGCTCAGGTGATAGCGCGCCACCAACTCATCCTCTAGCGTCAGCTGCACCCGTCGCGCCTGCAGCATGCGCGCCCCCACTTCAAAGCCGACCACACCGACCTTGGTCAGCCGGCTGTCCTGATCGAACTCGCTGGAATAGGCGTAACCGCGCACCACTGCAATGCTGTAGGGATACAGGTCGGATAACTGCTTGAAACTGATCTGGCCGCCCTTGCGCTGCAGAAAACGGATGCGGTTGATCAGGTAGGGCTGCGAATAATGGCCAAAGACGGCCCGCTCATCGGTGTACCAGGCATTGATCAGCACATCGTAGACTTCCTGCTGCAACCCGCGCACCGCGCGCTCCCACGGCACCTGAGCGTAGCTGGTGGTGTAGCCGGCGCGGTTCAGGGCAGTGGTCACCAAATCGGAGGCTACGCCATTATTCAGTAGCGTCTGGTCATTGAATGGCGGCCAAGGGTCCGCGACCAGACGCAAAGTCTCTGCAGCATAGCCATACAGGGGCGCCATCAGCAGCCACAACAGCAGGCAGGCACGCAGTCCATTCATCAACGGCAATTCCAGAGAAAGCAGAAAACTAATCCTAGCTGCCACAGCGCTTTTTGACAGCGCGCTCATAGCAGCGAAAGCTATTCTGTGCACACAACAACTCAGTACGGCAAAAAAGGAGTTTTGCCGCATGATGCAACAACAACCCCTACGTATTTACGATGCCCAACATGCTGATCTAGAGGCCTTACAGCGCATCGGCTGTGATACCTACCGTGAGCATTTCAGTGAAATCTGGACACGAGCGGGAATGCAGCGCTTCCTTGCCGAGGATTTCTCAAGCGAAAACCTAGTCAACTCGCTCGCCGCAACAGAAAAGCATCTGTGGCTTCTGGCCGAGGACAATGGCGGAAACATCCAGGGCTTTGCCAAACTCAACTGGAATAGCCCCATGCCTTTAGGCAATACCGTGGGCGTAGAGCTGCAGAAGATCTACCTACTCAAGTCTTCGACCGGCAAAGGCTATGGCGAGCAGCTGCTGCGAGTTATCTGTGAATATGTATTGGCACGGCAACAACACCTGCTGTGGCTGGATGTTCTAAAGAGCAATCGCGCGGCCCAGGCTTTCTATACACGGTTCGGTTTCCGTACCTATGGGGAAATCCCATTCAGCACCGACATGTTCGAGATCGGCATGCAGGTAATGGCCTACGACCTCACGTCTCACCCTCAAGCGCACCCGACAACTTGCAGTTAAGATGCGCGCTGTTTTGCGCCAGCGTTGGCGCGTGTCGCAGGTTGAGGAAGTTGCTGTGCTTACACCCCAGGTCGTGATTATTGGAGCCGGCGCCGCCGGCCTTATGTGCGCGCTGACTGCTGCTGCGCGCGGGCGGCAGGTGCTGTTGCTGGATCACGCCAATAAGGCCGGCAAGAAGATCCTCATGTCAGGTGGTGGGCGCTGCAACTTCACCAACATGTACTGTGAACCGAGCAACTTTCTCTCGGAGAATCCGCACTTCTGCAAATCCGCTCTGGCGCGCTACACCCAGTGGGATTTTATCGGCCTGGTGGCCAAACACGGCGTGCCGTACCACGAGAAGAAACTCGGCCAGCTGTTCTGCGACAACAAGGCCAGCGACATTCTCGGCCTGCTGCTAAGCGAGTGCGATGAAGCGGGTGTTGAGCTGCGACTGGACACCTCGGTGAGCGAGATCAGCAAACTGGACAGTGGTTATCAGCTGCAGACCAGCGCCGGCCTGGTGCGCTGCGGATCGCTGGTGATCGCAACCGGCGGCCTGTCGATCCCCACCCTCGGCGCCAGCGGCTTCGGCTATCAGGTGGCCAAGCAGTTCGGCCACGAGCTGCTGCCGACCCGCGCCGGTCTGGTGCCGTTCACCCTCACCGACCCGGCGCTCAAGGCGCTGTGCACCGAGCTGTCCGGCACTTCGGTGGAAGACTGCGTGGTGAGCTGCAACGGGCAGAGCTTCAAGGAAAATATCCTGTTCACCCACCGCGGCCTGTCCGGCCCGGCGATTCTGCAGATTTCCTCATTCTGGCAACCCGGCGATGCCGTCAGTATCAACCTGCTGCCGCATATCGACCTGCCAGAGTGGCTGGCCGAGCAACAACGCGAACGCCCCAACAGCGAGCTGAAAACCCTGCTGGCTGAGCTGTTTACCAAGAAGATGGCCGGCCTGCTGGCAGACAACTGGTTCGCCTCCAAGCCGATGAAGCAGTACACCCACGCTGAACTCAAGGCGATTGCCGAACAACTTGGCGACTGGCAGCTTGTGCCAGCCGGCACGGAGGGTTACCGCACTGCCGAGGTCACGCTGGGCGGCGTGGACACTCGCGAGGTGTCGTCGAAAACCATGGAGTCGCTGATATCTCCGGGGCTGTACTTTGTCGGCGAAGTGCTGGATGTGACGGGGCATCTGGGTGGCTTCAACTTCCAGTGGGCCTGGGCCTCGGGCTATGCGGCGGCCCAATACGTCTGAAGCATCAAGGCGCGGGAGCGGGTTCAAGCGGCGGCAACGGCTCCCCCGGCAGCCACTTCTGATGGATTGCAGCAAAGCTGCCGTCGCTCTTCATGGTGTCGAGTTCACGTTGCCAGCGAGTAATCAGCGCATCATCGGTCTGCTGGGAAAAGGCGATATAGCTGTCGCTGTGCATAAAGTTGAACAACAGCTGCACCTCGTCGGCCTGAATATCGCCCTGCGCCAGCAGTGCATTGAGGCTGAGATTATCCAGCACCATCAACTTGACCCGTCCGCGCTTGAGCATACTCACCACCTGCGCCGGCCCAGTGACCGGGGTAAGGTTGCTAAAGCCCTCGGCCAGCAGGCGCTGGTGGCTGTACCAGTCGCGCGGCACGGCAATTTCGCCGTACTCGCGGGCTTCTTCCAGACGGCTGATCGACAAAAAAGAACGGCGCAGTGCATAGAAGCTGGTGACATTGCGGGTAATCGGCCCTACCCACTTGAACAGCTGCTCACGCTCACGAGTGCGCATGGTCACGAACAGCCCGGTATTGGCGCGAGTCAGGGCCAGCTGATAACCCCGCGCCCAGGGCACCACGCTAATCGGCGCATTTTGTCCGGTGCGCTGCATGATGGCTTGCACCACTTCGGTGGCCAGGCCTGTCGGCTCGCCGTTCTTGCTGAAGTTGATGGGTGGGTATTCTTCGGTATACAGGCGTAACGGCTGGGCCTGCAGGCTCACGCACAACAGACTGATGAACAGCAACGGGAACAGTCCACGCACACAAGTGAACAACATGGCCGATGCCTCGCTAATGAGTGGATAACTTTAGCGTAGCCGCCTGCCATGATTCACACCAAACAACCGACCCCTGGCGCATTTAAATCCGCCAGAACAGCCGAGGCTGCTGCCAACTCGACACAGACTCCGTTAGGCTGCTACCTGTTACGGTTGATCAAGGTTGGGCCATGCCGTCCACTGCGCTGCGCCACTCGTTCCGTCGCCTCTGGGCCCAGGACAAATTCAGCTACAGCCTGCGGGTATTCATTGCCCTCAGCGGGGCGCTGCTGCTGTGCTGGTCGCAGGGCTGGATGCATGCACTGATCCCGCTGTTCCTCGGGGTAATCGCCAGTGCCCTGGCGGAGACTGATGACAGCTGGCAGGGCCGCCTGATTGCACTGCTGGTCACCCTCGGCTGCTTCAGTGTGGCGGCCTATGTGGTGGAGTTCCTGTTCCCCTACCCCTGGCTGTTTGTCTGCGCGTTGGCGTTGTCCAGCTTTGCCCTGACGATGCTCGGCGCACTCGGCGAACGCTACGCCACTCTCGGTGCGGCGACTTTGATCCTCGCGGTATACAGCATGATCGGCGTGGAGCAGCGTGGTGGCGCAGCGGGACTCTGGCAGGAGCCGCTACTGCTGGTGGCTGGCGCCGCCTGGTACGGCCTGCTGTCGGTGCTGTGGAATGCCCTTTTTGCCAACCAGCCGGTGCAGCACAGCCTGGCGCGGCTGTTCCGTGAGCTGGGCCAGTACCTCAAACTCAAGGCCGCGCTGTTCGAACCGCTGCGTCAGCTGGATGTGGAAGAGCGCCGCCTAGCACTGGCCAAACAGAACGGTCGAGTGGTGGCGGCGCTGAATGCAGCCAAGGAAATTATCCTGCACCGGGTCGGCAATGGCCGGCCCGGGCCGAAGGTCAGCCGCTACCTGAAACTGTATTTTCTCGCTCAGGATATCCACGAGCGCGCCAGCTCCTCGCACTACCCTTATAACGAACTGGCCGAGGCGTTCTTCCACAGCGATGTGCTATTCCGCTGCCAACGTCTGCTGCGTCTACATGGCGAAGCCTGCCAGCGCCTGGCCCAGGCGATCGAGCTACGCCAGCCGTTTGAATACCGCGAGCTGTGCCACCAGGCGCTGGACGACCTGCACGACTCCCTCGAACACCTGCGCGTACAGAGCAACCCGGCCTGGCGTCATCTGCTGCGCTCGCTCGGCGCGCTGGCCGGCAACCTGCGCAGCCTGGATACGCTACTGGGCAACGCCAGTAACCCCGACGCCATGGCGGAGCAACAGGACAGCAGCCTGCTCGACCGCGAGCCACAGTCACTCAAGGATGTCTGGGAACGCCTGCGCCTGCAGCTGACGCCGACTTCGCTGCTATTTCGCCATGCCCTGCGTCTATCCATCGCCCTGGCGGCCGGTTACGGCGTACTGCACTGGATTCACCCCACCCAGGGCTACTGGATTTTGCTGACCACGCTGTTCGTCTGTCAGCCGAACTACGGCGCAACCCGACTCAAACTGGTTCAGCGTATCAGCGGCACCGTACTTGGCCTGCTGCTCGGCTGGGCGCTGTTCGACCTATTCCCCAATCAGCTGGTGCAGGCACTGTTTGCGGTCGTCGCAGGCGTGGTGTTCTTTGCCCTGCGCAGCAGCCGCTACACCCTGGCCACAGCCGCGATCACCCTACTGGTGCTGTTCTGTTTCAATCAGGTGGGTAATGGCTACGGGCTGTTTATTCCACGGCTGGTCGACACCCTGCTCGGTAGCCTGATTGCCGGTTTGGCGGTGCTGCTGATTCTGCCGGACTGGCAGGGCCGTCGTCTGAATCACCTTCTCGCCAGCACTCTGAGCTGCAACAGCCGCTACCTACAGCAGATCATCGCCCAGTACGCCAGCGGCAAACGTGACGACCTGGCCTACCGCCTGGCCAGGCGTAATGCGCATAACGCTGATGCTTCGCTGTCCACCACCCTCGGCAACATGCTGATGGAGCCTGGGCATTTTCGTAAGGAAGCGGATATCGGCTTTCGCTTTCTGGTGCTGTCGCACACCCTGTTGAGTTATCTCTCCGGCCTAGGTGCGCACCGTGGCGAAACCAGCCTAAGCGAACAGAACAACCCGCTGCTGGTTAGCGCCAGTCGCCTGGCCGCCAGTCTGGACGAGATCGCGAGCTGCCTTAGCGATGAACGCCCAGTGGCTATCTACAGTGACGCCGAAGAACAGCTGGCCGGCGAACTGGAGACACTCAGCGACGACCTAGATGACCAACAACGGTTGCTGCAGACCCAGCTGGCACTGATCTGCCGCCAGCTGGGGCCATTGCGTACCCTGGCCTCACACCTGCAAAAACGCCAACCTGAGGCTTAGCCTCAGGCCGTATGGGCAACCGGCCACTATGGGCTAGCGTATAGAGCAGGCTTTCTGCCAGTATGCCAGCGCACGCACGCCACTCTGGTCGCTTTATGCTCACCGCCAGGAACACCGCTACTGGATCGCTACCGATCAGCCTAAGCAGTCTGATACTAGCGCTCTGCGTGCTTCTGGTAATGCCCCTGAGCCAGGCTGAAATACGCCTCGACGACCACACACCGGCGCAAAACCTCAATGATCTGGCCGATTACCTGGCCGACCCCGGCGGCACACTGACCCTGGAAGATGTACAGCAGGTCGATGCCGACTTTCGCCATCGCAAGGATCTCAGCTTCGGCTACACCCGCGGGCCGGTCTGGCTACGCGTGCAGCTGCGCTCGCACGCCATGCAAGCGCGTACCTGGCGTGTGGAACTGGACTACCCCTCGCTGGACGAAGTGCGCCTGTACGATGTCGGGACAGACGGCATACGTGCGTCACGCTCGGGCGATACCGTGCCCTACTCACAGCGCAGCGTCGGTCACCGCACGCCGGTGTTCGACATCCCCCTGCAACCTGGCGAGCAACGTACCCTGTACCTGCGCGTCGACTCGGCTGGCAGCATGACATTGAGCGGTAGCCTGATGTCGCTCAGCGACTTCGAGCAGCACAGCCAGCGCGGCTACATGGTGCATGCCATCTACTGCGGCGTGCTGATTGCCCTGGGCCTGTACAACCTTCTGCTGTTTCTCGCGCTACGCGAGCGTCCCTTTCTCAACTATGTGCTGTTTATGTGCGCCTTTGCCCTCAGCGTACTGTCGCTCAACGGTCTCGGCGCACAATACCTATGGCCGCAGGCAGCGCCTTGGAGCAACCGCATGCTGCCCGTCAGCCTGACACTGGCAGCACTCTTCTCGGCGATATTTGCCCGCAGCTTCCTCGATACACGTCAGTGGCTACCGCGCTGGGATCGTGTACTGGTCGTGCTCTGCTTCGCGACCGCCCTGGCCGTTCTGGCCACCCTACTGTTGCCGGTGCAGCGCGCCTTGCAGACCATGTCGCTGACCGGGCTGACGGTCACGGTCATGCTCCTGCTTACCAGCTTCGTCTGCGTCGGCTACCGCGTGCCAGGCGCCCGCTTGTTTGCCGTGGCCTGGATAATGTTGCTGGCCGGCGCAGTGCTGCTGGCGTTACGTAACTTCGCCATCATCCCGTCGAACTTCCTGACGCTCTATTCCATGCAGATTGGTTCAAGCCTGGAAATGATCCTGCTGTCTTTCGCCCTGGCCGCACGCTTCAACAAACTGAAGCAGCAGCGAGAGGCTGCCCTGCAAAACAGCGAAAGGATTCTCGAACAGCGAGTGGCCGAGCGCACTAAGGCACTTGAGGAGGCCAACCAGCGCCTTAGCGAGCAAGCCATGCGCGACCCACTGACGGGCCTGGCCAACCGTACCGCGCTACAACAGCACCTAACCCAGGCATTAAGCCGCAACCAGCGCCGCCAGGAGCTACTGGCCGTGATGCTGATTGACCTGGACGGTTTCAAACCCATCAACGACCAATATGGCCATGGTTTTGGTGACCTGGTACTCGCAGACGTCGCCCAGCGCCTCAATCTGCAAATGCGCGAGAGTGATTTAGCGGCACGTTTGGGTGGAGATGAATTCGTGATGGTCTGCGAAAGCGTGCACTCAGCCGAAGCCGTCCAGCAGCTTGCCGAACGCCTGCTCGATCGCCTGAATCAGCCGATGACCCTCGAAGGACACACCGTGCATGTCGCGGCCAGTATCGGCATTGCCCTGAGCCATGACGAAGACGACACCACAACCCTGATTCGCCGGGCTGACGCAGCTATGTATCAAGCCAAAGCTGCAGGCCGTAACCGTACCCAGCTTGGCTGAGCCTGAGCTAAGGCACTCGGTGCCAGCATGACGACCGCCGAATGCAGCGCCCCGTTAGGCCTTGATGGAGCACGCAGGTCAACTGCCCGCCCCGATGCTTTTCCGCTACCCTGCACGCCTGCCCAGAAAGTGCCCGCCATGAACAAGACCGAACTGCTGCAACAGGTAATCACCCGCCTCGAAAATGACCTACTGCAGGCCCAGCAGGCGGCGCAGACCGCCTATGAGACAGCGACACACGAAGAAAACATCGCCGAAAACAAATACGACACCCTGGGCCTTGAGGCATCTTATCTAGCGACTGGACAGGCGCGTCGGGCAGAGGAAATACGCCAGGCCTTGGCAGCTTGGAAGCAGCTGCGCCTGCGCCCCTTCAACGCTAAGCACGGGATTCAGTTAGGCGCGCTGGTCTGGTTAAGCGATCCGCAGGGTGCAGAACTCTGCGTGTTCATCGGGCCTGATGGGGCAGGTCTAAAGCTCTGCCTGGCGGAACATGAGATTCAAGTAATAAGCCCTCGGTCCCCCCTTGGCCAACGACTCCTCGGTTGTGCCGAGGACGCCGATGTTGATCTACGGATTGGCGCAACGATGCAAAGGTTTGAAGTGTT
>JAHJXZ010000008.1 GCA_018827205.1 Gammaproteobacteria bacterium | reverse complement strand
TGCCGCGCGCGTTTTTCTTCTGCAGGATCATCGAGGCTTCGTTGTAGGCATGCTGGAAGGCCTCGCTGCCTATCCACTCCACGGCCGTATCTTCATCTTCACTGTGAAAGATCCCGCGATAGACGATCAGCAGCCCCATCATAAAGTCGGTGGCCGCGTCTTCCGCTTCCTCCGCGACCACCAGCTCCAACACCGGGTATTGCAGGAACACCAGACACATCGCCAGCAGGCTGATGCCTTCGCCGATTTTCATCGTCTGGAACAGATCATCGAAGTGCGCCGGGTCGAAACCGTTCTCTTCGATATCCTTGAAGTCGAAGGTGCTCAGGTCGATTTCGACATCATCGAACGGTTCGTTGATCAGCGGATTGGCCAGCAGCGGATGCACGACAGTGGCTTTGGCCTTGCCCGAACGGTTTTGCTTGGCCTTGGCTTTGGCCCGCTGGGCACGTTTTTGCTGTTTATCTGGGGAAGCCATAAAGGCGCGTTCCTTGTTCGAGGCAGCCATAGTAATGGCCCGGGATTATCGGGCGCATAGTGTATTCACTCTTGGCTAGGTTCGCCGGCCAGATGCTAATGCGCCTGGCGCAGTGGCTAAAGGAAAGCGCCTAAGGCGTCCACTCCAGCGTTTCATAAACCGGCTTCACCGAATTGAACTCCTCGTAATGCTTCTGCGCCTCGGCCCGAGTAGCGAAGCAGAACTGGCCGGCCATCTGGTCGGGCTTGAACAACGCCTTCTGCGCATTGGCGAAGCAGTAACCGGATGGCGGGCTGCACTGTACGTCAGGATAACTGAACGGCCGCCAGGCCTGAGGTTGCGGCTGCCTGACTGTGCTAACAAACGCAGACAGCGTAGCCATCATACCGGCCGAGGTTATCTGCGGGCTGGCGCTCTGGAAGATCGCTGATTGCAATCCGCCGGGTTTCTTAACCACATAGATATAGGCATGGCAGAAGGTATTGCCCTGCGGCGCGGCAGCAGGCTCGGCAATCACCGGAGTGGCACTGCCGCCGCCAGCGCAGAATTGCTAATGCCTGGCGAAGAAAGGAACAAGCTGACGCCAGCCGAAACGCTGTTTCAGAACAGTCTTAAGTCCTCATTAAGTGCAAGGTTTCTGTCCTTCAGCTTGGCTTCAGAATTGGGGGCTAAGGTTGCGCCATTGCCTACGGAGGTTCAGATGAACAAGACCACACTAACCCTCGCTTTAGCCGGTTTGGCGGCGCTGCCCGCGCTGGGCCAGGCCCGCGAAATCACCTTGCAAACAACCTTGAAAGAGTATCGCGGCAACGATGCCTACCTGGCGTTCTATGTCACCGATGCGCAGGGCAATTACCAACGCACGCTGTGGGTCTCCGGCAAGAAGGCCAAGTACTACAAGCACCTGCGTGACTGGGTGCGTGACGGCAACAAGCCTGCCGAATACGACGGTCTTACCGGTGCCAGCGTTGGCAGCGGGCAAACCTTGAAGGTGGCTGTTGAACTGGAAGATGCGCTGATTGATGCCGGCTACGAAATTCGCATCGACAGCGCTGTCGAGAACAAACAGGACAACCGCGCCGAAATCAAAGTGCCGCTCACACAACAGCCCACGCCAGTCAGCGGTAGCGCAACAGGCTACGTCAACACCTTCAGCTACCAGTTTTAACCCAGGAGCCCGCTCATGCTGCAACGCACCCACGTGGTACTCAGCTTGCTCCTTGGCGTCTTACTGATGGTCTCGGCGGCCACGGGCCTGGTGCTGTCCAGCAGTACCCTGGTTGAGCACCTGCAAACCGCGCCAGCAGCCGGTGAAAACGTCGCCGACGTGGCCGCGCGTATTGCCGGCCAGGTGCAAGGTATCGAGCGCATCGAACGCGCCCCCAGTGGTGAGCTGCGCGTCACGCTCAGCACCACGAACGAGAACAACACCGTGGTGGTTGATCCGCTCAGCGGCTCGGTTATCTCGCCCTACCAGCCTTCCGCCCTGCTTGCCTGGACGCGCAACCTGCACCGCGAGTTGCTGCTCGGCGAGTCGGGCCGCTGGTTCAGTGGCCTGGCGGCGCTGGCCATGCTGATACTGGTGGTCACTGGCGCTTGGCTGTTGGCGCGCCGACTCGGGGGTTGGAGCCGCTTAGTACGGCCTATTCCAGCCAGCAGCGGGCTGATTCACTGGCATATGGTCGTGGCCCGCTGGACGCTGCCGGCCCTGGCGATTCTCGCCCTGAGTGGGCTGTATTTGGCGGCTATCAGTCAGGGCTGGATCAACGATGGTCAAGACGCCTCACCGGCCTACCCAGAAGCCAGCTACTCGGCCCCGGCGGCCGAGTTGAACAGCCTTGCTGCCCTGCTCAACCTGGACCTGCAAGACTTGCGCGAACTGGAGTTCCCCAGCGACCCGGATGCCAATTTCTACACCGTACGCACGGCGGCGGGTGAAGGCTTCGTCAATGCCAGCACTGGCCAATGGATCAGCTATCAGCAGCACGGCTTTGCCACGCGCCTGTACGAGAACATCTACGAATTGCACACCGGCGCGCACTCGCCACTCTGGACGCTGATCCTCAGCGGCTCCAGCCTGGCCGTGTTGTTTCTCAGCGGTTTCGGTCTGCTCTCATGGGCGCGGCGCAAGCGTCTGGCTGGCGCACGGCCTGATAACACGCCAGCCGATCAAGCACAGATCATTCTGCTGGTTGGCAGTCAGGGCGGGGCTACTTGGAGCTATGCCCGGCAGTTGCAGGAACAATTGCAGAGCCAGGGCCTGCGGGTGCACTGCGCCAGCATGAGTCAGCTGCAACCGCACTACCGCCAAGCCAGCCAATTGCTGCTACTCACCTCGACTTATGGCGATGGCCAGGCGCCCGATTCAGCCAAGGCATTTCTCGGGCGCTTGCAGCGCAGCGAGCTGAACCCAACGTTGCAAGTCGCGGTGCTGGGCTTTGGTGATTCGCAGTTTCAGCACTTCTGCGGTTATGCCGAGCAAGTCGAGCAATGCCTGCAGCAAAAGGGCTTAGCGACGTTACTACCCTTGCAGCGCATCGACCGCAACGCCTTGGGCGAGCTCAACCAGTGGGCGCAGCGGCTTGGTCAGAAACTGGGCGTTGCCCTGCACTTCACTGCGCACGCCAGTTGCGAGACCTCACAACAGTTGCAGTTGCTGAGCCGCGAGCTTTACGGCGAAGGCAGCGAGTTACCGGCCGCCGTTTTACGCTTTGCCGTATCGCCTACCAGCAACAGCCGCTTCGCGCCCGGCGACCTGCTGGCCATCCGTCCGGGTACTGATCTGCCGCCACGCTTCTACTCGATTGCCAGCGGTGATGAAGATGGCGTGCTGGAAATCTGCGTGCGTAAACAGCCTGAAGGCGTTTGCTCAAGCCTGCTGCATAGGCTGCAGGTGGGTGAATGTATTGAAGGGGTTATCCAAGCGCATCCCGAATTTCGCCCGACTGCCGGCCAGCACCCGCTGATTCTGGTGGGTGCCGGCACTGGGCTGGCGCCGTTGATTGGCTTTGTCCGCAAGAATGCCCATCAGCGCCCGCTGCACCTTTACTGGGGTGGCCGCAGCGCGCAGTCGGACTTCCTCTATGAAACGCAACTGAATGAATACCTGGCTGACGGACGCCTGAGCCAACTGGGCCTGGCATTCTCCCAGGCGGCTAAGCCGATGTATGTGCAGGACCGCCTCCTGCAGGACGCCGACAAACTGGTGGCGCTGTTGCAACAGGGCGCGCAGGTGTTGGTGTGCGGCTCCCGCGACATGGCCGCCGGGGTGCGCAACGCGCTGGAACCCTTGCTGCAGCAACTGGGCTTGAACATCGACCAACTCCGCCAACAAGGACGCTACCGTGAAGATGTCTACTGAGACCAACGCAGCGCAGCGCCACAATTTGAGTGGTGCCACCATGGGCACCCGCTGGAGCGCGGTGCTGTATGCACCGGCCGAACTCGACCTGAGCGTGATCAGCAGCGAGTTGCAACAGGCGGTCGATCTGGTTGACCAGCAAATGTCGACCTGGAAGCCCGACTCCGACCTGATGCAACTTAACGCGGCCAACTGCGGCCAGTGGCTGAGCGTGCCCGATGAGCTGCTATGGGTGCTGAGCAGCGCACTGCGCATCAGTGCCGAGTCTGAGGGCGCGTTCGAGATTGGCGTCGGCGCGCTGGTCAGCGCGTGCGGCTTTGGCCCACACGCGCCGCTCAACACCTGGCCGGACAAGCAACCCAGCGCGCGCGAGGTACTGGAAGTCGACGCGGATAACGGCCGAGTACGCAAACATGCGCCCATCACCCTGGACCTTAACGGCATCGCCAAAGGCTTTGCCGTGGACCAGATGGCACGCTGCCTGGGGCGCCATGGCATCACGTCCTACCTGGTGAGCATCGATGGCGAGATGCGCGTCAGCGGCGTAAAGGCCGACGGCAGCGAGTGGTCAGTCGCCCTGGAAAAACCCAGCAAAGGCCAGCGCGAAGTGCTTGGCTCGCTGGCCCTGAGCAACACCGCCATCGCCACCTCCGGCGACTACCGCCACTGGCGTGAGCACAACGGCCAGGTGTTTTCTCACACCATGAACCCGCACACCGGCGCCCCGCTGCTCTCCGACCTCGCCTCAGTGTCGGTGCTGTGCACCAGTTGCATGTACGCCGACGCCTGGGCAACCGCACTGATGGTGCTCGGCGTGGAACGCGGCGCGCAGTTGGCCAAAGCCAAAGGGTTGAGCGCCATTTTTGTTCTGCGCGACGGCGATGAGTTGCGCGAAGTAACGGTTGGTCTCTAAGCCGCCGGCGTCATTGAATAATCTGAGACCAATCGGCGTCTCAGGCTCAACCCTGCCGCCTAGCGACTCGCTTTGCGCTCAGCCAGATAGGCGATGACCGCAGCCTGGTCACCGGCAAACTCGATACGAGATGCCTTGCTCTCGCGTTGAAAGACATACATCGGGTCGTAATACTCACGCAGCATCCCGTCGATCCAGCCACGGTGCAAGTCAACCGCTGCGCTGCGTTGCTGCTCGTCGAGTGCAGCCTGCATGATCGCCAGCAGCCGCTGGTAACGCTCGCCTCCTAGTCGCTTCTGGATATTGCTCAAGCTCTGCAATAAGCGCTCGGCATACAGCCGAAAACCATTTTCCTCGCCGTGAAGGCTGATGAACTCGGCACACAGGTTGATGACATAGTCACGCAGGATGCGCTCAACACGGTCCTCAAACGCATCCTCCAGCCACACCAACGGATACTCCTGCATGCCCTGGTACAGCGCTAGCGGCACGGTGCAGCTGCCGACCATGCGCCCTTCGTCCTCGAGAATGAACTGTTCGGTTCCACTGGCACGTTGCTTGAGCATATCGATGGCCAGGCGGTTCTCGAAATCAATCTGCATCGGCTGGCCAGTAGCACGCTTGCCGAAGCTGGAGCCACGGTGATTGGCGTGGCCTTCCAGGTCCAGGCTGTTGTTCAGCTGCACCAGCACGTCGGTTTTGCCCGTGCCAGTCAGGCCGCCGAGGATGACGAAATCGCACTCAGCCACGGCCTGCTGGGTGGTTTCCAACAAGAAGGTGCGCATCGCCTTGTAGCCGCCGATTACCCGTGGGTAGTCGATACCGGCTTCCGCCAGCCATTGCTGGGTGATCTGCGAACGCAGCCCGCCGCGAAAACAGTACAGATAGCCGTGTGGATTGGCCTTGGCGAATGCCGCCCAGGCTGCGACCCGTTCATCTTTGACCTGACCGCTGACCAGTTGGTGACCCATAGCGATGGCAGCGTCCTGGCCATGCTGCTTGTAGCAGGTGCCGACCCGCTGACGCTCGCTGTCATCCATCAGCGGCAGGTTGAGTACACCGGGGAAGGCGCCCTTGTTGAACTCGACCGGGGCGCGGGCATCCATCATCGGCACATCATTAAGAAATATCTCGCGGTAGTTGCTGCTGTTGTCGCGCATCACAGCACCTCTACCGCGTAACCCTGTCGTTCAATCAGACGGCCGATGGGCGCCAGATTCAGGCCCAGTTCGGCGGCCACGGCAAGAAACTCCGCTTCGCCCTCTGGGCTGACGGCAATCAGCAGGCCGCCACTGGTCTGCGGATCGCACAACAGATTCTGCTGCTCCTGAGTAATAGGCGCGATCTTCTCGCCATAGCTTTCGAAATTGCGCTGGGTGCCGCCCGGCACGCAGCCCTCGGCCAGGTAGTAATCGACCCCCGGCAAGCGTGGCACGGCGGCGTAGTCGAGCTGGGCAGTGAGATCAGCGCCATCGGCCATCTCCACCAGATGGCCGAGCAGACCGAAACCGGTGACATCGGTCATCGCCGTGACCCCGGCCAGCTTGCCGAAACGCGAGCCGGGCTTGTTCAGGGTGCACATCCAGTCGCGCGCCAGGCCAACATCCTCGGAGCGCAGCTTGGCCTTCTTCTCGGCAGTGGTGAGGATGCCGATACCCAGCGGCTTGCTCAGGTACAGCTGGCAGCCGGCGGTGGCGGTGTCGTTGCGTTTCATATGGCGCTTGAGCACCACGCCGGTGACGGCCAGGCCGAAGATCGGCTCCGGTGCGTCGATGGAATGACCACCGGCCAGCGGAATACCGGCTTCATCACAGACCGCGCGGCCACCACGGATCACTTCACGGGCCACCTCCGGCGGCAGCAGGTTGACCGGCCAGCCGAGGATGGCAATCGCCATTAGCGGATCGCCGCCCATCGCGTAGATGTCGCTGATGGCGTTGGTGGCGGCGATACGGCCGAAGTCATAGGGGTCATCGACAATCGGCATAAAGAAGTCGGTGGTCGAAACTACCCCTCGCTCGTCATCCAGGGCATACACCGCCGCATCATCACGCGAGGCGTTGCCAACCCACAGCTTGGGGTCAAGGTTCTGCGCGCCACTGCCGGCGAGGATCACATCCAGTACCTTGGGCGAAATCTTACAGCCGCAACCGGCACCATGGCTGTACTGGGTCAAACGGATCGGCTCGCTCATCGGTCAGGCTCTCGGCAAATCAGAAAACAGGCCGGAGATTCTAGCAAAGCTGGCCTTTGTCAAAGCGCTCCATATAATCGCGCCACATCGACTACCCTGACCACGACGCGCAGGCCTGCACATCTTCGGACCTGTTATTTAGATCCTTTTCCGCTATTGAACCGGAGAATCCTCATGCTCAAACGCACCCTGACGCTCGCCGCTGGCGTTGCTCTGTCCTTGTCCGCCAGCCTCACCCACGCCGCCGAGGTGCTCCGTGTCAGCGCCATTCCGGACGAAGCACCAACCGAACTGCTGCGCAAATTCAAACCGTTGGGTGCTTATCTAGAGCAGCAACTGGGCATGAAGGTCGAGTTCACCCCAGTCGCTGACTACCCAGCCGTGGTCGAAGCGCTGGCAACTGACCGCTTGGACCTGGCCTGGCTCGGCGGCTTCACCTTCGTGCAAGCACGCCTGAAAACTGGCAATGCCATGCCACTGGTGCAGCGTGAACAAGACGCCCAGTTCACCAGCAAGTTCATCACCGCCAACCCGGACGTGACCTCCCTGGCCGACCTCAAGGGCAAGACCTTTGCCTTCGGCTCGGTGTCGTCCACCTCCGGCAGCCTGATGCCGCGCTATTTCATGCTGCAGGATGGGATCAAACCGGAAGACTTCTTCAGCCGAGTGGGCTACTCCGGCGCGCATGACGCCACTGCAGCCTGGGTTCAGGCCGGCAAGGTCGACGGTGGCGTGCTCAACGCCAGCGTATGGGACAAGCTGGTCGCTGCCGGCAAAGTCGACACCAGCAAGGTCAAGGTCTTCGCCACCACCCCGACGTACTACGACTATAACTGGACCGTGCGCGGCACCCTCGACCCGGCACTGGCCGAGAAGATCAAAGCCGCCTTCCTCGCCCTCGACCCCGCGAACCCTGAGCACAAGGCGATTCTCGACCTGCAGGCTGCCAGCCGCTTTATCGAAACCTCGCCCGAGAACTACAAAGGCATCGAGGACGCCGCCCGCGCCGCCGACCTGCTGAAATGACCCTGCGCCTTAGCGGCGCCGGCCTCAGCCACGGTAACGGAGTCCACGCCCTGCGCGGTGTGGACTTGCACATTGCTGCCGGCGAACAAGTCGCCATTATCGGTCCGTCCGGAGCCGGCAAGTCGAGCCTGCTCAATCTGCTGGCCACCGCTCTGCAACCAAACAGCGGCGAACTGCAGGTACTCGGTACACACCCCTGGCAACTGTCCGGCCGCCAGCGTCAGCGCCTGCGCGCACGCATCGGTCTGGTGCATCAGGCGCCGCCACTACCGGCGCGCCAGCGAGTCGTCACAGCCGTGCTGGCTGGCAAGCTCGGCCAATGGGGCTTGGGCAAAAGCCTGTTAAACCTGCTGCACCCGCTCGACATCCCCGGTGCCCGTCGCGAGCTGGCCAAGCTGGACCTGGCCGACAAGCTGTTCGCCCAGTGCCAGCAGCTCTCAGGCGGCCAACTGCAACGCGTGGGCATCGCCCGCGTGCTGTACCAGGCCCCCGAACTGCTGCTGGCCGATGAGCCGGTGTCGGCCATGGACCCGGTGCTGGCCGAGCACACCCTGAGCGTGCTGTGCCGGCACGCCACCACACAGGGCGTGACGCTGGTGGCTAGCCTGCACGCGGTGGAGCTGGCCCTGGCGCACTTTCCGCGGATCATCGGTCTGCGCGACGGTCAGGTTCTCTTTGATCGCCCTGCCGCTGAGGTCGATAAAACACAGCTCGATGCACTCTACGCCAATGAACAACTGCTCTCCCCCCCCACAGCGGCCGTCAGCCTGGACCTGCAGATTCCGCGATGCTGAGCCGCACCAGTCGCGATCCAGCCGCCCTGCCGCGGTTGCTGCTGACCTTGCTGGCACTGGCCTTGCTCTGGCCAGGTATTCAGCTTAGCGAGCTGGATCTGGGCGTATTGCTGCACAGCGATAGCCAGAGCGAAATGGGCCGTTTCGTCGCCGCCTTCTGGCCGCCAGCCCATAAGCCTGAATTTCTTCAGCTGCTGCTCGATGCCACTCTACAGACCCTGGCCATCGCCACTGCGGGCATGGCCCTGGCGCTGCTCCTCGCGATCCCGGCAAGCCTGCTGGCCAGCCGCGCCCTGTCACTGTCGGCGGCCTCCCGTGGCGGCAGGCCAAAGCCGCTGGCGCAATTGCTGCGCTGGCCGGTGCGCGGCCTGCTGATCTTCCTGCGTAGCGTGCCGGAAATCGTCTGGGCGCTGTTGTTCGTCCGCGCGGTCGGCCTTGGCCCCACCGCAGGGGTGCTGGCCATCGCGATCACCTACAGCGGCATGCTCGGCAAGGTCTACGCGGAGATCTTCGAGTCGGTCGACCAGCGCCCAGCCCATGCCCTGCTGCAAGCAGGTAGCGGCCGACTGGCAGCATTCGTCTACGGCATTCTGCCAAATGCCGCAGCGGAGCTGACCTCCTACACGGTGTACCGCTGGGAATGCGCGATCCGCGCCTCAGTGGTCATGGGTTTCGTCGGCGCCGGCGGCCTGGGCCAACAGATTGACCTGTCGATGCGCATGTTTGCCGGTGGTGAAGTCGCCAGCATGCTGCTGACTTTCCTCTTGCTGGTGCTGTTGGCCGACCAGCTCAGCCGCTTGCTGCGCGGGAGGTTGGCATGAACAGGCTGGTCAACCTGTTACTGCTACTGGGGATTGGCGTGGCGGTATTGGCTTCATTCGCATACCTGGGTATTGACCTGGGCGAACTGCTCAGCGGCGACAGTTCGGCGCAGATGGCCGGCTACGTGCAACGTTTTCTTAGCCCGGACATGAGCTCTACGCATCTGGCGGCCGTCAGCCGTGGCGCCCTCGAAACACTTGCCATGTCGGCCCTCGGCACCCTGCTCGCGGCAGTATTTGGTCTGTTTCTGGCGCTGCCGGCGGCAGGGCGCTTCGGCTGGCCGCTGCAGAGCGCGGCACGCTTACTACTCAATGCCCTGCGCGCAATTCCGGAGTTGGTCTGGGCTGCGCTGATGGTGCTGGCTGCCGGCCTTGGCCCAAATGCCGGCACCCTGGCCCTGGCCCTACATACCGCTGGCGTACTCGGCCGACTATTTGCCGAAGCACTAGAGAACACCCCAACCGCGCCAGCAGAGGCAATTCGTCTGCAAGGCGGCAGCCAGGTCGCGGCGTTCTGCTACGGCACCCTGCCCAACCTGTGGCCACAGCTGTTGGCCTACTGCCTGTACCGCTGGGAAAACAATATCCGCATGGCCAGCGTACTCGGCTTTGTCGGGGCCGGCGGCCTGGGACAGATGCTCTATGTCAGCCTCAGCCTGTTTCAGGAAGCCCAGGCCAGCACGGTAATTCTGGCCATGTTGGTACTGGTATTCGCTGTCGATGCGCTAAGCGGCTGGGCCCGCCAACGCTGGATTCGTACCTAGCTGCGACTGCCTCAACGAGACACGCACTAAAGCACTTACCCCACCTCGGCCCCATTGCCCGTTCCCAGCTGCGCCTTGCAGAACTCGACAAACAACTGCGCCGGCTTAGTCAGCGATGCGCGTTTTAGCCAGGCGGCGGCCAGCCCGGAGCTGGCCACCGGCTCGCTGATATCCACGGTCACCACCTTCTTGCCGTCGTAGGTGCACTCCGAGTGTGGCCGAGTCACCAGTAAGGAGAAGCCGAAACCCTGGCCGACCATACCGCGCACCATTTCAATGGACGGCGAGCTGAAGACGATATTGGGCGTCAGGCCAAGCTCTTCGAACAGGCTGACGAAATAGGTACGGCTCGGTTGCACGTCAAGCAGGATCATCGGCTCCAGGCATAGATCGCGCAGTGACACCCGGGACTGACCGGTAAAGCGGTGGCCTTCTGGCAGAAGGGCGTAGGGCTTCTGTGGGGTCATCAGCGGTTCGCTGACGATGGTCGCATCGAGGTCGTGGTCATAGAGGATGGCCAGATCAAAACGCCCGGCGGTCAGGCCCTGGATCAATTCCTGCTGCTCGCCATCGCGGATACGGATTTCCACCCCAGGGTAGAGCGCATTGAAGCCGGCGATCAGACGCGGCAAGTAGAGCGGTGCCACGGTCTCGAAGCAGCCGATATCGATCTGCCCGGCCACCACATCGTTATCGGCCAGGGCGTTCTGCTCGAACTCGCGGGCCATGCGGATCAGCTCCTGAGCCTTTTTGTAGAAGCGTGCGCCGCCGGGGGTCAGTGATACGCCCTGGGCGTGGTGGCGAATAAACAGCTGCAGGCCGAAGCTCTCTTCCAGGCCCTTGATCGCCGTAGAGATCGACGGCTGAGCGATATACAGCTTGCGCGAGGCCTCGGCGACGCTGCCGCATTCCACGGTAGTGACGAAATACTTGAGCTGACGCAGGGTATAGGCGGCCATGTGGTACCTCCTCAATAGCGGCTTGCTGGCCGTCTTGTACAGATTTTATGCAGCCAACATACCCCAGGCCCGACACTGGGGCTGCCCAGTTTTTTAATGGCCTGCGAGTATAAATTTACTAATTTTCCTTCTGCCCGACCTGCGCCACCATCAACCTCAACAACCACAAGAAGCCGAAAACGGCACCCAGCCAGCCGATTTCGGCCCAGGTATGAGGATAGAGGCGATGTTGGACTACAGCGATTGGCAGAAGCGCGCCGCCGCGCAAGGCTTTATCACCCAGGCACTGATCGACGGCCAGCTGCGCGACGCCCAGAGTGGCGCGACCTTCACGTCGATCAACCCGGCCAATAATCAGTTACTGGCTGACGTGGCCGCCTGTGATGCAGCCGATGTCGATGCCGCCGTGACCAGCGCCCGCCAGGCTTTCGAGCAAGGCCCCTGGGCACGCATGGCGCCGCGCGAGCGCAAGCAGGTACTGCTGCGGCTGGCTGAGTTGATCATGACCAACCGCGAAGAACTGGCCCTGCTCGACTCGCTGAATATGGGCAAGCCAGTAATGGATGCCTACAACATCGACGTGCCCGGTGCAGCGCAAGTGTTCAGCTGGTACGCCGAGGTGCTGGACAAGCGCTACGACGAGGTGGCGCCAACCGCCAGCGATGCCCTGGCGACCATCACCCGCGAACCGCTGGGGGTCATCGGCGCCGTGGTGCCGTGGAACTTCCCGCTGGATCTGGCCGCCTGGAAACTCGCCCCGGCCCTGGCCGCCGGTAACGCGGTGGTGCTCAAACCCGCCGAGCAATCGCCCTTCTCCGCCCTGCGCCTGGCTCAGCTGGCTTTGGAAGCTGGCTTGCCGGCTGGTGTACTGAACGTAGTGCCGGGTATGGGTGAAACCGCCGGCAAGGCCCTGGGCCTGCATATGGATGTGGATTGCCTGGCCTTTACCGGCTCCACCGAAGTGGGCAAATACTTTATGGCCTATGCGGCGCAGTCCAACCTAAAGCAGGTGTGGCTGGAGTGCGGCGGCAAAAGCGCCAATCTGGTGTTCGCCGACTGCCAGGATCTGGACCTGGCCGCTGAAAAAGCCGCCTTCGCGATTTTCTTCAACCAGGGCGAAGTCTGCTCCGCCAACTCGCGCCTGCTGGTGGAGCGTTCGATTCACGATGAGTTCGTTCAGCGTCTGGTCGCCAAAGCACAGCAGTGGCTGCCCGGCGATCCACTGAACCCGGCCAGCGGCGCTGGCGCCATCGTCGATGCGCGTCAGGCCGAACGCATCATGGGCTTTATCGACCGGGCGCAGAGCCAGGGCGCAACCCTGGTCTGCGGCGGGCAACGCCTGAGCATCAATGGCTCGGACAGCTTTATCCAGCCAACTATCTTCACCAACGTCAGCCCGGATATGCAGTTGGCCCAAGAGGAAGTATTCGGTCCGGTGCTGGCGGTTATCCCGTTCGACAGTGAGGAAGAGGCCGTGCGCCTGGCCAACAACAGCCAATACGGCCTGGCCGCCTCGCTGTGGACCGATGACCTCAACCGCGCCCATCGCGTGGCCAAACGCCTACGCGCCGGCACCGTGTCGGTGAATACCGTCGATGCCTTGGATGTTTGCGTGCCCTTCGGTGGCTGCAAGCAATCAGGTTTTGGTCGCGATCTGTCGCTGCATGCCTTCGACAAGTACAGCCTGATGAAAACCACCTGGTTCCAGCTGCGCAGTTAATGCGCAGCCGATAACAGCACCCTCAGAAAAACACAGACAACTGCGCTGTTTTGAGCGCAACGGGCAGCTGTGCGCCTGAAAGCGCAGCAAACAACTGCGGCCCCTGCCGCGTGTGATTCACCTGACACAACAACAAGATTGCAGGAGAACTCCCATGCATGATCCCGAAATCAGCCTTACGCCCCCCGTTGGCCTGGCTCAAGCAAGCGCAGTCGCGCGCAAACACAAACCCAGCCTGGGCATGACCGCCCTGCTCGCCGTGGCCATAGGCCTGGTGGTGTCCCAAGGCGTGATGGTGCTGATGCTGCAGGGCGCGGGCATCGCCGGCCTGGGCTTTCTAATTCCCTTGGCACTGGCTTTCGTCCTGGCGCTGACTTACGTGGTGTCGTTCGCCGAACTGGCGCTGATGATTCCTCGCGCAGGCAGCCTGAGTAGCTACACCGAAGTGGCCTTGGGGCAGTTCCCGGCCATTCTGGCGACCTTCTCCGGCTATGTAGTGGTGGCGATGTTCGCCCTCTCGGCAGAATTGCTGCTGCTCGATCTGATCATCAACGAGGTCTATCCCGGCGCCTTCCCCCACATGCTGATCGCCTATGGCGTGCTGGTGGTGTTTACCCTACTTAATCTGCTGGGCATCGATATCTTCGCCCGTCTGCAGTCGGCCCTGGCGCTGATCATGGTCATCGTGCTGTTGGCCCTGGGCCTGGCGGCGGTAACCGGCAGTGGCAGTGAACCGGCGCTGAGCACATCCATCACCAGCGACTGGAACCCAATGGGCGCCAGCGTGATGACCTTGGTGGCGCTGGCCATCTGGGGCTTTGTCGGGGCCGAATTCGTCTGCCCGCTGGTCGAAGAGTCGCGTAACCCGAAGCGCAATATTCCTTGGTCGATGATTCTTGGCGTGACGATCATTTTTATCACCATCGCCCTCTACTCCACCGGCGCGCTGCTCTATGTGCCACAGGAGCAATTGGCCAGTTCGACACTGCCGCACTACCTGTTCGCCACCGCCCTATTCGGCGAAGCCGGCAAGGTTTTCCTGGTGGTTGCCGCCATCACCGCCACCTGCAGCACGGTCAACACTTCGCTGGCAGCCATTCCACGCATGCTCTATGGCATGGCGGTTAACGGCCAAGCCTTCCCGCAGTTCAAGCTGCTCAGCAAGAAGTACCAGGCGCCTTGGGTCGCGGTGCTGTTCGTCGCCATGATTACCGGTTTGCCGGTGATCTTCATGGGTGATGACCCTGCCTCTATTGGCCTGTTGCTGCTGGCTGCGGCCGTGGCCTGGTTGCTGGCATACATCATCTGCCACCTGGATGTGATTGCCCTGCGCCGTCGCTATCCTGATCTGCAACGCCCGTTCAAGACGCCGTTCTACCCACTGCCACAGATCCTTGGCATCGTCGGCATGCTGGTATCGATCTACTACGTGTCGCCTGCTCCGGAGATGACGGCATCGATCTTCTACAGCGCGGGCGCCGTAATCGGCCTGGTATCGATCATCGCCGTACTGTGGATCAAGCTGGTAATGCGCAAACCATTATTCACCCCCGAGCCCATCGACAAGGTGCTGGCCCGTAAATGAATTCCAACCGGGGGCACGCCCCCGGCTTACTCGCACACAACAGGTAATAACCGAGGTTGCTGAAAATGACAGTCCCAAATACCCCCAACCGCCAAACTCAGGACTACCAGGCGCTGGATGCCGCCCACCACATCCACGCCTTTGTTGACCAGAAGGAACTGAATGCCGAAGGGCCACGCGTGATGGTGCGTGGTGAGGGCCTGTACCTCTGGGATAACGACGGTAATCGCTACCTCGACGGCATGTCCGGGCTGTGGTGCACCAACCTCGGCTACGGCCGCAAGGACCTGGTGGCCGCTGCGAGCAAGCAGATGGAACAACTGTCGTACTACAACATGTTCTTCCACACCACTCACCCGGCCGTGGTCGAGCTGTCGGAAACCCTGTTTAGCCTGCTGCCCGCGCATTACAGCCACGCCATTTATACAAACTCCGGCTCCGAGGCCAATGAGGTACTGATCCGCACCGTGCGCCGCTACTGGCAGATTCTCGGCAAACCGCAGAAGAAAGTGATGATTGGTCGCTGGAACGGTTATCACGGCTCAACCCTGGCCAGCACCGCCCTGGGCGGGATGAAATTCATGCACGAAATGGGCGGCATGCTGCCGGACATCGAACATATCGATGAGCCTTACTGGTATGCCAATGGCGGTGAGCTGACCCCAGCCGAATTCGGCCGCCGCTGCGCATTGCAGTTAGAAGAGAAAATTCTCGAACTGGGCGCGGATAACGTTGCCGGGTTTATCGCCGAACCCTTCCAGGGCGCCGGCGGCATGATCTTCCCGCCGGAAAGTTACTGGCCGGAAATTCAGCGCATCTGCCGTCAGTACGACGTGCTGCTGTGTGCCGACGAAGTCATCGGTGGCTTTGGCCGCACCGGCGAATGGTTCGCGCACGAACACTTCGGTTTCCAACCGGACACCCTGTCGATCGCCAAAGGCTTGACCTCGGGCTATATCCCCATGGGCGGCCTGGTTTTGAGCAAGCGCATCGCCGATGTACTGGTAGAGCAAGGCGGCGTATTTGCCCACGGCCTGACCTACTCGGGCCACCCCGTTGCGGCCGCCGTGGCCCTTGCCAATATCAAGGCACTGCGTGATGAAGGCATCGTCAGCCAGGTCAAAGCCGAGACAGGGCCTTATCTGCAGGAGTGTTTGCGCGAAGTATTCGGCAATCACCCGCTGGTTGGCGATATCCAAGGCACTGGCCTGGTCGCCGCCCTGCAATTTGCCGAGGACAAGAGCAGCCGCAAACGCTTCGCCAATGAAAGCGACATCGCCTGGCGCTGCCGCACCATCGGCTTCGAGGAAGGCCTGATCATCCGTTCCACCCAGGGCCGCATGATCATGGCTCCGGCCCTGGTAGCCGGGCGCACGCAACTGGATGAGTTGGTGGAAAAAACCAAGCGCGCGGTGGATCGCACGGCCATGGAACTGGGCTTACTGTAAGGCCCCCGCTACCTCTGCCCACAGCCTGCCGGGATAACTCAGTCGCCCAGCAGGCTGAACTTGTGTAACGTCTGTCACAAGGGTCGAGTTCACTCAGCCCTGCACTCATACCGTTAAAGGAGTTATGGGTATTGCGAGCGTGGCGGATTGACTGGCAAAGCATTGCTGAAAAAAACCGAGCCTTTGCTCCAGAGTTGCTCGAGCAAAATATACGACGCCTGCGAATTGCTGCCCCCTGGATTCCACCGCTCAACCTGATGCACATCTGGTTGTTCTGGCAACGACAACCCGAGTCGGCTAATGAAGCCTTATGGCGTCAGGGCATTCTCGCCGCGCACACTGGCATGCTGGTGTTCTTTGGAACGTTGGCGTTAATTGCCTGGTATCTAGTCCCCCGGCCGGAGTTAATCCGGCTACGTCAGATCAGCGTCAGCGTAGCGGTACTAGGTACGCTGGGTTTCGCTGCCCTGATTAGCGCTATCGATCAATTAGTCACCAGCAATATCACCCCGCTACTTGTGGGCTGTACCCTGGCGGCGCTGGCATTTTTGCATCGCCCCCTCTCCGCCTTGTGGCTGTTTAGCCTGACCTTAGGGCTGTTTCTGTTTGGCATCCAGCAAACTCAGAGCAGCCCGGCACAGTTGCTGAGCAATCAGGTCAATGGCCTATCCAGTTGCACCATTGGTTTGCTGCTGGCATGGCTGCAGTGGCGCAACTTCGTGCAGATCAACACCCAGAAGCAGCGCCTGCAAGCCCAGGCCCAGCTACTTGAAGAGCAGAACCACAAGCTCAGCTACCTTGCCGAACATGACCCGCTGAGCGGCTTGCTCAATCGCCGCGCATTTAACGGCATCGTCGAGCACGAATTGCTGCGTTTTCAGCGCACTCAGCAGCCATTGTGTTTACTGCTGCTTGATCTCGATCATTTCAAGACCGTTAACGATCGCTTCGGTCATCCGCTGGGCGATGTAGTTATCAAACGCGTGGCTACGCTACTTTCCAGCCAGGTACGCAGCCTCGACAGCCTGGCACGCCTGGGAGGTGAAGAGTTCATGTTGTTGCTGATTGACTGCGACCGCGAGCACGGACTGCAGATCGCCGAGCACTTGCGCCAACTGGTGGAGACGCACCTGAAAGTAGTTGATGGCAACGCTGTAGCACTCACCGTCAGTATCGGCATGAGCTACTTGGAGGCTGGCCAGCCAGGCACTTACGACAGCCTCTATGTAGCCAGCGACCGCGCGCTATATAGCGCCAAACAAGACGGACGCAACCGCGTGAAGGTGGCTGCGCCTAGCTAGAAAACCGCGCCAGCGCGCGGTTTTCTCATTACTGAACGACTCAGTCGCCGTAGATATCGAAGGTGAAGTACTTGGCCTGAATCTTCTGGTATTCGCCACTGGCGCGAATCGCCTGGATGGCCGCATTCAGCTTGCCGAGCAGTTCGCTGTCACCCTTGCGCACGGCGATACCGGCGCCTTCACCGAAGTATTGCGGGTCGGTAAACGCCGGACCTACGAAGGCGAAACCCTTGCCGTTGTCGGTTTTCAGAAAGCCTTCATCCACCGGGATGGCGTCGGCCAGGGTGCCATCCAGGCGCGCGGAAATCAGGTCTAGGTAGATTTCGTTCTGCGAGCTGTAACGCACCACTTCAACTCCTTGCGCGGCCAGCACTTCGCTGGCGAAACGGTCGGTGGTGGTCGAACGTTGTACGCCAATGCGCTTGCCTTTTAGGTTGCTGAAATCGGCGGCGACTTCGCTGCCGGCCTTCATCACCAGGCGCGCCGGGCTGTAGTAGTACTTGCCGGTGAAATCCACCGATTTGCGCCGATCATCGGTGATGGTCATGGACGACAGGATGGCGTCGACCTTCTTCACCTTGAGCGAAGGAATCAGGCCGTCGAACTCCTGCTCGACCCATTGGCACTCGGTCTTCATTTCGGCACACAGGGCGTTGCCGATATCCACGTCAAAACCGGCGATCTGGCCGCCGGCTTCTTTGTAGGCGAATGGCGGATACGCAGCCTCGATACCCAGGCGCAAGGGTTTGTCTGCGGCGAACAGACTGGATGCAATCAGGCTCAGGGCGATGCCGCCCGCCAGGACGATTTTCTTCATTGTGCGGATTCCTGCTGAGGGAGTGACAGGCCCGTGCCACCTGGCATTGCTGCGCAGGTCGAACGGGCAACGACGGTTACTGCAAGACAGAAGAAAGACGCATCAGGTTTGCACCTGAGCGAGAAGCGATGGCTGAGTAGCACGCATGGACAGGTCATTTGCCAGTCTCGTTTTATACTTTAAATTCCATACTGGACTTATATGTACAAATCGTCAACCGGGCAACAGTCATCGCTGCGACTGAAGGATCAGCGCAGGCGACATCGACAAAATACGCTTAAGGCTGCTGTTTCCAGCGCTCGGCAGCGGTCTGATCGGAGCAACGCCCTTCGACCCAGCGCGGGCCGTCGGCGGTGTCTTCCTTCTTCCAGAACGGCGCGCGGGTTTTCAGGTAGTCCATGACGAAGTTGCAGGCATCGAATGCCGCCTGACGGTGGGCACTGGTGGTACCAACAAACACAATCGGCTCGCCGGGCTCCAGACGGCCAATGCGGTGAATGACTTCGATGCCCAGCAGTGGCCAGCGCTGGGCGGCTTCCTCGGCAATCTTGCCCAAGGCCTTTTCGGTCATGCCGGGAAAGTGTTCGAGAAACATGCCGCCGACTTCGCGCCCGTCGTTGAAGTCGCGCACATAGCCGACAAAGCTGACCACCGCGCCAATGCCGAGGTTGGCGGCATGCAGGGCATTGAGCTCAACGCCCGGATCGAAGGGTTGCGACTGAACTCGGATGGCCATATTCAGCCTCCGGTGACCGTAGGGAAAAACGCTACTTCATCGCCGGCTGTCAGTGGCTCCTCCAAGCTGCAGAGTTCCTGATTGCGCGCGCACATGAGGTTCTGTTCGGCCAGCACCTCCCACACCCCGCCGCGACTCAGCAGGTGCTGGCGCAGTTGATCCAGGCTGGTGAACTCGCCGCTAAGCTGTTCGCCATCCAGACCGAGGGCTTCGCGGTAACGGGCGAAATACTGTACGCGGATCATGCCTGCTCTCCCGCCACGCTCTCTGCCTTGAAGGCGCCGCTCTTGCCACCAACTTTCTCCAGCAGGCGCACAGCCTCAATGACCATGCCACGGTCCACCGCCTTGCACATGTCATAAATGGTCAGCGCGGCGACGCTGGCGGCGGTCAGGGCTTCCATTTCCACCCCGGTCTGCCCGGTCAGCTTGCAGCGCGCGGTAATGCGCACGGCATCCACGCCCTCAGGCGTCAGTTCAACTTTAACGCTGGTGAGCATCAGCGGATGGCATAGCGGAATCAGATCACTGGTTTTCTTCGCTGCCTGAATACCGGCAATCCGTGCCACGGCGAACACATCGCCCTTGGGGTGATCGCCCTGGGTAATCATCTGCAGGGTTTCTGGGCGCATGCGCACCAAGGCTTCAGCCACGGCTTCACGGACGGTCAGGGCTTTGTCGCTGACGTCGACCATGTTGGCGCGACCTTGGGAATCTAGATGGGTTAACACAGACAGGCTCCAGGCAGATGTCCGGCGATTGTAAACCCACGGGTCAGGTTTCGGCACCTGTGAATGCCAGGGGATTCAGACGAGAGGTTACGGCGACACCCGGCCCAGCAGGCATAACAGCCTGCTGGGCGAGCGTGAGAGAGGGTTACATATGAGTTTCGGCGTACTCGGCAAGGATCGAGCGCGGCACCCCTTGCAGGGTGATGTGCACGCCATGCTCGAAGTCTTTGAAGCGCTCCGTCAGGTAGGTCAGGCCCGAACTGGGCGCCGACAGATAAGGCGTATCGATCTGCGCCAGGTTGCCCAGGCACACCACTTTCGAGCCGCTGCCGGCACGGGTGATGATGGTTTTCATCTGGTGCGGAGTGAGGTTCTGACATTCGTCGATCAGGATCAGGCTCTGCTGGAAGCTACGGCCACGGATGTAGTTGAGGGATTTGAACTGCAGCGGAACCTTTTGCAGGATGTAGTCGACGCTGCCGTGGGTGTTCTCGTCGTCCATATGCAGGGCTTCGAGGTTGTCGGTGATGGCGCCAAGCCAGGGCTCCATCTTCTCGGCTTCGGTGCCGGGGAGAAAGCCGATCTCCTGATCCAGCCCCTGCACGCTGCGGGTGGCAATGATGCGCCGATAACGCTTGCTGACCATGGTCTGCTCGATGGCCGCCGCCAGGGCCAGAATGGTTTTACCAGAACCGGCCGCCCCGGACAGGTTGACCAGGTGGATGTCCGGATCAAGCAGAGCAAACAGCGCCAGTGACTGATAGATATCCCGTGGCCGCAGGCCCCAGGCCTCCTGGTGCATCAGCGGTTCCTGGTGCATGTCGAGAATCAGCAGCTCACCGTGTTTGATGCCCTTGATCCAGCCGACAAAGCCCTGCTCGTCGATGATGAACTCATTGACGTGCACCGCCGGCAGATTGTCGGTGAGCTGCACGCGATGCCAGGTGCGGCCGTGGTCCTGGCGGGTTTCCACCTTGTTCACGCGGTCCCAGAAGGAGCCGTCCATGTTGTGGTAACCCTGCGACAGCAAGGACACATCGTCGACCAGCTGGTCGGTATGGTAATCCTCCGAATCGATGCCACAGGCGCGCGCCTTCAGGCGCATGTTGATGTCTTTGGTCACCAGCACCACGTTGAGACCGGGGCGCCGGGATTTAAGCTCGACCAGCTGGTTGATGATCTTGTTGTCGTTGAGGTCTTCCGGCAGCCAGGTCACCGGGGTGGCGCTTTTACTCATAAGAATTGAGAGAAAGCCGCACGGGCCGCTCTTGTCGCGCTGGATGGCGACGCCGTGTTCCACTTCCTCCGGGTTGGCGCTGCCGAGAATCTTGTCGATCAGACGAATGGCTTGGCGGCACTCGGCGGCCACGCCCTGTTTGCCGGTTTTAAGCTTGTCCAGTTCCTCCAGTACTGTCATGGGAATTGCAACGTGGTGCTCCTGAAAATTCAGCAGCGCGTTGGGGTCGTGGATCAGCACATTGGTGTCGAGGGCGTACAGGGTTGGGGCGGTGGGCTTGGAGCGTCCGTGGTCATCCATACTCGGTCACCTTCTTGTAGTAGCCAAGCAACGCAGGGGCGAGTCTGCGCCGCGGAGGGGCCGTCGACTCCTCAGTGCCGAGGCTGAGAAGGCTGCAAAAAGGTGAGGGCCAATGGCCGCCACCTGTCTGCAGGGTTCGGCGGTCTTGCCTTTTAGATACTCCAATTCAGATGACAGAAAAACGTATTTTTTGAGTTTTTCAGGTTTATTTATCGGAGCGACAAATAGCGCTTGGCGCACCACGCATGCGCCGTTAAAGTCGGAAGTCCCACCGGCGTTCGAGCCGACATATTTTTTCCTTTCAGCCCCGCGCCACCCTGTGTTCTTCGGCACAGCGATTGACCTCCACGGTCACATGCACCAGCTCCGCAATCCCCGCCAGCCGCGCCTTGTAGCGATCTGCAGAACCGTCGCCATGGGTTACCACGCTGACGATGCAAGCGAACTGCGCCCGACCGACACGCCACAGATGCAGGTCCGCCAGTTCGGTATCTTCCTCCTGGGCCAAGGCAGTGCGTACGCGCTCGACCACCGGGCTGTCCATCTCGCGATCAAGCAGCACCTTGCCAGTCTCGATCAGCAGGCCCTTGGCCCATACACCAATGATCACTGCGCCAATCACGCCCATCAGCGGGTCGAGCCAATCCCAACCCAACAGCATGCCGCCCAGTAGGGCCAGGATGGCCGCCACCGAGGTCAGGGCATCTGCGAGCACATGGATAAAAGCCGCGTGGCGATTTAGGTCCTTGCCCGCAGGCGCAGCAACAGCATGATCGTGATCGTGATCGTGATCGTGATCGCCATAAGCATGTGCGGCGGCGTGCTGATCATGCCCGTGGCCATGGGCGTGATCATGACTGTCACGCAGCAGCCAGGCGGATACCAGATTGACCAGCAGGCCAACCACTGCGACCCACAGCGCCATATCGAAAGCAATCGTCTGCGGCTGCAATAGGCGCCACAGCGACTCGAACGCCAGCATCGCCACCACGACCACCAGCAACAAGGCACTGGCGAAACCGGCCAGTACCTCAATCTTCCAGGTACCAAAGGCAAAACGCGGGTCATTGGCATAACGCCGCGCCAACAAATACGCCAACGCAGTCAGGCCGATGGCGAGCATATGCGAGGCCATGTGCCAGCCATCGGCAAGCAAGGCCATGGAGTTGAATGCATAGCCGGCGACAATCTCCACCAGCATGGTCACCCCGGTCAGCGCCGCCACGCGCCAGGCCTGGCGTTCAGCGGTGGTTTCCAGCGGGCGGTAATCGTGGGACGGCTCCCAGCGCGAATGGTTGCAGGCGGTCATGCTAGCTCCTTGGAGGATTCGACCTAGGCAGACTACAACCCCGTGGCGGCCCCTCGGTCAAGTCGCAACGCTAATCGCCCTAATAGGTAGTCTCAGCGACTGCCAGCTTCTAGAATCGCCGCAGACTTTCAGGAGCACGCTTATGTTGATGGTGATTTCCCCGGCCAAGACCCTCGATTACGAGACTCCGCCTGCGACCCCGCGTTTTACCCAACCGGAACACCTTGATCATGCCCAGGAGCTGATTCAGCAGCTGCGCGACTTCAGCCCGGCGCAGATCGCCGAGCTGATGCACCTCTCGGACAAACTCGCCGGTCTCAATGCCGCCCGTTTCGGCAGCTGGGAGCGACCATTCAACCCGTCCAACGCCAAGCAGGCGCTGTTGGCGTTCAAGGGCGACGTATACACCGGGCTGAACGCTGAGGATTTCAGCGAAAAGGACTTCGACTTCGCCCAAACCCACCTACGCATGCTCTCCGGCCTGTATGGCGTGCTGCGCCCGCTTGATCTGATGCAGCCCTACCGCCTGGAAATGGGTACCAAGCTGACCAATCCGCGCGGTAATAACCTCTATGACTTCTGGGGCGAGCGCATCAGTGGCTGGTTGAATGAGGCGCTAGCCGCTCAGGGCGACGAGGTGCTGCTTAACCTGGCATCCAACGAATATTTCAGCGCAGTGAAACGCAAGGCACTGAATGCGCGGATCATCGACACCGAGTTCAAGGATCAGAAGAACGGCCAGTACAAGATCATCAGTTTCTACGCGAAAAAGGCTCGCGGCCTGATGGCCCGCTATGTGATCAAGGAGCGCCTGACCGATCCGGCCGGCCTCAAGGACTTCACCTATGAGGGCTACCGCTACTCGGTTGAAAACTCGAAAGCTGACACCCTGGTTTTCCTCCGCGACCACCCACAAGACTGACCCCGCCTCCCCCTGCGGGCCGCGCCAACGGCCCGCCCCCGCTATTTCCCGCGTTGTTCAATACTTATTCCAACAGTCAGTTTTATTAAAGCCCAACTTCATTGTTGAACTTTTTAACGCCCATATACACCGCGCGATTTTCCCGCCCGACAATTGCAAAGTGCCATCAAAGCACAACTACCAAGCAGTTCTCATTTCATTGCAAAAGATGACGAGCGGTAGGAACCATCAGAAAAACATCGGACTCATAGCGACACGATGTTTTTCTTCACGCAACTTTCCGCGTGAGTATATCTGCCATTAATTCCGAACCAATGTTCGGCGCAGAAACTCACCTAAAAGAAAGTTACGGGTAAATATAAGGTGGAACTATCAACAACCCAATGACTCACTGACAAGGACCGAGACAGAGCCTGCAGCGACAACAACACATATAGAACGGGCGTGCTACATACCAAGCCCGACTCCGGTAGCGATACGCCACCAACCAACTTTTATGCCTGTATTAGTTCATGCACTTATGCGCGCCGAACTAACGAATAACCGTGGCTAATCGCCACTCATTAATCATCTGAAATGGACGAGGTAAATACGATGCGAATTAGCATCTTCGGTTTAGGTTATGTCGGGGCAGTTTGTGCAGGTTGTTTATCCGCACGCGGCCATCATGTAATCGGCGTAGATATATCCGCCAATAAGATTGACCTGATCAACAATGGCAAATCGCCAATTGTTGAGCCAGGCTTGGAAGTGCTGTTGCAACAGGGATTAGCCTCGGGGCATTTGCGCGGCACTACTGATGTAGCCGATGCCGTGCTCAATAGCGACGTATCGTTTATCTGCGTGGGCACGCCGAGCAAGAAAAACGGCGACCTGGAACTCAATTACATCGAAGGCGTGTGCCGTGAAATTGGCCTGGCCATGCGCGGCAAAACCGAGCGCCACACCGTGGTGGTACGCAGCACGGTGCTACCCGGCACTGCCAAAAACGTAGTCCTGCCGATTCTGCAGGATTGCTCGGGCAAGCAAGCAGGGGTCGATTTCGGCCTGGCAGTAAACCCGGAATTCTTGCGTGAAAGCACCGCGATCAAGGATTACGACTTCCCGCCCATGACAGTCATCGGTGAGTTGGATCAAGCCTCCGGCGACTTGCTGGAAGCCATCTACAGCGAGCTGGATGCGCCGATCATCCGCAAGAGCATCGATGTTGCCGAGATGATCAAGTACACCTGCAACGTGTGGCACGCCACCAAGGTCACCTTTGCCAACGAGATCGGCAATATCGCCAAGGCGGCCGGCGTCGATGGCCGCGATGTGATGGACGTGATCTGCCAGGATCACAAGCTCAACCTCTCCAAGTACTACATGAAACCCGGCTTCGCCTTTGGCGGCTCGTGCCTGCCCAAGGACGTGCGCGCCCTGTCCTACCGCGCGGGTGCTATGGATGTCGATGCCCCGCTGATTGGCTCGCTGATGCGCAGTAACGCCATTCAGGTGCAGAACGCCTTCGACATCATCGCCGGCTACGACAAACGCAAGGTCGCCCTGCTCGGTTTGAGCTTCAAGGCCGGCACTGATGACCTGCGCGAAAGCCCGCTGGTAGAGCTGGCGGAAATGCTCATCGGCAAGGGTTACGACCTGAGCATCTTCGACCGAAATGTCGAGTACGCCCGCGTTTACGGGGCGAACAAGGACTACATCGAGTCGAAGATCCCCCACGTTTCATCGCTGCTCAGCAGTGACTTCGATGCCGTGGTGGATAACGCCGACATCATCGTGTTGGGCAACAGCGATATGCACTTTGCCCCACTGGCGCAGCAAGCCTTGCACGGCAAACACGTGGTCGACCTGGTGGGCTTTATGCCGACTGCATCGCGTGCCGGCAGCGAAGGTATCTGCTGGTAAGCGCAACGGCTATAAGCCCACGCACACCCTGGGCAGCCACGCGCTGCCCCAGGGTCTACCCGGCACAAACGATGGATATGTTTATGCACCTGCACACGCTGAAAAGCGGCCTCAACCAGGCTGCTGGCTGGCTGTTCTACGTATCACTGCTGATGCTGCTTGCGCTGGCACTGCCCAGGAGCGTGTTCGACCCCGAGTCGCGCGACTACCTGCTGTTGATCGGCGCAGTGGGCATCTGGCGTTATTCCATGGGTGCTGTGCACTTCGTACGCGGCATGCTGTTTCTCTATGTGGTGTTCCCGCACTACCGGCGCAAGGTCGCCAAACTCGGCAGAGATGCTGACCCTTCCCAAGTATTCCTGCTGGTCACCAGCTTTCGCATCGACGCCCTGACCACCGCCCAGGTTTACCGCTCGGTGATCCGCGAGGCGATTGAGTGCGGCTATCCGACCAACGTGGTCTGCTCCATTGTCGAGCTGTCGGATGAGCTGCTGGTAAAAAACCTCTGGGCGCAGATGCAGCCCCCGGCGCACGTCACGCTGAGTTTTGTGCGGATTCCCGGCACCGGCAAACGCGACGGACTGGCCTATGGCTTCCGCGCCATCTCACGGCAGATGCCGGCAGCAGATGCCGTGGTTGCGGTGATCGATGGCGACACCGTGCTCGGCGAAGGCGTCGTGCGCAAAACCGTACCCTGGTTCAAGTTGTTCCCCAATGTCGGCGGCCTCACCACCAATGAATTCTGCGAGGTGCGCGGCGGCTATGTGATGAGTGAATGGCACAAGCTGCGCTTCGCCCAGCGCCACCTCAACATGTGCTCGATGGCCCTGAGCAAGCGCGTGCTGACCATGACCGGGCGCATGTCAGTGTTCCGCGCCGCAGTGGTGACGGACCCGGCGTTTATCGCCGATGTGGAAAGCGATCACCTGGAGCACTGGCGCCTGGGCCGCTTCCAGTTTCTCACTGGCGACGACAAGTCCAGCTGGTACAGCCTGATGCGCCTGGGCTACGACACCTTCTATGTGCCAGACGCATCGATCAACACGGTCGAGCACCCGCCGGAAAAGAGCTTTATCAAGGCCAGCCGCAAACTGATGTTCCGCTGGTACGGCAACAACCTGCGGCAGAACGCCCGCGCCCTGCGCCTTGGGGTCAAACGCCTGGGCGGTTTCACCAGCCTGGTGCTGTTCGATCAACGCGTGTCGATGTGGACCAGCCTGCTCGGCCTCAGCGTCGCGATCATTGCCAGTATCAAATACGGCCTCGGTTTCTTCTTGGCCTACCTGCTGTGGATCGGCCTCACCCGCCTGGCTCTAACCCTGCTGCTCAGCGTCACTGGCCACCACATTGGCCCGGCTTATCCGCTGATTCTTTATTACAACCAGATCGTCGGTGCGCTGGTGAAGATCTACGTGTTCTTCCGCCTCGACCAGCAATCCTGGACCCGCCAGAACACCAAGTTGGATCGCGGTTTGGTGAGCTTTCAGCGCTGGTTCAACACCTGGTCCTCACGGGCCATGACCTTCTCTGCCGCCAGCATATTCGTCGCCGCCCTCATGGTGCTGGTGTGACGACCGGACTCCGCTTGAACAGGAATTTGCACTCATGAATACAGCCGTTAACGTCAATGTGATCCACGAATCTGAAGCCCAGCGCCAGCATGCACGGGTGAAAATCCCAGTCGTGCTGCAGTACCTGAACAAAAACCGTGAACGTATCGAGATGGCGCTCAGCGACATCTCCGCGGGCGGCTTCAGCTTTATCGACAACAAGCAGCAGATTCAGATCGGCGACTTCCACAAGGGTCGCATGCAATTCAAGCTGGACAGCTTCAACCTGGGCATCGATATCGAATTTCAGGTGCGCTCGGTGGATGTCGACAGCAAGCGCGTCGGCTGCCAGCTGCACAACCTCAAGCCCCGCGAGCAAGCCACCCTGCATCACCTGATCAGCGCCTACCTGGGCGGGGAACTGGTGAGCGCCGGCGACCTGCTCAGCACCTTGCAGCGCGAGAACTTCACCAAAGCCCGCAAGAACGCCAGCAGTGGCTCAAGCATGAGCGCCCTCGGCCGTCTCAAGGCCGTGACCTTCAGCCTGGGGATCTTCTTGGTCGGCCTGGCGGCATTCGGTTTTATCTTCAAGTCGGTGTATGGCTTGTACTTCGTCACCCACGCCGAATCCGCCATGGTCAACGTGCCGAGCATGCAGGTCACCATGCCGCGTGAAGGCACCGTGCAAAGCCTGGCAGGCCCAGGCGGTGAGGTGGACAAGGGCGCGCCCATCGCTTCCTTCTCAGCCACCATGCTGGAAATGCTCAAGGGCCACTTGGCTGACGAGCAACTAACTCCAGCCAACGTCGAAGAGCTGTTCGGCAAGCAGATGAAAGGCACCCTGACCAGCCCGTGCAACTGCAAGATCGCCAAGCAGTTGGTCGCCGATGGCCAGTTCGCCAATAAAGGCGATGTGATCTTTGAGCTGGTCCCGCAGGACAGCAAAGCCACCGTCACCGCTAGCTTCCCCTACCGCAGCATTGCCCAGACCCGCACCGGCACCCGCGTGAACTTCTGGGTCGCCGGTGAAGACACGCCACGCCGCGGCAAAATCATCAGTACCAGCCTGCACCAGGGCGGCCTGTCTTCGGATATTCGCGCGGAAATCGAACCGGAGTCCACCCTGCCCAGCACCCTTGCCGGCCAACCAGTGGAAGTGGTGATTGACCGCGGCCCATCGCTCGACTGGGTCATTGATAAAGCCGTGGCGGCTGGCTTCTAAGGAGGACGCTGACATGGCGAATACATCTCCTCATCTGTTGTTGCTCAGTGCTGCGCTGCTGTCCGGCTGTGCCGGGCTGCCTGACCAGCAACTGGCCAACGAGGCACTGAAGCGTGGCGACAGGCAATTGGCCGAGCAGCACTTCAGCCAACTGGCTGAGCTGGGCTACGTCGATGCACAGATCGGCCTAGCCGACCTGCAGTTGGCCAACGGCACTCCGGCCGACGTGGACAAGGCTGAAAAGACCTACCGCCTGGCACTCGACGAGTCGCCACGGGCGCAGGCCCGGCTCGGCAAGCTGCTGGCACGTAAACCCAGCAACAGCGCCGCCGAACGCCGCGAAGCTGCGCAACTGCTCAACGACTCCTTCAGCGCTGGCGAGCCCAGCAGCTTGCTGCCGCTGGTGATGCTCTATCTGCAATATCCACAGGACTTTCCCGATATGAACGTACAGCAACGTATCGCGACCTGGCGCCAGCAGGGCTACTCCCAGGCCGACCTGGCACAAATCCTCTTCTATCGCACCCAAGGCACTTACGATCAGCACCTGGATGAGATCGAAGCCATCTGCCAGGGTCTGATTAGCGAGGCCGACACCTGCTACGTCGAGTTGGCCACCGTGTACCAAAAGCAAGGTGAGACCGACAAACAGCACGCCTTGGTAGAGCGCCTGATGAGCGCCTACCGCAGCGGCGCAGTGCCGGCGCAACGGGTGGATGACGTGGCCTCGGTGCTCGCCGATGCCGAGCTGGGCAAGCCCGATGAAGACACCGCCCAGGACATGCTCGAAAGTATCGCGCCGAACTACCCCGCTGCATGGGTCAGCCTGGCACGCCTGCTCTACGACTACCCAGCGCTGGGCGACATCGAACAGATGCAGACGTACCTCGAACAAGGCCGTGCCGCCGCCCTGCCGCGCGCCGAACTGCTGCTCGGGCGCCTGTACTACGAAGGCAAACTACTGCCACAAAACCCGCAGAAAGCCGAAGAACACCTGCGCAAAGCCGCACCCAGCGAGCCCAGTGCCAACTACTTCCTCGGCCAGATTTACCTGCGCGGCTACCTCGGCGACATCTACCCGCAACAGGCACTCGATCACCTGCTCAGCGCCGCCCGTGGCGGCCAGCTCAATGCCGACTTCGCCCTGGCGCAGATGTTCTCCCAAGGCAAAGGCATTCAGCCAGACATGGCCAACGCCTATGTATTCGGCCAACTCGCCCTGCCCAAAGACACCCCGGCAGCCACCGAACTGGCCAGCGAGATCAACCAACGCCTGCCCCCGACAGAGCGCCTCAGGGCTGAACGCATGCTGCGCGAAGAGCGCCAGCTACGGGGTAACGCCTGGCAGGTGCAACAGCCCATGCAGGCGCAGTTGCCATGAGAAAAGGATATTCAATGCACTTCAACCGGATTACCACCGGCCTTGGCCTGAGTGTCTCCCTGTTATCGGTCTCCTCCGCTTGGGCGGCGCAGATGAGTGATGACAACTTCGGTATCGACCTCAAGATCACTGCGCAATCGGAAGATGACCGCGACCTCGGCACCCGTGACGGCGGCGACGTTCAGGGTATAGGTCTGGATGTGCGCCCCTGGGTCTATGGCGAGCGCGGCAACTGGAGCGCCTTTGCCCTCGGCCAAGCCGTTACCGCGACCGACATCATTGAAACCGACACCCTGCAAGCCAGCGAAGGCGACACCAGCAGCAGCGGCAACACCAGCCGCGAGCCAGACAAAAGCTACCTGGCCCTGCGCGAGTTCTGGGTCGACTACAAAGGTCTTACGGCCTACCCCGGCGAGCACCTGCGCCTGGGCCGTCAACGTATGCGCAGCGACGACGGCACCTGGTGGGACACCAACATCGAAGCGCTGCGTTGGAGTTTCGATACCACCTTGCTGAAGGCCCATGTCGGCGTCGCCGAACGTTACTCCGACTACCGCAGCGACCTCGACGAACTGGCCCCAGAAGATGAAGACCGCCAGCACCTGTTCGGCGACATCTCGACGCAGTGGCAGCCCGGCCATTGGCTTGGATTCAAGGCCCACCACAGCCGCGATACCGGCGAGCTGGCCAACCCTGGCGAAGCCATCGACGAGATGAGCAAGCGCTACACCGGCGACCTCACCTGGCTGGGCCTGAGCGCCGACGGCGACTTTTTCAACCGCCGCTCGACTATGCCGCTCAATTACTGGGCGCAAGCCACCTGGCTAAACGGTGATATCGACGAGCTTGAACAACAGGTGATCGGCGACCAGCGCCTGGCCAGTGGCGCGCGCAACGTTGATGTCAACGCCTGGGCAGTGGACCTCGGCCTGCGCTGGAACATCGACGACAACTGGCGCCTCGGCGGTGCCTATGCCCGTGGTAGCGGCGGTGGTGATGACGACAGCTCAGAGCAGTTCCGCCAGACCGGACTGGAGAGCAACCGCTCCAATTTCACCGGCACCAATGCCCGCATGCACCGCTTCGGCGAGGCTTTCCGTGGCGAGCTGTCCAACTTGCAGGTGGCCACGGCGTTCACCTCCTGGCAGCTGCACGACGACTACGACGCCAGCCTGGTTTATCACCAGTTCTGGCGGGTCGACGATCAGCAGGACATCGGTGACAGCGGCATCATCGCGCCGCTGCAAGCGGGCGAGAAAGACATCGGCCAGGAACTCGATCTGGTCGTGACCAAGTACTTCAAGCAAGGCCTGTTGCCGGCATCGATGGCCGAGCACCTCGATGAGCGCTCGGCCCTTGTGCGTTTTCGCGGTGGAGTGTTCAAGCCCGGCAAGGCCTATGGCAGTGACACCGACGCGCTGATGCACCGTGCCTTTGTCGACTTCATCTGGAGATTCTGAGGGTAGCCCTATGACAGAGCAGCCAGACAAACTTAAACAACGCTTCGGCATCGGCTTGCTGTGCAGCGGCTTTTTACTTGGTGCATTGCAACTGGTAGCACCCTGGGTACAGGCGGCCAATAGCGAGCCAACGCAGACGCTCAAGCAAGCCAAGACCTACACGGTCACCAGCGCGCCGATCGAGCCTCTGCACCTGGCAGCCCCCACCCTGCCCGATCTTTCCGGCTACAGCGCCGAGGCGGTCGAAGCCAAGATCGAGCGCAGCAAAAAAGGTCAGGTAGTGGTGCGGCGCATGCTGCAACAGGACGCCTTGAAGGACTTTATCGGCGGCGACGAACGGCTGCGCGAGTGGGTCAACCGTCAACAGGGCATGCCCAATGCAATCTTCGTCGAGGGTGGTTACGTCACCCTGCAAGACCTCGCCAAGCAGCTGCCCGACAATCAGTTCAGCCAGGTTAAGCCCGGCGTATACCTGGCTCGCCTGCCCATCGTGGTCGCCCAGAACGCGACCCTGCATGTCGATAAAAACGTCGAGGAACTGCGCCTGTCGCAAGAGCGCGGCGCGTTTCTGGTCAACGACGGCAAGCTGTTTATCACCGATACCCGCCTGACCGCTTGGCGCGAAGCAGACAACGGCCCGGCCACGTTCCGCAAGCCCGACGAGTTCCGCCCGTTCCTGGTGTCGTGGGGCGGCAGCGAGCTGTATATCTCGAACAGTGTGGTCACCAGCCTCGGCTACAACACCAGCAAGTCCTACGGGGTGAGCATCACCCAGTACACGCCGAACATGCACAAACGCCTGCAGCGCGAAGAGCCGACCGGCTGGCTGCTCAACTCCGAGTTCGTCGATCTCTGGTACGGCTTCTACTGCTACGAAGCCGCCGACGTGGTGATCAAGGGCAATACCTACCGCGACAACATTGTCTACGGCATTGACCCGCACGACCGTTCACACGGCCTGATCATCGCCGAGAACAGCGTGCACGGCACCAAGAAGAAGCACGGCATCATCATCTCTCGCGAAGTGGATAACAGCTGGATCTTCAACAACAAGAGCTACGACAACAAGCTCTCCGGCATCGTTATCGACCGTAACAGCATCAACAACCTGATCGCCTACAACGAGGTCACACAGAACCACGCCGACGGCATCACCCTGTACGAGAGTTCGCACAACCTGCTGTGGGGCAACAAGGTGCTGAACAACGCCCGTCACGGTATTCGGGTGCGTAACAGCGTGGACATCCGCCTGTACGAGAACGTCTCGGCGGCCAACGCCCTCACCGGTGTTTACGGCCACATCAAGGACCTCTCCGACACCGATCGCAATATCGAACTCGACCCCTTCGATACCAAGATTTCCATGATCGTGGTCGGTGGCACCCTCGCGGCCAACGGCTCCGGGCCACTGTCCATCGACTCGCCCCTGTCGGTTGAGCTGTACCGCGTGGAGTTGATTGCCCCGACCAAAAGCACAGGTATCAGCTTCAGCGGCATCCTCGGCGAAAAGCAGGAAGAAATTCTCGACCTGATGGTGCGCCGCAACTTGGCCGTGCTGATTGACCCCGTCGAGCGCCAGGTCGAACTCCAGGATTGAGGAAAGCATTGTGAACAAACAGCATCTGCAACTTCGTCAACTGGCCCTCGCCTGCACCCTGCTCGGTGCAGCAGGCAGCGCCCTGGCCAGCCCGCAATACCAGGTGCAGCGTGTAGGCCCGCTGTGCCCCGCAGCCCAGGACCCAAGCCGGTACAACACCAAGTACCTGAGCTTTTTCACCGCACTGGTGCAGGGTGAAGGCGACTGGTTATTCCGCAGCCGCTATGACCTGCGCACCGACTTTGGCACCACGCCCGCAGGCTATCGGCAGTTCAAAAAGCTGCGCGATGCCCTGAAAGCCAAAGGCGTGGAGCTGGTGATCGTCTACCAACCCACCCGCGGCCTGGTAAACCGCGAGAAGCTCACCGCTGAAGAAAAGGCCCAGTTCGACTTCAAGCTGGCCAAGCAGAATTACCTGAAAGCCATCGAGGGCTTTCGCCAGGCCGGAATCTGGACCCCCGACCTGTCGCCGCTGTTTGATGAGCAGGGCGTGGCAACCGACTACTACTTCAAGGCGGACCACCACTGGACGCCGGCCGGAGCTGAGCGCACCGCCGAATTGGTAGCCGACACCCTGAAGCAGATCCCCGGCTTCGCCGACATCCCCAAGAAAGACTTCGAAAGCAAAGTGGTCGGCCTGCTGCCCAAGGCCGGCACCTTGCACAAAACCGCCGCACAGTTCTGTGGCACCAGCTACGCCACCCAGTATGTGCCGCGTTTTGAAACTACCACCCAGGGTGAGGCCGACAGTGACAGCCTGTTCGGCGATGAAGCCGATCCACAGATTGCCCTGGTGGGTACCAGCAACAGCGGCCCGGCCTACAACTTTGCCGGCTTTCTGCAGCAGTACAGCGGTGCCGAAGTGCTCAACATGGCGGTCAGTGGCGGCGGTTTTGACAGCGCCTTGCTGCAATACATGAGCAGCCCGGAATTTCACGAAAATCCGCCGAAAGTGCTGATCTGGGAGTTCGCCACCCACTACGACCTGGCCCAGGCCAGCTTCTATCGCCAGGCCCGGCCCTTGGTGGACAACGGTTGTGTCGGCAAACCCGCCGCTCTGCACAACACAGTCAGCCTCAAGCCTGGCAGCAACGAAGTACTGGTCAACGGCAAGGGCCGCCAATTGGTGGACTTGCGCGGCGGTGATTACCAAGTCGACCTGACCTTCAGCGACCCCAGCGTGCATGAGGCCCAGGCCACGCTCTGGTACCTCAATGGCCGCCGCGAAAAGTTCAAGCTCGAACAGAGCGACCGCGTCGACACCGCCGGCCGCTACGTCTTCGAGCTGCGCAACGACCCCGACTGGGCCGACCTCAACCTGCTCGCCCTGGAAATCCACAGCCCGGAAAACATGCCAGCCAAGCTCAGCGTCGACGCCACCCTGTGCCAACGCCCCAGCGCGACCAAAGCTGTGGTTGCCCAGGCACCACAGGCCAAGGATTCACAATGAACATTAGCCACTGGCTACTTACCCCTTGGCTGCTGGCCCCCTGCCTACTCGGCAGCGCCCTATGCAGCACATTCGCCAGCGCCAGCAATCTGGTGCCGCCGGCTGGCTACTATGCGCCAGTGCAGATGAGCGACAAGCCATCACGCAGTTGCGCCGCACCGCCCAAGCCTTACACCGCCAAGCTGGAGTTTCGCAGCAAATATGAAGGCTCTGACAAGGCCCGTGCGACCCTGAATAAAACCTCGGAAAAAGCCTACCGCACCAGCACCCAGGACATCACTGAGCTGGAGCGCGGGGTCAATCGCCAGGTGATGTTCTACATGGGCCGCGGTGACCGCCAACAACTGGAATGCGCACTCAATTGGATGAGCGCCTGGGCCCAAGCCGACGCTTTGCTCAGCACCGAGGGCAATCACACCGGTAAATCGGTGCGCAAATGGACCCTAGGCAGCCTGTCATCCGCGTACCTGCGCCTGAAGTTCTCCAGCTCACAACCCCTGGCCGCTTACCCGCGACAAACCCGCTTGATCGAAGACTGGTTTGTCGCCCTGGCCGAGCAAACGGTGCAGGACTGGAGCGACCTGCCGCTGCGTAAGATCAACAACCACAGCTACTGGGCCGCCTGGTCGGTAATGGCCACCGCTATCGCCACCGATCGCCGCGACCTGTTCGACTGGTCCGTGGCGCAATTTCGCGTGGGTGCCAACCAAGTCGACGCCGACGGTTACCTGCCCAACGAACTCAAGCGTCGCCAACGCGCCCTGGCCTACCACAACTACGCCTTGCCGCCGCTGATGATGATCGCCGCTTTCGCCCAGGCCAACGGTGTCGACCTGCGTGCGGAAAACCAGGGAGCCCTGCAACGGCTGGCCAAACGGGTAATGGCCGGCGTCGAGGATCAGGACGCTTTCAGCAAACGCACCGGCGAAAAACAGGACATGGCCGAGCTGAAAAAACACGCCAAGTTCGCCTGGCTGGAACCCTATTGCGTGCTCTACGCCTGCTCAATCGACGCCCAGACCTACAAGGCCGAGATGGGACCGTTCAAAACCTTCCGCCTCGGCGGCGATGTGAGCCAGTTGTTCAGCCCGCAAAAAGCTGGCGACAGCTGAACACGATGCACTGAATAAACGGAGGCCGGCCTGCACGGCGACCTCCTCGCCCATTCACTGGGCATGTTGCAAAACCCGTCCACAGGTGTGGGGGGGAAAGGGGGGGCTTGGCCCTTGACCCGTGCCACTCAACGGAGAGAAACGGATGGTCTTTTCATCCAACGTGTTCCTGTTCCTGTTTCTGCCGGTCTTCCTTGGCCTGTATTACCTGAGCAGCAATCGCTATCGCAACCTGCTGATCCTGATTGGCAGCTATGCCTTCTACGCCTGGTGGCGGGTGGATTTCCTCCTGCTATTCGTCGCCGTCACCCTGTGGAATTACATCTTCGGCCTGCGCATTTATCAGGCTGGGGTCAGAACCAAGGCCGCACAGCGCTGGGTGCTCTGGGGCATCGTCGGCAACCTGGCGACTCTGGGTTATTTCAAGTACGCCAATTTTGGCGTCGCGAACATCAACAAGGTGTTGGAAGGCGCTGGTTTTGAGCCGTTCCTGCTGACCCACGTGATCCTGCCCATCGGCATTTCCTTCTATATATTCCAGTCACTCAGCTACCTGATCGACGTGTACCGCGGCGACACCAAACCCACAGAAAACCTGGTTAATTTTGCCGCTTTTATTGCCCTGTTCCCCCAGCTGATCGCAGGCCCCGTGCTGCGCTACAAGGACCTGGCCGACCAGTTCACCGACCGCACCCACAGCCTCGACAAGTTCAGCGAAGGCGCTACGCGCTTTATGCAGGGCTTCGTGAAAAAGGTGTTTATCGCCGACAGCCTGGCGCCCTTGGTCGATCACTGCTTTGCCCTGAGCGACCCCAGCACCGGTGACGCCTGGCTGGGCATGATCGCCTACACCGCGCAGCTGTACTTCGACTTCTCCGGCTACAGCGACATGGCCATCGGCCTGGGCCTGATGATGGGCTTCCGCTTTATGGAGAACTTCAACCAGCCCTATATGAGCCAGTCGATCACCGAGTTCTGGCGGCGCTGGCACATCAGCCTGTCCACTTGGCTACGCGACTACCTCTATGTGCCGCTGGGCGGCAACCGGGGCGGCACCGTCAACACCTACCGCAACCTGTTCCTGACCATGCTGCTTGGCGGTCTGTGGCATGGCGCCAACTGGACCTTCCTGATCTGGGGCGCCTGGCACGGCATGTGGCTGGCGATTGAACGCCTATTCGGGGTGAATGCCGCGCCCAAGGTGATCAACCCACTGAAATGGGCCTTTACCTTCCTCTTGGTGATGCTCGGCTGGGTGATCTTCCGCGCCGAGAACCTCGACGTGGCCTGGCGCATGTACAGCGCTATGTTCAGCCCGGCGATATTCAGCAGCCAAGGCTGGGCGCTGAGTGAACTGAACCGCGCCAGCATCACTGACCTGCAAATCGCCACCCTGGTGTTGGCCTATGCGGTGATGGCGTTCTGCGGCCTGCGCCAGTTCTATCGCTCGCGCCCTGCAACATCGGCCAGCCCAACGCTAGCGCTACAGGCCAACGGCGCAACAGTCGCCCTGCCCCACTACCTGATGCGCGGCGCCTTGCTGCTGCTGTTCTGCGCCTCCGTACTGAAGCTCTCGGCGCAGAGCTATTCACCCTTTCTCTATTTCCAGTTCTGAGGAGCCGACCATGACGCGTCCGTTACGTAAGCTCTATGTCGCCCTGTTTATCGGCATCCTGGCCCTGCTATTTGTCGGTTCCATGCGCGGCGTACTGAGCTACCGCCCCCCTGCTGAATACAGCGTGCTCGACGGTGACTTGGCCAAGACCTTTGAGCAGCACTACGACGAGAAACTGCCGGTCAAAGACATCGGCACCAACCTCTGGGCCGCCCTCGACTACCTGCTTTTCAATGAGGGCCGCAGCGGCGTGCAGATCGGCGAACAAGGCTGGCTCTACTCGGATGAAGAGTTCAAACCGGAAGTCGATGGCCCTCAACAGATCAACGAAAATCTGGCGCTGATCAAGGGCGTGCGCGATGAGCTGGCCAAGCACGATGTGCTGCTGCTGATGGCCATCGTGCCGAGCAAGTCGCGCCTGTACCCGGAGTTTGTCGGCGACAACCCCACCAGCCCACTGCGGCAGAACCTTTATCAGCAGTTTCTGGCTGAGGTGAGCGCCGCCGACATCGCCGCACCCAACCTGCTGAGCACCCTGCGTGACGGTAAATCGAACGGCGCCATGTTCCTGCGCACCGACACCCACTGGACGCCACAGGGCGCGGACCTGGTCGCTCAGCAACTAAGCACCACCCTCAAACGCGGGATCAGTCTGGATGGCGAGCCGCAGCGGTTTATCACCCAAGCCAGCGCCGCGAAACCCTACAAAGGCGACCTCACCCGTTTCCTGCCACTGGACCCTTGGTTCGACTACCTGCTGCCCGCGCCTGACCAACTGCGCCGCCGCGAAACCCAGGCCGTCGAGCAGGCCACAGGCGACGACGCGCTGTTCGCCGACAGCGCCATGCCGGTGGCGCTGGTTGGCACCAGCTACAGCGCCAACCCGGCGTGGAATTTTGCCGGTGCCCTACGTCAGCACTTGCAACGCGACCTCAGCAACCACGCCGAAGACGGCCAAGGCCCGCTGATCCCGATGCTCAAGTACCTGCAAAGCGAGGACTTCAAAGACACCCCGCCGCAATTGGTGATCTGGGAGTTCCCCGAGCGCTACCTGCC
>JAHJXZ010000037.1 GCA_018827205.1 Gammaproteobacteria bacterium | reverse complement strand
ATGCGACAGTGCTGGCTTGATCATCCGGCTAACAGAAAGCCTGGTAAACCTACTGTCAGTACATGCATTGGATAACTTGAGCTTATGTTTAAAAGCATCGAAGGGGTGTCGCTGGACGTACTGCGGGTGTTCGAGTCGGCGGCTCGCCAGCTGAGCTTTACTGCTGCGGCCAGTGAGCTGGGCACCAGCCAGCCGGCGATCAGTCAGCAGATCAAACGCCTCGAGCAGCAACTGACGACGCGCTTGTTTGACCGGGTCTACCGCGGCATCGTCCTCACCGATGCCGGCGAGTTGCTGCTGCGTTATGTGCAGGATGGTCTGCAGAGTCTGGATGCCGGGCTGCTGGCGGTTACCGCGCAACAGCAGCACGAGGTGCTGCAAGTAGCCACCGACTTTGCCTTTGCTGCGTATTGGCTGATGCCGCGTTTGCAGCGCTTCCATCAACTGCATCCGGAGGTGGATGTCAGCCTGATCACCAGTGAACGCGATCAGGGCGCTCTGTCAGCGGAGATCGACGTGGCGATCAACTTCGGTGATGGCCGTTTCAAAAATGCCGAAGCGCAGCTGATGTTTCGCGAAGAGGTCTTCCCGGTGTGCAGCCCACAGTTGCTCAAGGGATGCACGCTGCACTTGCCTCCAGCAGCGCTGGCCAGCCTGCCGCTGTTGCACCTGCGTCCGGAAAATCGCTCGCGCTGGTTTGACTGGGCGGGGCTGTTTCGTGCCTTTGATCTACTGGAAACGCCGAGTCCGGGCAGCCTGCGATTCGACAACTACACCTTGCTGATTCAGGCCGCCATTGCCGGCCAGGGTGTGGCCATCGGTTGGCGGCACCTGGTGGATGAGCTGCTGGTACAGAACCTGCTCTGCAGGTTGGGCGATGAAGTGGCGCAGTCGGATATGGGTTATTACCTGGTGCTGCCAGAGCGTAAGCGTCGCCAGCGCCTGACCCAGGTGTTTGTTGATTGGTTGCAGGCTGAGTTGGCGAAATACCCATCCGCGAGCCTTCAATAACTGAGTGGACTAAGCGCTGCAGCGATTGCTCTGCTCGATGCGGTTCTGCAGGTGATAGAGGTAGGAAAAACCCTGCTCCCAACGCTGATGCCCGGACTGCACATTGATATGTCCGGCGCCGCTGAGAATGGCCACATCGCTGCCCCAGTCACGGGCCAGTTCGATTGCCCGGGCAGCACTGGCGGCAGAGTCGTTGTCCGAGCCCACCAACTGGCTGGGGAAGGGTAGTGGCTGCTGCGGTATCGGTGCGAAGTTCTGCAACGCTGCCGGGCAATTATTGCGCTGTACATCCGCCGGGGCGACCAACAAGGCACCTTGTACCCGACCCAGCAACTCGGCGGGCGCTTGAGCCGCCCAGTGCGCCACGGTGATGCAACCCAGGCTGTGGGCAATCAGGATGGTCGGGCGTGGATCGCTGGCGATGCTGCGCTGCAGTTCGGCGACCCAGTCTTCACGCTTGGGGTTTAGCCAGTCGGCTTGTTCCACCCGGGCGCTGTTCGGCAGGCTGCGCTGCCAGTGGCTCTGCCAATGCTCGTCGGCCGATCCTTGCCAGCCAGGCACTATCAGGTAACGGATAGTTTGGTTGCGCATCGTGCGCCCTCCTGCAGATGTGAATGGCTGCAGTGTAGGGAGGACTGGCGGATATCAAAAAGAATAAGAAATTATTTGCTTATGCCTGAAATCTCATTTCTCTACGCGCGAGGATCATCGGTTTGTATATGCAAATAAAGTATATAAATGTTCTTAAATAATCTTTTTAAGAATATAAGAGGCTCTCTACTATCCGCTCCACGCCCACTGACCACGACCCGTTTTCGTCGCTCGCAGTGGGGCTATTTCAAGGAGCACTACCATGACCGCAACCCTAAAAAACCTTGAAGGTCAGGACGACGCCAGCATCCTGCGCGAGATCCAGGCTGCGCTGAATGGCCTGAAGTTCGGCTCGGTGGAAATCACCGTACACAACGGCCAGATCGTGCAGATCGAACGCAAGGAAAAATTTCGCTTGCAGGCTCCGGCCGGCAAGAACGCCTGACCCGTTAAACCAACATCGAGCCTCAAAACCCGACTGGACAACCGGAGGGTGTGAGCATGAACCGAGCAGAAACCATGAGCACACACCGGTATTGCAGCTGTCATCCGCGAATGCGCTGTTGACCGCCACCCCCCTAAAGAAAAGCCAACAAACGCTCAAAAATTTTAGGAGCTGCACCATGTCCATTCGCCGTTTTGCTTTTGCCGCCCTAGCCAGCGCACTGACTATTGCCGGAGCCGCAGGCCCGGCAGCCGCTGCAGAAACCCTGCTCAACGTGTCCTACGACCCGACCCGCGAGCTGTACAGTGAATTCAACACTGCCTTCAACAAGCACTGGCAAGCCCAGGGCAATGAAGCTGTGACCATCCAGCAATCCCACGGTGGTTCGGGCAAACAGGCCCGTGCGGTAATCGACGGTCTGCGTGCAGACGTGGTAACCCTGGCTTTATCCGGTGACATCGACGAGCTGTACAAACTCGGCAAGTTGATCCCGGAGGACTGGCAAACACGCCTGCCAGACGCCAGTACGCCGTATACCTCGACCATCGTGTTCCTGGTGCGTAAGGGCAATCCCAAGGGGTTGAAAGACTGGGATGACCTGGTCAAGCCGGGCGTTGAAGTGATTACCCCTAACCCGAAAACTTCCGGCGGTGCCCGTTGGAACTTCCTCGCGGCCTGGGCCTTCGCTCAGCAGAAGTACGGCAGCGAGGCGAAAGCCCAAGAGTTCGTGGGTCAGCTCTACAAAAACGTGCCGGTACTCGACACCGGTGCCCGTGGTTCGACCATCACCTTCGTTAACAACAACATTGGCGACGTGCTGTTGGCCTGGGAAAACGAAGCCTTCCTGGCGCTGAAGGAAGAGGGCGGCGACAACTTCGAAATCGTCGCACCGTCACTGTCGATCTTGGCCGAGCCACCGGTGGCTATAGTCGATGAAAACGTCGACAAGAAGGGCACCCGCAAAGTGGCTGAGGCCTACCTCAACTATCTGTATAGCGATGAAGGTCAACGTCTGGCGGCCAAGCACTTTTACCGTCCCCGCAACCAGGCTATTGCGAGCGAGTTCGCCGAGCAGTTCCCAGCACTGAAACTGGTCACTATCGATAAAGACTTCAGCGGTTGGAAGACCGCACAGCCGAAGTTCTTCAACGACGGTGGGGTTTTCGATCAGATCTATCAGGCGCAGTAAGCCGTAGTCCGTAGGGTGGATGGCCACCCCGTGGATCACGCTTCACCGACCCAGCATTGACTTGCGTGAAGGCACTGTAGGGTGGAAGTGAAAAGCTACTTCCACCCTACAGCCTGACATTCGCTCGCAATGCGTCATTAGATCGTCGCATAACAAGCACAAGGCCAAACCATGTCTCGTCGTACTTCCCCCGTCATACCCGGCTTCGGGCTGACGCTGGGTTACACCCTGGTGTACCTCAGCCTGCTGGTGCTGATTCCTCTGGGTGCCATGTTCGTTCACGCCGCTCAGCTCACCTGGGCTGAGTTCTGGGCCATCATTTCCTCGCCGCGGGTACTGGCAGCGCTCAAACTGAGCTTTGCTACGGCCTTCGCGGCGGCCATCATCAACGGCATTATCGGCACATTGCTGGCTTGGGCTCTGGTGCGTTACACCTTCCCGGGACGCAAGATTATTGAAGCGATGATCGACCTGCCCTTCGCCTTGCCCACCGCCGTTGCTGGTATCGCCTTGACCGCTTTGTATGCCCCAAGCGGTCTAGTGGGACAGTTCGCCACTGACCTGGGTTTCAAGATTGCCTATACCCCCATCGGTATCACCCTGGCACTGACCTTTGTCACCCTGCCGTTTGTGGTGCGCACCATTCAGCCGGTGCTGGCGGACATCCCTCGTGAGGTCGAAGAAGCGGCGGCCTGTTTGGGTGCCAAACCCTTGCAGGTGTTTCGCTATGTGCTGCTGCCGGCGTTGCTGCCGGCCTGGTTGACCGGCCTCTCGCTGGCCTTTGCCCGCGGGGTCGGCGAGTACGGTTCGGTGATTTTTATCGCCGGCAATATGCCGATGAAAACCGAGATCCTGCCGCTGTTGATCATGGTCAAACTCGACCAGTACGACTACACCGGTGCCACGGCTATTGGTGTGCTGATGCTGGTGGTCTCCTTCATTCTGCTGCTGCTGATCAACTTGCTGCAGCGCCAGATCGCTAAAGCCTGAGGAGGTCGCCATGTCTTCTATAACCCTAAGCGCGTCAGCCTCGGCCAACGCCGCACGGCGCGGTAATGTGCTCGGTCGTCGGCTGCTGATCATCAGTGCCTGGCTGGTGTTTGCGCTGTTTCTGCTGTTGCCGCTGTTTATCGTGCTGAGTGAGGCGCTCAAACAGGGCGTCGGGACGTTCTTCGGCGCAATCTTCGAAGCCGATGCGATTTCCGCGTTGCAGTTGACGCTGCTGGCCGTCGGTATTTCGGTGCCGCTCAATCTGGTATTTGGCGTGGCCGCTGCCTGGTGCGTGAGCAAGTACGAGTTTCGCGGCAAAAGTATTCTGGTCACCCTGATCGACTTGCCGTTCTCGGTGTCGCCGGTGATCGCCGGCTTGATCTACGTACTGCTGTTCGGTGCTCAAGGCTTTATTGGCCCGTGGCTGCGTGAGCACGATATTCAGATCATCTTCGCGTTGCCGGGCATCGTGCTGGCCACGGTGTTTGTCACCGTGCCCTTTGTCGCCCGTGAGCTGATCCCGCTGATGCAGGAGCAGGGCACTCAGGAAGAGGAGGCTGCCCGCCTGCTTGGCGCCAACGGCTGGCAGATGTTCTGGCATGTCACCTTGCCCAATATAAAATGGGGCCTGATTTACGGCGTGGTGCTGTGTACCGCACGGGCCATGGGCGAGTTTGGGGCGGTATCGGTGGTGTCTGGGCACATTCGCGGTTACACCAATACGCTGCCGCTGAATGTCGAGATTCTCTACAACGAATACAATCACGTCGCCGCGTTCAGCGTCGCCAGCCTGCTGTTGCTGCTGGCGGTGTTTATTCTGCTGCTCAAGCAGTGGAGCGAGTCACGTATCAACCGCCTGAAAGCCAGTGCTGGCGAGGAATAAGTCATGTCGATCGTAGTATCCAATGTCAGCAAGAACTTCAATGCGTTCAAAGCGCTGAACGACATCAACCTGAATATCCAGAGCGGCGAACTGGTCGCCTTGCTCGGCCCGTCCGGCTGTGGCAAGACCACCCTGCTACGCATCATCGCCGGCCTGGAAACCCCGGACAGCGGTAGCGTCGAGTTTCACGGCGAAGATGTCTCCAACCACGATGTGCGCGACCGCAACGTCGGCTTCGTGTTTCAGCATTACGCGCTGTTCCGTCACATGACGGTGTTCGACAACGTCGCTTTCGGCCTGCGCATGAAGCCTAAAGGCGAGCGGCCGAACGAGAATGTGATCAAGAAGAAGGTCCACGATCTGCTCGATCTGGTGCAGCTCGACTGGCTGGCCGATCGCTACCCCGAGCAGCTTTCCGGCGGTCAGCGTCAACGTATCGCCCTGGCCCGCGCGCTGGCGGTTGAGCCGAAAGTGCTGCTGCTCGACGAACCTTTTGGTGCTCTGGATGCCAAGGTGCGCAAGGAACTGCGCCGTTGGCTGGCGCGCCTGCATGAAGAAGTGCACCTGACTTCGGTGTTCGTGACCCACGACCAGGAAGAGGCCATGGAAGTGGCCGACCGCATCGTGGTGATGAACAAAGGTGTGATCGAACAGATCGGCTCGCCAGGTGAGGTGTACGAGAAGCCGGCCAGTGATTTTGTCTATCACTTCCTCGGCGATGCCAACCGCCTGTATGTCGGCGACGACACCCATGTCCTGTTCCGCCCTCACGAGATTCACCTCTCGCGCTTGGCCGAGGAAGGCCATCAGGCCGGTGAAGTACGTGATATCCGCCCGCTTGGCGCGATCACCCGCGTGACTCTTAAAGTCGCTGGGCAGAGCGAGCCAATCGAAGCCGAAGTAGCTAAGGATCACCTCAGTCTGGCCAACCTCGTCCGCGGTGAAACCCTGTACTTCAAGCCCAAAGCGGGGCAGCCGGTGATTCAGCAGCGTTGAGTTCAGGCGTGTAAAACAAACAAGGAGCGCAATGCGCTCCTTGTTTGTTTTGCGTTCGGGCTATTTGCGTTGCCACTTCCCTTGTAGCTGGATGTATTGCCCGGTCGGCGTCTTGTCGATAGCTTTCTGCCCGGCAATGGCTTCTACATCGCTCACTTGAATACCGTTCTGAGCAGCCAGTTTTTGGTATTCGGCGCGTCGTGCCTGGTTGATCAACTGGGCGATTTCGGCCGCCTGGCCGCTGCCGCTGACAACCCCCAGGTAGCCGTTGGGCATTTCACCCAATTGGCCGCTGGCTTTGGCATCGCCCAGGGCGGACATGGCTTCGTTAAGGTTCAGGGCGACTGCCGGCAGGCTCAGGCTAAGCAGCAGTAACAGGCTAGCAAGGCGTTTATAGAGATTCATGTTCGGGCTCCTTAGAACAATCCGCTGGATTCGCTGAACATGCTGTCCAGGGCTTTATCCACCTTGATATAGATTTCGTGCTCGATCTTTACATTCAGGTTGATGTTGATCGGCTCATTGGGCATCGCCAGCTGCACGGTCGGGGTGCAGGCCGTGCTGAACAGGCCTAGCAGCAGGACGGCGAAACAACTACGCAAGCGCATGGCGCTTCTCCTTGGTCATGGCTCTGTCGGGGCCGTTTTGGCATTGCGCTCCAGCATACGCTGCTGCACGCGTTGCTTGATGATATCGCTGACTTTGTCGGTCAGTTGCAGGCTGGCCAGCAGAGTCGGGATGTCTTCTTCCAGGTTGATATTGAAGTGGATCGGTCGGCCCTGTTCGATGGCCGGGTTTTGTCCCTCCAGGCGCATGGCCAGCGCCAACTTGCCTTGCTGATCGTAGTTGACCTGGCTGCTCAGAGTCGTAAAGCGAAAATCCTCCAGCGATTGAGTCACCAGCTGCATCGCCGGGTTGCTGCGGCCCAAGGCGCGGATGCGTTCGGAGTGAAACTGCAAACGTCCACCTGGTTCGCGTGCATTGAGTTGGCCTTGTTCGATGGTCACGCCCTGGCTGCCGACCTGCAGCGGCAAGAAGCCATCGAGGGTGCCTGTACCGGCTAAACCCTCTGTGGGATAGAGGATAAACAGCTGCTCAAGTTCCAGGCCCTGCACCTGAACGGGGAACAGCAGCGGTTCGCTGGTCATGCGCCATTGCCCAGGCGCCAGTTGCAGCTTGCCGCCCATCAAAGCTGCTTCGGCCTGGCGCAGCTGCAGCTGGCCTTGGGTTGGTGTTTGCAGTGCGGCGCTGTAGCTGCCGCTGAGCTGCAGCGGGCCCAGCGGTATGCCGGGGTTGGCCTGGGCCAAGCGCAGATCACTTAGCTCAAGCCGCAGTTGTTTGGGGTCGATTTGTGCACTTAGCTTGCCGTCCAGGCTCTCCAGTGCGGTGCGGTCATAAATCCCGCCCAGGCCCTTGCCGGTAAGTTCGAGTTTGACCGTGGGCAGCTGTTGATCGCTGGCGAGAGTCAGGCTGGCGTTGGCATTCAGGCGACCGTTGTTCAGCTCCAGCAGGCCTGGCCATGCCGTGAAGCTGCTTTTTATGGGGTTGCCGCTGCGCAGAAACAGTTCCGCAAGTTGTGCTTGCAGGCTCAGGCCCTTGGCGCTGCTGTGTTGTGCCTGCAGTTTGAATTGCAGCCCGGCATCGTTGCGCAGTGTGCCGTCCAGCTCCGCCTGCAGTGGGTTGGCTGTCAAAGGGCCTTGCCAGTACCAGCGCTGTGGCTGCAATTGTTTATGTTGCAGTTGTGCACTCAGGTCGAGGGGGCCTTGCAGCTGCCAGTCGAGCAGCGCGCCTGCCGCCAGCTGGGCCTGCAGCTGCAGCCCGCTGCTGCTGGCCTTGAGTTGCTGCGCCTGCACATCCGTGCTGCGCAGATGCTGCAGGCTGAGCTGTGAGCCTTTGCCGAGGGCGAGATCCAGCTGCTGTGCATCCAGAAAAGCGTCGAGTTGCAACTGCGTCTGCAGCGCGCCGATCTTCCAGTCGGCCAACTGAAATGCCGGGGTGGTGGCGCTAAGGCTGCCGTCCAGCAGTTGCAAGGCCCAGGGCAGGCCATTGGCCAGGGCCAGCGTTCCTCGCAGCTCGAATTGGCTACGCCCCTGACCCTTTAACAGCAGTTGCAGGGGCAGGGCACGATCAACCAGTTGTGGAGCCAGGTTGTCGGGCGTTTCGGTTGCCTGGATCGTCAGCTGCAGCGCTTCGGGATACAACTCTGCCGGTACGCCACTGATAAGGTCATTGGCAATCTGTTGGAGGTTGAGGTCGGCGCCCAGGCTATCGGCCAGCCACTGGCCATCCAGCGCCTGGGCGGACAAATCGAAGCTGCCTTGCAACTGACCGAGAGCGGGAATGGGCCACGGCTCTGGCAGGTTGGCGCTGGCTTGCAACTGGCCGCTGGATTGCTGTAGCTGCGCCGCGTTAAGTGGTCCAGGTGCAAGTTGCAGTTGCCAGCTCGCCTTCAGCTGCGCTGCCGTCGGAGCCTCAGGCAGTGCGCCTGCGGCGTTGGGCAGCCATTGGCTTAGCCAGCTTTGCAGCACCGCGCTTTGCTGCAAGTCTCCGGTGAAATCGCCTTGCCAGAGTTGCCCGGAGGCACTCTGTTGCAGGCTGCTGGTGAGTTGCAGCTGCGGTTGTTGATTGATCGCCAGGCTCAATTGAAGTTTTGCAGCTGCAGGATCGTCCTGCAGCTGAGCGTGCCAGCGCAGTTGGTCCAGCCGATACTGCAGGTTTAGTTGTGCATCAAGTTGCGTTGCTTGTTTAAGCAGCTGCAGATCGCCCAACACCTTGCAGCGCGAGCCGGCGCAGGGCAGCTCGATTTGCAGTGCATCAATCTGCACGCGTTGCGGCAATAGGCTGATAACGGCGGCTAGCTGCTCCAGCGGCAGCGCAAAACCCATGCTGTCTTCAGATGCTGACTCGGGTTGAGGGGGCAAATTCAGCTGCAGGCTGGTGATCTGCACGTGCTGCCAGAAGGGTAGCGCCAGGCTGAAATCGCGCCATTGCAATTGCACCTGATGCAGCTGCAGTGCGCCACTCGGATGCTGCAGGCCGAGTTGCTCAAGCTGGATGCCTTGGGTGGATAGGCCCAGGCCACGCCATTCAAGGTGTTTGATCTGCTCGCGTTCAAGCAGGCGGCTCAGGCTTATATAGCCGTAAGCACCAAGCAGGGCGAGCAGTAAAACCAGGCAACTGATAAATCGCAGCCAGGTGCGCCGGCTGGGCATAAGCACTGATCCATAGTGGGGAGTTGCGTGGCAGGACGTTAACCCATGTCTGGCAGGCTGCCAATCACAGGTTATTCTGCTCTGTGTAATAACAGCATTTAGTGATAGATTTGTTGTAAATAGACATTAAGAAATAGGAGGCCGTGATGAGCGCATTGATTCGACCGGTTGCCGACGCCGATGCGGTGCTGGCCAAGGCGCTGCTCAATACTCGTGAACAACTGGGCCTGACCCAGCAGGAGTTGGCGGACATCGTTGGTGTACACCGCACGGCTATCTCGCGTTGGGCAGAAGGTGGTTTGCGGGTACATAGCAAGACCGGTGAACTGGCCCTGTTGCTGATTCGCGTATACCGCTCATTGTTTGCCCTGTTCGGTGGCAATCTGCCGGATATGCAGCATTTTCTGCGCACCGATAACCGCCATCTGGATGCGCCGCCTTTGTCCTTGATGCTGCAAGTGCAGGGCCTGGTGCGGGTGGTGGAGTACCTCGATGCGATTCGCGGCAAAGGCTAGAAGCTGTTTATGACCTGCTGCGCGTCGGTCCTGCGGCGTTAAAAACAGGCTCGGAATGCTCATGTACAGCTCGTACACTCCGCTTCCTCGCCTGTTTTGACCAGCCAGAGGCTGTTACTGACGTAGCGCCTTGCAGGACTCTAGCTCGCGAGGTCCTAAACAGCTTCTAAACATCAAGCTACAAGCGCAACACCTAACAATAATAAAAGTTAAGGACAACGCCTCCATGGATATCTGGCAACACTGCCAAGGCCCGGCCCAGATCAAACCGCTGCGTGGACGCCTGGTGCGCCTGGTCGAGAGCCAGGCCCAGGTCGCCACTCTGCAATTGGTCGATACCCTTGCCGAACAGGCGCTGCTCGAAGAGCTGCTGGAAACCAGCAAGCCGCCGCTGCCGCACAGTGCCGAGCCGCTGCATTACCTGCTGAAAACCCCATTCCGTTATCCACCGCTGCGTTGGGGCTCGCGTTTTGGTTCGGTGCATGAGCCAAGCCTGTTTTATGGCGCACTGCGTATCGACACCGCGATGGCCGAGGCGGCGTATTACCGGTTTCTGCTCTGGGATGGCATGAGCATCGCGCCGCCGAGTGGGCGCATCCTTTCCGAGCATTGCACCTTCGAAGCGCGCTATCAGGTTGAGCGCGGCATTCAGTTGCAGCATCTGCCGTTTGCGGATTTTCAGGCTGAGCTTTGTCATGCCAGTGCTTATCAACCTTGTCAGGCGCTGGGTGCAGCCATGCGCGGGGCAGGGGTTGAGGCATTCGAATATCGTTCGGCGCGCTGCCCGCTCAAGGGCAACAATGTTGCGCTGTTCGTCCCTGGTGCGTTGGCAGAAAAGCGCCCGCGTAACCTGCTGAGTTGGCTGTGCGAAACCACCGACGACTATGTCGCTTTCAAAAATGCTCAGGTGCCGGATACCCCAAGGGTCTTCCGTCTGGATGCGTACCAGGTGGATGGTCGCCTGCCACGCCCGGCCTAGATGGGGCGGCTTTTTCAGGGCATTTTGCCCTGAAAAAGGGCAGTGCGACGGTGTGACGCAGCAACTTGTGCACAATTGCGATGCGCGTTGTCAAGCTGCATGCAGTGCTTGACGTAAACCCTTGATTCTTTTTATTGATTTTATAAGTCAATGAAATATATGGTTTTTTTGTGCTGGTGAAAAAATCACCAGTTTGACCTTGAGCCCCACGCTATAGGCGCTGAGAGTGCTTGCTCCCATGTTATCCACCAAGTTATCCACAGCTTCTGTGGATTAACTCAAGCGCTTGCTCTAGACCGCTGGTTAGCCCTTTTTTGCAAGGCTTTACCTTGGTGAAAAAAGGAGTAAAGTTGCGCGCCTTCCCGGCTACCACTGCTTTTTATGCCTCGCGCAATCACTCGACTACCTATCGCTGCAACCGCTGTTCCTCGCCTGCCCACCCGTGTGGCGCTCTGGCTACTGGACAGTCCTCGACTCGGTCATGCTCCCAGCGTTAAACGCTTTGCAGGCCACTTGCTCAAGCAGCCTGCCTTGCAGGGTGTGGTGCAGGCGCAAAGCCGACTGGGGCAAATGCTCTGCCGTGATTGCGGCAATCCACGTGATCGGCGCATGGGTTTTGAGCTGCTGCGTCAAGCCGCCCGCGCTGGCGATATGGGCGCCCAGCTTGAACTCGGCCAGCTGTATAGCCAGCGGCGCAACAATGAACCGCAGCAGGCTCGCCATTGGCTGGAGCTGGCTGCGGGGCAGGGTTCGGCAGAGGCGCAGCAGCTGCTTAAGCAGCTCTGACGGAAAGGGAGCAGGCCCTAAGAGTACTGGTTATACTGCCAGTACTTTTATGCGGAGCTGCTTATGCCCATCGATCTGTCCACCGCGTTGGCACCTGCGCTGCTCGGTTTTGCCGCCGCAGCACTTCCTCTTCTATATATGGCCTGGTCACTGCAACGCCGCCTGGCCAGCCAGCAGCTGGAATTCGGCCTGCTGCAGGAGCGCCTGAGTAACGCACAGTTGGCTCAGGCCGGTCTCGCGGCGCAACTGGATGATTGCCGTGAGGAAATCGCCGAGATCAGCGAGATCAAGGCTGATCAGCAGGCCGAACTAGCGGCGCTGCGCCGTGAGGCCGATCTGTTGCAACAAGAACGACAGATTGCCCGCGAAGCGACCCAGGCCTGGGCCGGCCTGCGCGAACAACAGGAAGGCGAAATCCGCCGTCTGGACGCTCAGCGTGCCGCCCTCAGCGCCGAACTTAAAGAACAGCAGGACAGCCATCAGCAGCGCTTGAGCGACCTGCAAGGTTCGCGCGATGAGCTGCGTGCGCAGTTTGCCGAGCTGGCTGGGAAGATCTTCGATGAGCGCGAGCAGCGCTTTGCCGAGACCAGCCAGCAGCAACTCGGCCAGCTGCTCGACCCGCTCAAGGAGCGTATCCAGTCCTTCGAAAAACGCGTGGAAGAGAGCTATCAGCAGGAAGCTCGCGAGCGCTTTTCCCTGGGTAAGGAGCTGGAGCGTTTGCAGCAGCTCAACCAGCGTCTGGGTGATGAGGCGACCAACCTGACCCGAGCCCTTAAGGGCCAGAAAACCCAGGGCAATTGGGGCGAGCTGGTACTGGAGCGGGTGCTGGAGCACGCCGGCCTGGAGAAGGGCCGCGAATACCAGACCCAGGTAAGCCTGAAGAGTGCTGACGGCGAGCGCTTCCAACCAGATGTGCTGATTCAGTTGCCGGGCGATAAACAGGTGGTGGTGGATGCCAAAGTCAGCCTCACCGCATACCAGCAATACATTGCAGCCGAAGACGACAGCAGTCGCCAACAGGCGCTCAAACAGCATGTGCTGTCACTGCGCAGCCATTTAAAGGGCCTGTCGCTCAAGGATTACCAGCGCCTGGAAGGCCTACACAGCCTGGATTTCGTATTGTTGTTCGTGCCGATCGAGGCGGCTTTTGCTGCGGCGTTGCAGGCAGATCCCGGCTTGTTTCAAGAGGCCTTTGATCAGCATATTGTGATCGTCAGCCCGACCACTCTGCTGGCCACCTTGCGGGTGATCGACAGCCTGTGGCGGCAGGAACGGCAGAGCCAGAACGCCCGCGAGATTGCCGAGCGCGCCGGGGCGCTTTACGACAAGTTCGTTGCCTTTATTCAGGATCTGGATGAGGTGGGCGCCCGCCTGCAGCAACTGGATAAGGCCTATGCCGGTGCACGCAATAAGCTCTGCGACGGGCGCGGTAATATCATCAGCCGGGTGGAAAATCTTAAGCTGCTTGGCGCTCGCGCTAGCAAAAGCCTGCCTGTCGAGCTGCTCGAACAGGCGGCCGGGGTGATGGTGCTGGATGATGACGCAGCTGAGTAGGACGTATTGGTCATGCCGTGGCCTGGGCTTGTTCAGCCGCCGCGCGTTGCGCCGCTGGTGAGTTGGCCAGGTACTCCAGTGCCACGCGGATATCGCCTTCGGTGCGTGGGTGATAGCTCGGATTGAAATAGCGCAACACCGAACGGCCAATGCTGCCCATGCGTGGCAGCAGGCCGCGTTTACCCAGGTGGTACCAAAGGCGCAGAAAGCCTGGGCGATAACGGGTGATTGGGTCCTGGCGCATCATGGTTTTCATCCCGGTGCTGAACAGAAAGATCAGCGCCGGTGTGGCAATCAGCATATACACCCAACGCATCAGCAGACTGCCACCAATATGTACGTGTAGATCATGGGCCACGCTGCGATGCTCGACTTCCTCGGCGCCGTGCCAGCGCAGCAGGTCTAGCATCACCGGGTCGGCATGGTCGAGGCTACGGGTGGTGATAATCCAGTCGCCCAGCACGCAGGTGAAGTGTTCCACTGCAGCGATCAACCCGACCCGCTGACGCAGCCACCAGGGCTGCAGAAAGCGGCTAATGGCGTTATTGCCCAAGGGAAAATCGCACAGCACGCGCTCGAACAGCCAGTGAATCGGGCCGGTGAACGGCGTCGGGTCAATGCCATGGCGCAGCAGATAAGGCGTCAGCGCGCTGTCGTGGGCGCGCGCGTGCTGCGCTTCCTGTTTGACAAAGCCCTGTACGTCCTCGCGCAGTTGCGGGTCGGTGACCAGCGGCAGAGCTTTGTTGTAGACCCGGCAGAACCAGAACTCGCCGGCCGGCAGGATCAGATGCAGGCTGTTCATGATATGCGAGGCTTCCGGTTCGCTAGGTACCCAGTGCAGCGGCGTGTTGGCAAAGTCGAAACGTACTTTGCGTTGTTCTAGGCGATGCTGTTCGTTCATCTCGATTCTCCTTATCGACCTGCCAGGTTTCGGCCGGCGGGCATATTGCTGCCTGCATCGCTGTGGATATGGGCGGTAAATTCACGTAGCCAGGCTGCCAGCTGCTGCGGCTCGGCCAGCAGTTGCCAATGCCCGGCTTCGACCTCGCGCCGCTGTAGCCTGGGCGCCCAATGCTGCAGCTGGTCGAACAGTTGTGGGCGTACGAAGCGGTCGCGTGTTGGCACGATCAGTTGTACCGGCACCTGGGTGTGGCGCAGGCGTGGCGTGAACAGGCTGCGGATAAAATTGGCGCGGTACAGCTTGACCCCGTGTACACCGTCAGAGCGTTGGCTGCTGCTGATCGGCACATTGCGCAGCCCTTCGACCTTGCGCAGTAGCTGCGGCCAGGCACGGTCCAGGCCCACACGCCAGGTCAGTTCGGGCAGCAGTGGGGTGTGGAACAGCGCGATATACCAGGAGCTGAACAGTTGCCCGAGCACTTGCAGCAGTGCGCGCGGAGTCTTCTGCTTGAGCTTGTCGCGCATCCAATGGCCAACATGGTCCAGGCAGGGCCCGGAAATACTGGTGTAGGAAGCCAGCAGTGGCTGGATACGCAGCTCGGTGACCGCTTCCCATGCCTGAATCGAACCCCAGTCATGGGCCACTAGGTGCACTGGCTGATTAGGGCTAAGGCTCTTGATCACCGCTTCCAGATCATTGGCCAGCTTTGTCAGGTGATAGTCCAGGCGCTTACCTGGAATATCCGAGGCGCCAAAACCGCGTACGTCGTAGGCAATGATCTGGTAATCGGCGGCCAGCTCACGGATCAGGGGTAGCCAGATTTCGTGGTTATCCGGGTAGCCATGCACCAGCAGCAAGGTCGCACCGTTCGCGTTGCCCCAACGATAAGCCGCCAGTTCGACGCCATCGCCCTGGATGCGCAGCTGCTCGGCTCGCAGTGCCTCGTGCGGCAACATGGCTGGCGCGTTCATGCATGCACCCCGCGCGGGGTGATTGGAAGAAGCGGCCGGGGGAGGGTGGCGAGGTCAATGGGCATGCTGCGTCTCCAGATGGTCATGACTGTTACATCATTCGATGTCACGGTTATTGTTGGACGCTTCGCAGGCATCTGCCTAGCCATCGGGCTGACTCAAATAAGGCCTTGTTACGGTGTTACTGATGAGGCCGCAGGCCTTGTGCAATGGGGCTTAGCGCAGGGTTGCGGGAGGCATTTGCGGCGACCGGGCGAGTAAGTCCAGCCCTTGGTTGGGGCGGTTGTTGGCCTGTTGGTCGGGCGGCTATGATCGCCGCTATGCAAACAGCCTCTGCTTTTCTTCAGCGTTTACTGGGCAGCGCCACACCTGTAGTGGAGGCGGTGTCAGTTGAATATCGGGTCGATGATCTGGCGCTGGCGGCGCAGACCACCGTGCGCAACGTGCGCGCCTATCAGGACCAGGGTTTATTGCCGCCGCCTGAGCGCCGCGGGCGGCTGGGCATCTATAACGGTGAGCACCTGGCGCGGCTGAAGCTGATCGGTCAGCTGCTGGAGCGTGGCTACAGCATCGCCAGCATCCGCGAGCTGTTTGAAGCCTGGGCTCAGGGGCGCGATCTGGCGCATGTTTTAGGACTGGAGCAGGCCATTCAGGGCCCGGGGCAGCCGGAGCAGGCCGAGCAGCTGTCATTTGCGCAGTTGCAGGCGCTGTTCGGCGAGGTGCTGGATGATCAGGTGATTGAGCGTGCCCTGGCCCTGGGTCTGCTGGAGTTTGCTGGCGATCATCTGCGCGTACCCAGCCCCAAGCTGTTTGCCGCCGGGCTTGAGTTATTCCGCGCCGGTATTCCTCTACCAGCGTTGTTGGATGAGCTGGCGGCCATTCGCGGGCATGTGCAGCAGGTGGCCACGGGTATCGTCACGATGATTACCCAGCAGTTGGTCAATCCGCTGTTGCGTAACGACTTGCCACACGCCGATGACTTGGAGCGTTTAAGTGCGCAGTTGCTGCAACTGCGCCCGTTGGTGGAGCAGGTAGTAGTCGCGGAGCTGGCGCGTAGCCTGCCTGAGGCGGCCAATCGCGAGTTGAGCGAGCGGGTGCGCATGTTGCTGGAAGGCTTTTTGCGCAGCGCGGATTCACAGTAGCAGTAAGGCCGCCGCGCCGGCCAGCAAGCCGGCAGCCATCACTGGCAAGGTCATCAGCGCCAGCTTCCGGCCGCCGATCAGCGCCACCAGAAAGCCTTTGACGACGCTGTTACTCAGCGCGGCGAGAAAGATTCCCTGCACGGCCACCTGGGCATCCAGCTCGCCCTGGGCGCTACGGGCCAGCGACAGGGTGATGGCATCCACATCGGCCAGCCCCGAGAGCAGCGCCACTAGATAGACGCCGACATCCCCGAGCCAGCGCTGAGCGCCTTCAACCAGCAGTAGAATCAGCGCGAGCAAGGCGGCAAAACGCAGCGCCGGGCCCAGCTCGAAGGGGTTTTTCAGCGGCGGTTCAGCCTGTTCTTCACTCTCAGTGCCTGAGCGTCGGAAGTACAGCAACGCGCCGCCGGCATATACCAGGGTGGCGATGCCCAAAGGCCAGGCCAGCTGTGGTAATAGACTGGCATTGACCAGGCCAACCTCAAGCAGGATGCGCGGAAACATCAGCGCCGAGGTGGCGAGCAGTCCGCAGGCCAGAATGGCTTGTAGATTGCGGCCTGCTGCCAACCGAGCCAGGGTCACAGTCATGGCGGTGGAAGACACCATGCCGCCGAGTAGAGACGTGATCAACAGGCCGCTGCGCATCCCCACCAGGCGAATTGCGACGTAGGCAGCAAAGCCGATACTGGCGATCAGTACCACCATCCACCAGATGGCGTAGGGGTTGAAGGCCTGCCAGGGGCCGTAACCCTGATTGGGCAGTGCCGGCAGCAGTACCAGGGAGATAAACAGCAGCTTCAGCGCGCCAGACAGTTCCGCTTCGCTGAGCCGTTGCAGGGCGCCGTGCAGGGATTGTTTAAGGCTTAGCAGCAGGGCCACCGCTACGGCACCGCCTGCAGCCAGCCCGGCATAGCCGGCCATGGCCATACTGCCGAGCAGAAAAGTAATCAGTAGCGCCACTTCGCTGGTCAGGCCCAGATCACCCAGACGTTGCAGCTCGCCAAAATAGGAGGCAATCACCAACAGGGCGAAGCCGGCGAAGATCACCGCCCAAGCGACCACGCCGAAGTGCTCGCCCAGGAGCATGGCAAAGGCGCCGAGCAGGCTGCTCAGGGCGAAAGTGCGAATCCCTGCGACCAGCTGAGTGTCCTCGGTATTGCGTCCCTGCCAGCCGCGTTCAGCGCCAATCAGCAGGCCGGCGGCCAAGGCGCTGGCGAAATTCAGCAGGGTGTCGAGGGCTTCCGGCATGGGCGCGTCCTGGGTGAAGAGTGCTGGAAGTTTAGCCAGCGAGTGCCTGGCTGTATTGCGGTAGGTCAGTTTGCGCTGTTATCGCTGCGCAAGATTGTTCAAGACGTCGCAGCCGCAATGCGCCAGGCTGTGCAGCAAAGGAGGGCGCATGAGCCGTTTGCAGCAGTTTCTCTATGGAGTTCGCGACAGTATCCCGATGATTGTCGGCATTCTGCCGTTTGGTCTGATCTATGGCGCGCTGGCCAGTCTGGCCGGGCTTAGTCTCGGGCAGGCGATCGGTATGTCTCTACTGGTGTATGCAGGTTCGGCGCAGTTTATTGCCATCAGCCTACTGACGCTTGGCAGCGGCGCGTTGGTGATTCTGCTCACCACACTGGTAGTCAATCTGCGTCATGTGCTTTACAGCGCGGCGCTGCAGCCTTATGTGGGCCGGCTGTCACAGCGTTGGCGGGTGCCGTTGGCGTTTGGCCTGACCGATGAAACCTTTGCCGTGGTGCAGCGGCGTTATCTGGCGCGCGGCATGACCGAGCACGGCCAGTGGTATCACGCCGGCGTGGCCTTGGCGTTGTACCTGTCCTGGGTGTCCAGCTCATTGGTTGGTGCGTTGTTTGGTCAGAGTGTGCCGAACCTGGCGGGCTGGGGGCTGGACTTTGCCATGCTGGCGACCTTTATCGGCATTGTGGTGCCGGCGCTGCGTAATCAGCCACAGATTGCCGCTGCCCTTGTGGCCGGTGCGGTGGCGCTGCTGTGCCATGCCTGGCCGTACAAATTAGGGTTGATGGCCGCTGCGCTCAGCGGTATTGCGCTTGGTGTATGCCTGGAGCGGCGCAAAACGCCAGCTGTTGTTGGGGAGGGCGCGTGATGGATACTTGGCTGCTGATTCTCGGTATGGCGCTGATCACCTTCGCGATTCGCTACAGCCTGTTTGCCTTTCCCGACCTGAGTTTCCCGCCGCTGGTGCGCCAGGGCCTGCACTACGTGCCGACCGCCGTGCTGAGTGCCATCGTATTCCCAGGCATGCTGATTCCCGATGGTCAGCAGTGGGCGTTCAGCCTGGACAATGCTTATCTGCTGGCGGGCCTGGCGACGATTGCCATCGCCGCGCTGACCCGGCACCTGCTGGCCACCATTGGTGGCGGCTTGCTGGTGTTCTTTATAGTGCGTTGGTTGTTGGGTCAGTTGCCCTTGTAGGCATGGGGTATTTACCGCCTGCATTTGTAGATAAATGCAGCAAAAGGCTTGTTTCGCTGTGGCTTTGTGAGGTGTTCTTGCAGTCAAATGCCTAACAACCCGCTTGGCCACTGCAGACAGGTACACGGACGATGACCGAACACTCTCAATTCGCATTGCTGGGTAAAAAGCGTTTTTTGCCGTTTTTCATCACTCAGCTGTTGGGTGCTTTCAACGACAACATCTTCAAGCAATCACTGATTCTCGCCATTCTGTTCAAGATCAGCTCCGGGACCGATAAGGCCTTGCTGATCAACCTCTGCGCGCTGCTGTTTATCCTGCCGTTCTTCCTGTTCTCGGCCCTTGGTGGCCAGTTTGGTGAGAAGTTTGCCAAGGACTCGCTGATTCGTAAGATCAAGTTCGCTGAGATCGTGATTATGTTGTTGGGCGCAGCCGGTGTGCTGCTCGGCAACCTGCCAATGATGCTCGCGGTGCTGTTTGCCATGGGCACCCAGTCTGCGCTGTTCGGCCCGGTGAAGTATTCGATCCTGCCGCAGCACCTTGAAGAGCAAGAGCTGGTGGGCGGTAACGCGCTAGTGGAAATGGGCACGTTCCTGGCCATCCTCGCCGGTACGATTGGTGCGGGTATCATCATGGCCAGCAGTGGTTACGCGCACATCGTCGCGGCCTGCGTGGTGCTGGTGGCGGTGTTTGGTTATCTGGCCAGCCGGAGGATCCCCGCCGCATCGGCAGCGATGCCGCAGCTCAAGCTGGATTGGAACATCCTGCGCCAATCCTGGCTGATCATGAAACTCGGCTTGGGCCAACGCCCGGCCGTGTCGCGTTCGTTGGTGGGCAACTCCTGGTTCTGGTTTCTCGGCGCGGTGTACCTGACGCAGATTCCGGCCTATGCCAAAGAATGGCTATACGGCGATGAAGGCGTCGTGACCCTGATCCTCACCGTATTCTCGGTTGGCATTGCCTTGGGCTCGATGCTCTGCGAGCGTATGAGCGGGCACAAGGTGGAAATCGGTCTGGTGCCATTTGGCTCGATCGGTCTGACCCTGTTCGGCATTCTGCTGTGGTGGTTTTCCGGTGGCTTCCCCGAAGCTGCGGTCGCACACACCTGGCTGGAAGTACTGAGCTATGGGCAGGCCTGGTGGATTCTTGGCTCGATTCTCGGCATCGGTCTGTTCGGTGGTTTTTATATTGTGCCGCTGTATGCGCTGATCCAGTCGCGCACGGTGGAGCATGAACGGGCGCGGGTGATCGCGGCCAACAACATCCTCAATGCGCTGTTTATGGTGATATCGGCGATTGTCTCGATCCTCTTTCTCAGCGTCGCCGAACTGTCGATCCCGCAGCTGTTCCTGACCATTTCGCTGATGAACATCGCGGTCAACAGCTACATCTTCAAGATCGTCCCCGAATTCAGCATGCGCTTTATGATCTGGCTGCTCAGCCACTCGATGTATCGGGTTGAGCATAAGGGGCTGGAAGCAATTCCTGATGAGGGTGCGGCGGTGCTGGTGTGCAACCACGTGTCGTTTGTCGATGCGCTGCTGATCGGTGGCGCGGTACGCCGGCCGGTGCGCTTTGTCATGTACTACAAAATTTACAACCTGCCGGTGCTCAACTTTATCTTCCGCACCGCCGGCACTGTGCCGATTGCTGGGCGTAGCGAAGACCTGCTGATCTATGACGCGGCGTTCAAGAAAATCGCTGAATACCTACGCAATGGCGAAGTGGTATGCATCTTCCCGGAAGGCAAGCTGACCACTGATGGTGAGCTGAATGAGTTCAAGAACGGCATCGAGCGCATCGTCGAAGCTAACCCGGTGCCAGTGATTCCCATGGCGCTGCAGGGCTTGTGGGGCAGCT
>JAHJXZ010000036.1 GCA_018827205.1 Gammaproteobacteria bacterium | reverse complement strand
CTGCTTAAGGCATCGCAAACTCTTTCAAAATCATATGTTTAATTTGATGGCTGCGTAGGCTGTCACCCCAATACAGGATTTAAAGTCATGTCTCTGACTAACGAACAAATCATCGAAGCAATCGGCCAGAAAACCGTTCTGGAAGTTGTTGAACTGATCAAAGCAATGGAAGAAACCTTCGGCGTTACCGCTGCTGTTGCCGCTGCTGGCCCAGCTGCTGCTGCCGCTGTTGTTGAAGAGCAAACCGAATTCAACGTGATGTTGGTTGAAGCCGGCGAGAAGAAAGTAAACGTGATCAAGGCAGTTCGTGAACTGACCGGTCTGGGCCTGAAAGAAGCCAAGGCTGTAGTTGACGGCGCTCCTGCCATGGTTCTGGAAGCTGTTGCGAAAGACGCAGCTGACAAAGCCAAAGCTGCTTTGGAAGAAGCTGGCGCCAAAGTCGAGCTCAAGTAAGCGACGACCTTGCGTCTACAGCCGGAGCGACTCGCATAAGGCTGATGGCTGGTGGCTTTTGCCACCGGCCTTTTTCCGTTCTAGGTCGGCTATTCGTAGTCGGCCTGGTCGGACACCCACCCGAGTGGTGGCGCAAACCAAAATGGGTTTGCAAGAGTTTCTGGCTGCTCCCGTCGGAGAGGCCAAATAAGCAGGTGACCAAGCTGGGGAACGCTGATGGCTTACTCATATACTGAGAAAAAACGTATCCGCAAGGACTTTAGCAAGTTGCCGGATGTTATGGATGTGCCGTATCTCCTGGCCATCCAGCTGGATTCGTATCGCGAATTCCTGCAGGCGGGAGCGACCAAGGATCAGTTCCGCGATATCGGCCTGCACGCGGCCTTCAAGTCCGTTTTCCCAATCATCAGCTACTCCGGCAATGCTGCGCTGGAGTATGTTGGTTATCGCTTGGGCGAGCCGGCTTTTGACGTGAAAGAATGTGTGCTGCGTGGCGTAACCTTCGCTGTGCCGCTGCGCGTAAAAGTGCGCCTGATCATTTTCGACAAAGAATCGTCGAACAAAGCGATCAAGGACATCAAAGAGCAAGAAGTGTACATGGGCGAAATTCCGCTCATGACCGAGAACGGTACCTTCGTTATTAATGGTACCGAGCGGGTTATCGTCTCCCAGCTGCACCGCTCCCCAGGTGTGTTCTTCGACCACGACCGTGGCAAGACCCACAGCTCGGGCAAGCTGCTGTACTCGGCGCGGATCATTCCTTACCGCGGTTCCTGGCTGGACTTCGAGTTCGACCCGAAGGACGCCGTGTTCGTGCGTATCGACCGTCGTCGCAAGCTGCCGGCTTCCGTGCTGCTGCGCGCGCTGGGTTACAGCACTGAAGAAGTGCTGGACGCGTTCTACGCGACCAACGTATTCCACGTTAAGGGCGAATCCCTCAACCTGGAACTGGTCCCGCAGCGTCTGCGTGGTGAAATTGCCGTCCTCGATATCCTCGACGAGAAGGGCAAGGTCATCGTTGAGCAAGGCCGCCGTATTACCGCGCGCCATATCAATCAGCTGGACAAAGCCGGTATCAAAGAGCTGGAAGTGCCGATCGACTACCTGATCGGTCGCACCTCGGCCAAGGCCATCGTGCACCCGGCTACCGGCGAAATCATCGCTGAGTGCAACACCGAGCTGAACGTTGAGATCCTGGCCAAAGTGGTCAAGGCTCAGGTCGTGCGCATCGAGACGCTGTACACCAACGACATCGATTGCGGCCCGTTCATCTCCGATACCCTGAAGATCGACAGCACCACCAATCAGTTGGAAGCGCTGGTCGAGATCTACCGCATGATGCGTCCTGGCGAGCCGCCAACCAAGGATGCTGCCGAGACCCTGTTCAACAACCTGTTCTTCAGCGCCGAGCGTTACGACCTGTCGGCCGTTGGACGCATGAAGTTCAACCGTCGTATCGGTCGTACCGAGATCGAAGGTTCGGGCGTGCTGAGCAAGGAAGATATCGTCGAGGTTCTCAAGACCCTGGTCGACATTCGTAACGGCAAAGGTATCGTCGACGACATCGACCACCTGGGTAACCGTCGTGTTCGCTGCGTAGGCGAAATGGCCGAGAACCAGTTCCGTGTTGGTCTGGTGCGTGTTGAGCGTGCGGTCAAAGAGCGTCTGTCGATGGCCGAAAGCGAAGGCCTGATGCCGCAAGACCTGATCAACGCCAAGCCGGTTGCGGCGGCGGTGAAAGAGTTCTTCGGTTCCAGCCAGCTCTCGCAGTTTATGGACCAGAACAACCCGCTCTCCGAGATTACCCACAAGCGCCGTGTTTCGGCTCTTGGCCCGGGCGGTCTGACCCGTGAGCGTGCTGGCTTCGAAGTCCGTGACGTACACCCGACCCATTACGGCCGCGTGTGCCCGATCGAGACTCCTGAAGGTCCGAACATCGGTCTGATCAACTCCCTGGCAGCCTATGCTCGCACCAACCAGTACGGCTTCCTCGAGAGCCCGTACCGTGTGGTGAAAGACACCCTGGTTACCGACGAAATCGTGTTCCTGTCCGCCATCGAAGAGGCCGATCACGTGATCGCCCAGGCTTCGGCGACCATGAACAACAAAGGTCAGCTGGTTGATGAGTTGGTGGCCGTACGTCACCTCAACGAATTCACCGTTAAAGCGCCTGAAGACGTCACCCTGATGGACGTATCGCCTAAGCAGGTAGTTTCGGTTGCCGCTTCGCTGATCCCGTTCCTCGAGCACGACGATGCTAACCGTGCGTTGATGGGTTCGAACATGCAGCGTCAGGCTGTACCGACTCTGCGCGCTGACAAGCCGCTGGTGGGTACCGGCATGGAGCGCAACGTGGCGCGCGACTCCGGCGTTTGCGTCGTGGCTCGTCGTGGCGGTGTGATCGACTCCGTCGATGCCAGCCGTGTTGTAGTTCGCGTCAATGACAACGAAGTTGAAACTGGCGAAGCCGGTGTCGACATCTATAACCTGACCAAGTACACCCGCTCCAACCAGAACACCTGCATCAACCAGCGTCCGCTGGTGAGCAAAGGTGACAAGGTTGAGCGCAGCGACATCCTGGCTGACGGCCCGTCCACCGACATGGGTGAGCTGGCTCTGGGTCAGAACATGCGCGTCGCGTTCATGCCGTGGAACGGTTACAACTTCGAAGACTCCATCTGCCTCTCCGAGCGCGTGGTGCAAGAAGATCGTTTCACCACTATCCACATTCAGGAACTGACCTGTGTGGCGCGTGACACCAAGCTCGGCTCGGAAGAAATCACTTCTGATATCCCGAACGTCGGTGAATCGGCACTGAACAAGCTGGACGAAGCAGGCATCGTGTATGTCGGCGCTGAAGTCGGTCCTGGCGACATTCTGGTCGGCAAGGTCACGCCAAAAGGCGAGACCCAACTGACTCCAGAGGAGAAGCTGCTGCGTGCGATCTTCGGTGAGAAGGCGTCTGACGTTAAAGACACCTCCCTGCGCGTGCCAACTGGCACCAAAGGTACCGTTATCGACGTGCAGGTCTTCACCCGCGACGGCGTTGAGCGCGATGCTCGTGCTCTGTCGATCGAGAAGAGCCAGCTCGACGAGATCCGTAAGGATCTGAACGAAGAGTTCCGCATCGTTGAAGGCGCAACCTTCGAACGTCTACGTTCCGCTCTGGTTGGCAAGAAAGCCGAAGGCGGCGCTGGCCTGAAGAAGGGTGCAGAAGTCACCGACGAGTTCCTCGACGGCCTCGAGCGCGGCCAGTGGTTCAAGCTGCGTATGGCTGACGATGCACTGAACGAGCAGTTGGAAAAGGCTCAGGCCTACATTTCCGACCGCCGTCAGCTGCTCGACGACAAGTTCGAAGACAAAAAACGCAAGCTGCAGCAGGGCGATGACCTGGCTCCAGGCGTACTGAAGATCGTCAAGGTTTACCTGGCAATCCGTCGTCGCATCCAGCCGGGTGACAAGATGGCTGGTCGTCACGGTAACAAGGGTGTTGTCTCGGTGATCATGCCGGTTGAAGACATGCCGCACGACATCCACGGTACTCCGGTCGACATCGTACTGAACCCGCTGGGCGTACCGTCGCGTATGAACGTTGGGCAGATCCTCGAAACCCACCTTGGCCTCGCGGCTAAAGGTCTGGGTGAGAAGATCAATCGTATGCTCGAAGAGCAGCGCAAGGTCGCCGAACTGCGTAAGTTCATGCAGCAGATCTACAACGAGATTGGCGGTCGTCAGGAAAGCCTGGATGAACTGAGTGATCAGGAAATCCTGCGTTTGGCGCACAACCTCAAAGGCGGTGTGCCAATGGCCACCCCGGTGTTCGACGGTGCCAAGGAAAGCGAAATCAAGGCCATGCTGAAACTGGCAGATCTGCCAGAAAGCGGCCAGATGCGCTTGATCGACGGTCGTACTGGTAACCAGTTCGAGCGCCCGACCACCGTTGGCTACATGTACATGCTGAAACTGAACCACCTGGTGGACGACAAGATGCACGCGCGTTCCACGGGCTCCTACAGCCTGGTTACTCAGCAGCCGCTGGGTGGTAAGGCGCAGTTCGGTGGTCAGCGCTTCGGGGAGATGGAGGTCTGGGCGCTGGAAGCTTACGGTGCCGCCTACACCCTGCAGGAAATGCTGACCGTGAAGTCGGACGACGTGAACGGCCGTACCAAGATGTACAAAAACATCGTGGACGGTGATCACCGTATGGAGCCGGGCATGCCCGAGTCCTTCAACGTACTGATCAAAGAGATCCGTTCGCTGGGTATCGACATCGATCTGGAAACCGAATAACACGTGACGCGAATCGGCGGTGGAGCACTTTGCTCCATCGCCAGCTCCGCCAGGAGGAAAGGCCTTGAAAGACCTACTGAATTTGCTGAAAAACCAGGGTCAAGTCG
>JAHJXZ010000279.1 GCA_018827205.1 Gammaproteobacteria bacterium | reverse complement strand
TCGCGGGATTTACCACTGATGCCGTATTGATAGCCGCGCAAAAAAGCTCTTTCTAATGGATCACGCTTAAGTCTTCTCATAGGGTGAAGCCCTCAATGTTGACTGTTATGTCCCTTAGACCTTGTAGCAAGGTCAGGCAGAAACGTTCTGCCTACGGAGTCCGCTGCCGGCGTCGCGAGCCTCCTTGCCAAGCATCGTTGCGATGTTGGCCTGAGATGATTTCTAACCAAAGCGCGGGTGCCTGTGAATGACCGTTTCGTCATAAGGCCGTAACCTTTTTGAGGGTCAGGCCATAAGGCGTTGTGGTAGGTGCCGGTATTTATCGCTGCAGCACCTATGCTGTGGGCGTCTGTGCAGGGTGTGCTGGTGTTTTGCTATCGCGAATGAATTGCGATTGAGATTATTGTTTATTCCGACGAAGGGTCGCGCTGCGACGCTTTGTCACTTATTTTGGCCGTGCTGATTTGTCTGCGCGCCGTTGATTGCCTTAGGCACTGGAAACTCCCATGTCGGATCGTTACGAACTCTTCCTCACCTGCCCCAAGGGCCTTGAAGGCCTGCTGTTCGAAGAAGCCAGCAGCCTCGGCCTTGAAGATGCGCGTGAGCACACTTCGGCCATTCGTGGCATGGCTGACATGGAAACTGCCTATCGCCTTTGTCTGTGGTCGCGCCTGGCCAACCGTGTGCTGTTGGTGCTCAAGCGCTACAGCGTGCAAGACGCGCAGAGCCTCTACGAGGGTGTGCTGGAGGTTGACTGGTTCGAGCATCTGGAATCCACCGGCAGTCTGGCCGTGGAATTCAGCGGTAATGGCTCCGGCATCGACAACACCCATTTCGGTGCGTTGAAGGTCAAGGATGCCATCGTCGACAAGCTGCGCTTGAAAGACGGTACGCGGCCATCAGTCGACAAGCTCAACCCGGATCTGCGCATTCATCTGCGCCTGGATCGCGGCGAGGCGATTCTCTCCCTCGACCTGTCCGGCCATAGCCTGCACCAGCGCGGTTATCGCCTGCAGCAGGGCGCTGCGCCGCTGAAGGAAAACCTCGCCGCTGCGGTATTGATTCGCGCCGGTTGGCCACGTATTGCAGCCGAAGGCGGCGCACTGGCTGACCCGATGTGCGGTGTTGGTACATTCCTGGTCGAGGCGGCAATGATCGCCGCCGACATCGCGCCGAATATGACCCGTGAGCAATGGGGCTTCAGCAAATGGCTGGGCCACGTGCCGGCTTTGTGGAAGAAAGTGCATGCCGAAGCCGAAGAGCGTGCAGCAGCAGGCATGGCCAAACCTCCGCTGTGGATTCGCGGCTATGAAGCCGACCCACGGCTGATTCAGCCGGCGCGCAATAACATCGAGCGCGCTGGCATGAGCGATTGGATCAAGGTCTATCAGGGCGAAGTAGCGACCTTCGAGCCACGTCCGGATCAAAATCAGAAAGGCCTGGTGATCTGTAACCCGCCCTACGGCGAGCGTCTGGGCGATGAAGCGAGCCTGCTGTACCTCTACCAAAATCTCGGCGAGCGCCTGCGTCAAGCCTGCATGGGCTGGGAGGCGGCGGTATTTACCGGCGCGCCGGACCTGGGCAAGCGCATGGGTATCCGCAGCCACAAGCAGTACGCCTTCTGGAACGGCGCGCTGCCGTGCAAGCTGCTGCTTATCAAAGTGCAGCCTGAGCAGTTCGTTACCGGCGAGCGCCGCACGCCCGAGCAGCGTGAACGCGAGCGCGAACAGGCCGAGGCGGACAAATCCCCGCTGGAGCCGCTAGAGCGTCAGTACAATAAGAACGGTAATCCGATTAAGCCAGCTCCTGCACCTGCTCCGGTGGTCGAGCTAGCGCGCTTGAGTGAGGGCGGGCAGATGTTTGCCAACCGCCTACAGAAGAACCTCAAACAGCTGGGCAAGTGGGCGCGCAAGGAAGACGTGCAGTGCTACCGCCTTTACGACGCCGATATGCCGGAATATTCCATGGCAGTGGATCTGTATGGTGATTGGGTGCATGTGCAGGAATATGCCGCGCCCAAGTCCATTGATCCTGATAAAGCCAAAGAGCGCATGTTTGATGCCATCGCCGCGATTCCGCAGGCGCTGGGCGTCGATAAGAGCAAGGTGGTGATCAAGCGTCGCGAGCGCCAGAGCGGTACCAAGCAGTACCAGCGTCAGGCGACTCAGGGCCAGTTTATGGAAGTCAGCGAGGGCGGCGTAAAGCTGCTGGTCAACCTCACCGATTACCTGGATACCGGGCTGTTTCTTGACCACCGTCCGCTGCGTCTGCGTATTCAGAAAGAGGCCGCCGGCAAGCGCTTCCTCAACCTGTTCTGCTACACCGCCACTGCAACCGTGCATGCGGCCAAGGGCGGCGCGCGCACCACCACCAGCGTCGATCTGTCGAAGACTTACCTGGACTGGGCGCGACGCAACTTGTCGCTCAATGGCTATTCGGACAAGAACAAGCTGGAACAGGCCGATGTGATGACCTGGTTGGCTGAGGATCGTGGCGAGTACGAGCTGATCTTTATCGATCCGCCGACCTTCTCCAACTCCAAGCGCATGGAAGGCATCTTCGACATCCAGCGTGACCACGTGGAGATGCTCGACCTGGCCATGGCGCGTCTAGCACCGAGTGGCGTGCTGTATTTCTCCAACAACTTCCGCAAGTTTGAGCTCGATGAGAGCCTGGCGGCGCGTTATCAGGTTGAGGAAATAAGCGCTTCGACCCTCGATCAGGACTTTGCCCGCAACCCGAAGATTCACCGCGCCTGGCGCTTTAGCCTACGCGGCTAATGGAAGCTGTGCGCCTGCGTGCAGGCGCACATGCGCTATGGCTTGTTGCGGATCAACGTGCGTAAGGCGAAGCGGTTGGGATGGCAGGCCTGAGCCACATCGGCAGGTACTGGCAGTGGCTCGTTGTTGAGCCAGGCTGCAATCAGCTCACCGGATAGCGGTGCGGTGATCAGCCCGCGTGAACCATGCCCGCTGTTGATATACAAACCATCGAGCCAGGGGCAGGGCGTGTCTGGCACTTGGCGGGCATCCTTGCTCAGCACCGCATAGGCTTCGGCAAAGGCGGTTGCATCGGCTAACGGGCCGACAATCGGCAGATAGTCCGGGCTGGTACAGCGAAATGCGGCGCGACCTTGCAGTTGTTCGGGGTTGAGTGTCGCTGCATTCAGTGCGCGGGAAAGCTCGGGCGAGATTTCTTCCAGCAACTGCATATTGCTTGCGTGATCGGCGCTGTTTAGCGTCAGGTCGTTGCTGTTGAAATCAAAGCTCGCCCCCAGGGTATGTTCATCCTGGCGTACCGGGGCGACATAGCCTTCAGCGCATACCACCGTACTTAATGCGCGACTGGCGGCTGTGGCTGGCAGGCGGCTGATTTGTCCGCGGATGCGTTTTAGCGGAAGGCCTGCGCTCTGACTAAAACCTTTGATCTCAGCAGCGCTGGCTAATACCACCACACTGGCGCTGGCCAGCAGCTGTTCGCCATTCAAGGCCTGCCAGCTATCACCGTTACGGCGCAGTTCTAGCGCTTCTTGATGCAGTTGCAGCTGGATATTTGGCTGCTGACTAAGCAATGCACATAGCGCTGGCGGATGCACCCAGCCGGCCTCGGGATAGAACAAGCCACCCGCAGGCAAGGGTATGCCGGCTTTGGCTTCGGCGGCGCTTCTGTCCAAGTTCGTCAGCAGATCGGCCGGGAAGGCCGCTGCAAGCTGTGTCTGGCGCTGCGCTTCCTTGGCGTCGAAGGCCAGTTGCAGCACGCCGCAGTTGTCCCAGTCCGTGCCTTTATGCAGCTGTTCCAGTAGCCGGCGTGTATGGCCGAAGCCGCTGACGATCAGACGTGACAGCGTGGTGTGATGGGCTGATAGCTTGAGGTAGAGCACGCCTTGCGGGTTGCCCGAGGCTTCCTGGGCGATGGCGGCATGCCGTTCCAACAAGGTGACCTGCCAGCCGCGCTGGGCCAGGCTGGCGGCAGTGGCACAGCCGGCCAGGCCTGCGCCGATCACAATGGCAGTGCGCGGGCCAGCAGGCTGCGGTGGGCGAGCAAACCAAGGCTTTTCAGTCGCCTCAGCTGTGCCGATAAAGCTGCCTTTAAGCACTTCCCATTTTTTTCCCAGGCCCGGCACGCGCTTCATCTTGAAGCCAGCATCGTTCAATCGGCGGCGTACATAGCCGGTGCTGGTAAAGGTGCCCAGAGTAGTGCTGGCGTGGGACAGTCTGGCCAGCACGGCAAATAGCTCCGGCGTCCACATATCCGGGTTTTTCGCTGGAGCAAAGCCGTCGAGAAACCAGGCGTCGACCTGGGCGTCCAGTTGGCCGAGCAGGTCCAAGGCATTTCCAATCAGCAGGGTCAGGACGATACGGCCACCCGCAAAAACCAGGCGCTGAAAGCCTGGGTGCAGCGCCACGTATTGCGTCAGCAACTGCTCGGCGTAGGGCGCAAGTTCCGGCCACAGCGCCAGCGCACGTTGCAGGTCGGCCTTGTGCAGCGGGTATTTTTCCACGCTGACAAAGTGCAGGCGTGCGCTCGCCGCGGCGTGCTGTTCAAACAGCTGCCAGGCGCAGAGGAAATTCAGCCCGGTGCCGAAGCCGGTTTCGCCAATGACCAACTGCTGATCGGCCGTCAGCGCTGCGAAGCGTTCCGGCAGCTGGTTGTTGGCGAGAAACACGTAGCGGGTTTCGGCCAGAGCATTCTCGTTGGAGAAGTACACATCGGCGAACTGGCTGGACAGCGGTTGGCCCTGCTCATCCCACTCAAGGCGGGCTTGCTGGGTTGGGGCGTCAGGTGCGGAGGGCATGCTCGGCTCGGTCACGGGTAGTCGATGGCGACGATGTACCAGGTCTTCTCGCCGGTCGGGGTTTGCACCCGCACTTCGGCGTCCAGGCTCTTGCCGATAAGGGCGCGGGCCAAGGGGGAGTCGATGCTGATCAGGTTGTTTTTCAGGTCCAGTTCGTCCGGACCGATGATGCGGTAGCGCGATTCAACACCGTCTTCATCTTCCACGGTTACCCAGGCGCCGAAGTAGACCTTATCCGGATCGCTAGGCCTGACGCTGACGACCTTGAGGTTTTCCAGGCGCTTGGTCAGAAAACGTACGCGGCTGTCGATCTCGCGCAGCATCTTCTTGCCGTAGGTGTATTCGGCGTTCTCCGAACGATCCCCTTGCGCCGCGGCTTCACTGACCGATTGGGTAATCTGGGGGCGGCGAACATGCCAAAGCTCATGCAGCTCGGCGCGCATGCGGGCCTCGCCCTCGGGGGTGATCAAGGGTGTGCCGGCGGAGCGTGGTGGACGGTAGCGACTCATAGTTCAGCTTGTTGGAGGTGGTGCGCGAGTCTATCAGCCCTCGCGCAGCACCGTCAGCGGGCTGATATTCAAGGCGCGGCGCGTACCGAGAACGCCAGCCGTACCTACCAGCAGCGCACCGATCAAAGGCAGCAAGAGCAGCCAGGGATGCGGCTGCCAGGTGAGGTCGAAGGCAAAGCGGTAGAGCAGGAAGCTGATCAGCTCACAGCCAAAGGCCGCGAGCAGTCCGCTTGATGCGCCAAGCAGGCCGAACTCGGCACGGCGCGCCTTGATCAGCAGTTTGCGTTCGGCACCCAGGGCCCGCAGCAGCGCGCCCTGGCGGATGCGCTCATCCAGCGTGGACTGCAGTCCCGCGAACAGCACGGCAAGCCCCGCCGCCAAGACGAACAGCAGGACGAATTCGATGGCCAAGGTGACCTGGGCAAGGATGCTGCGCAGTTGCGCCAACAGCGCTTCGACCTGTAGCAACGTCACGGCCGGGAAGGCGCGCGACAGTTCGACCAGTTGCTTTTCGTGCTGCGGCGGCAGGTAGAAGCTGGTCAGGTAGGTGACCGGTAGGTCCTGCAGGGTGCCAGGTTGGAAGATCATGTAGAAGTTGGGCTGGAAGTTGTTCCAGTCGA
>JAHJXZ010000278.1 GCA_018827205.1 Gammaproteobacteria bacterium | reverse complement strand
GGTGTGGGGAAAGTAGTGCGCCAGAGCAGCGGCAATGCGCCGCTTGTAGCGCTGAACAGCAGAAGGCATCCAGCGACCCAGTCATGTAGATAGATCGTTGAATGATAAGTGCTTTTTACGCTGAGCTGGTGATTGGCGGGCGAACAGACACAACGTGTGCTCGCCCGCCAGCATCAGCACATTGTCAGTCGAGCATGCCGACATAACGTGGATGGCTGGCAACCCGCTCCAACCATGTGCGGATGGCAGGGTACGGGGTCAGATCAAAGCCGCCTTCATCCGCCACATGGGTGTAGGCATACAGGGCGATATCGGCAATCGAGAAGCTGTCACCAACCAGATATAGCGTGCGCTGCAGCTGCTTCTCCATCACTTTGAGCGCCTTGTAACCGCGTGCATGGCACTCCTCGTACTCGCTACGGCGTGCTTCAGGCAGGCCCTGGTACAGCTGGATAAAGCGCGCCACCGCCACATAGGGCTCGTGGCTGTACTGCTCGAAGAACTGCCATTGCAGCACCTGGGTGCGCAGACGCGGCTCACGCGGCAGAAACGTGCTGCCGTCGGCGAGGAAGTTGAGGATGGCGTTGGATTCCCACAGGCAGGTGCCGTCTTCCAGCTCCAGCACCGGGATCTTGCCATTGGGATTTTTGGCCAAAAAGGCATCGCTCTGGGTTTCGCCCTTGAGGATATCGACCGCTATCCACTCATAAGGCTGATCCAGCAGGTGCAGCATCAGTTTGATCTTGTAGCAGTTGCCCGAACGGTAATCGCCATAAACCTTGACCATATCCCCTCCTCTTACTGAGTCCTTCAATTAACTCGCTTGCACCTGGCGGATCACTTCAGCCAAACGCTTGAGACCCTCACCCAAACGTTCCGGCGCAACGTGGCTGAAATTAAGCCGCAAATAGCCAGGGTTGGCGTCCGGATCGATAAAGAACGGTTCGCCCGGCATAAACGCAACGTTCTGCGCCAGCGCCGGCGCCAACAACGTGCGGGTGTCCAGCGGTTGTTTGAGCGTCAGCCAGAAGAACAAGCCACCCTGGGGAATCTGCCAGTCAGCCAGGTCGCTGAAGTGCTCTTCCAGCACCGCCTGCATGGCATCACGGCGGATGCGATAAAAGTCGCGCAGCTCGGCCAGATGACCACGGTATTTCTCGCTGCCCAACCACTGCAGTGCTTGCCACTGACCAATACGGTTGGTGTGCAAATCCGCCGACTGTTTGAGGCGCAGCAAATAGGGGTAAAGATCCGGCGTGGCAATCAGGTAGCCCACGCGCAGGCCCGGTAGCAGGGTTTTCGATACGGTGCCGGTGTAGATCCAGCTGGCCTTCTGCAAGCGGCTGACAATCGGCGTGGCGCTGCCTTGGTCAAACACCAGCTCGCGGTAAGGCTCATCTTCAATCAGGGTCACGCCGAACTCATCGAGCAATGCAGCTACGGCGTCGCGCTTGGCTTCGCTGTAGCGCACGGCCGATGGGTTTTGAAAGGTCGGAATCAGATAGGCAAATGCAGGTTTATGGTTTTGCAGACGCTCACGCAGCGCATCAATCTGCGGGCCATCGGCTTCCTGCGGTACAGCGATGCAATCGGCGCCAAATAGCTGGAAGGCCTGTAGCGCAGCCAGGTAAGTCGGCGCTTCGAGCAGAACTTCGGTACCCGGATCGATAAACAGCTTGCTGGCCAAGTCGAGGGTCTGCTGCGAGCCGCTGACGATCAGTACCTGGCTGGCATCGCAGGGCACACCCAAAGCGCGGGCTTCGGCGGCAATCGCTTCGCGCAACGCCGGTTCGCCTTCACTCATGCCGTACTGACCCATGCTCGCTGGCATGTCAGCCCACTCGACCTTCGGCAACATGGGTTCGGCCGGCAAGCCGCCAGCAAATGACATGACTTCCGGACGCTGCGCCGCAGCAAGAATTTCACGAATCAGGGAGCTTTTCAGGCGGGCAACACGTTCGGAGAAGGCCATGGATATCACCGGTAGCAAAGGCAAATAAAAATAGGTCAAACTGTTTGACCGAAACTACGACGACCAGACTGGATACGTCAATATGCTTGACCTTAAAAATCCAACCACTCAGCAGACTGCCATGGAAGCCTTCTTCTTTGGCTATCAAGCCTTCACCGCCAAAGCCGATGAAATGCTGGCGCGCCGTGGCCTGTCGCGGGTGCATCACCGCATCCTGTTTTTTATCGCCAAGTACCCAGGCCTGAGCATGAAAGAACTGCTCGGCTATCTGGGCGTCAGCAAGCAAGCGCTGAACACACCACTGCGCCAGCTGCTGGAAATGGACCTGGTGCAAAGTCTTGCCGCCGAAAACGACAAGCGCAAACGCCTACTCGGTTTTACCGCCGAAGGCGCCAAGCTAGAACAGGCGCTGCGCCGCGAGCAGGCCAAGCTGTTACAGCGGGCCTTTAATGAAGTCGGAGAAGAAGCTGTCAGTGCTTGGCTGCAGGTCAACCAGACGTTGGGCAATAGCCACCCGAACAGCTCGCCCGACAACTGAACACACCAACGCGCGCAGACTAGCGACCTAACTGTACCGACCAGCAGTTGCACACTAAAAACTGTACCGCTCATTGCCTGCATCGCTGTACCGCGACGCCCTGTCCATCTGTCCCTAGGCTGATCAGCATTGCCTATGAGTGCTGCGCCATGACCCTCGAACTGCTGATTGCCTTTGTCGCTTTTGCCTTTGTCACCTCAGTGACACCGGGCCCCAACAACACCATGCTGCTCGCCTCCGGGGCGAATTTTGGCCTGCGCCGCACCTTGCCCCACATGCTGGGTATCAGCTTGGGACTAATGCTGCTGGTGCTATCAGTCGGTTTAGGGCTTGGCCAGTTATTCGAACAGGTGCCGCTGCTCTATAGCGTGCTGCGTTACGTGGGGGCTGCTTACCTGTTGTACCTGGCCTGGAAGATCGCTAGAGCCGGTGCGCCCGGCAGCCAAAGCGTTGCCAGCGGCAAGCCTTTCAGTTTTCTGCAGGCCGCAGCCTTCCAGTGGGTCAACCCAAAGGCTTGGATCATGGCCATTGGTGCCATCACCACTTACACGCCTCAGGAAAACTTCATGGTCAATGTACTGCTGATTTCAGGGCTGTTTGCCTTGGTCAATTGCCCGACCATGAGCGTCTGGACCGTTCTCGGTAGCCTGCTGCGCAACTGGCTGCAGGATAGCCGTCGCTTGCGTGTATTTAATATCGGTATGGCGCTGCTGTTAGTGGCGTCGCTGTATCCCATCCTTGCGGACACGGGGCTGTTCTGATGCACGACTTGTCACAACCACGTCTACGCCCCCTGGCGGACACCTCGCCCTCAGCGATCGTCGCCGGCTTTATTGCCATGCTCACTGGCTATACAAGCTCACTGGTGCTGATGTTTCAGGCCGGCCAGGCTGCCGGACTGACTAACGGGCAAATTTCATCGTGGATCTGGGCGCTGTCGATTGGCATGGCGCTCTGCTGCATCGGCCTGTCGCTGCGCTATCGCGCGCCGATCATGATCGCCTGGTCCACACCCGGCGCGGCACTGCTGATTACCAGCCTGCCAGGCGTGCCCTACGGCGAGGCGATTGGTGCGTATATCTTCGCCTCGGCGTTGATTGTGCTGATCGGCATGACCGGCACCTTTGACCGCCTGATGCGCCGCATCCCTGCCTCCATCGCCGCCGCTCTGCTGGCCGGCGTGCTGTTCAAGATCGGTCTGGAAATCTGCGTGGCCGCCGAGCAGCAACCGCTGCTGGTGGTGGCCATGCTGCTCGCCTACCTGCTGGGTAAACGCCTGCTGCCGCGCTATGCGGTGCTCGCGGCGCTGATCGTTGGCAGCGGACTGGCCGGAGTCTTCGGCCTACTCAATTTTGAACACTTCGAGCTGCAACTGGCGGTACCGGAATGGACCACTCCAAGCTTCTCCCTGGCCGCTGTTATCAGCATCGGTATCCCGCTGTTTATCGTCGCCATGGCCTCGCAGAACCTGCCGGGCATGGCTGTGCTGAGGGCCAATGGCTATGACGTGCCGGCCAGCCCGCTGTTAACGACGACAGGATTAACCTCAATACTGCTCGCCCCGTTCGGCAGCCACGGCATCCATATGGCCGCTATCAGCGCGGCGATCTGCGCCGGCCCGGAAGCACACGAAGACCCGAAAAAACGCTACACCGCCGCCATCTGGTGCGGGGTGTTCTACGGCATCGCCGGCATCTTCGGCGCAACCCTGGCGGCGCTATTTGCTGCTCTACCCAAGGCGCTGATCCTCTCCATCGCCGCGCTTGCGCTGTTCGCGTCGATCATCGGCGGTCTGACCCAAGCCATGAGCGAGCCGAAAGAACGCGAAGCGGCGCTGATCACTTTTCTGGTAACGGCCTCAGGCATGACCCTGTTCTCAGTGGGTTCGGCGTTCTGGGGGATTGTTGCAGGGCTGCTGACCTTGGCGATTCTTAACTGGGGTAAGCGGGAGGCGTAATTGATTGATAGGTATAAAAAAACGGGCTTATGCGACGCATAAGCCCGTTTTTTTTACAGCCGCTGTACTTAGCCGCGCTGACGCTTAGGCAGCACATCTTTGAGCTTGGCGTGCATACCGCGCAGGGTTTTCTCGGTGCTTTCCCAGTCGATGCAGGCATCGGTGATCGACACGCCGTACTTGAGCTGGCTCAAGTCCTTAGGAATCGACTGGGCACCCCAGCCCAGGTGGCTTTCTACCATCAGGCCGACGATCGACTGGTTGCCTTCAAGAATCTGGTTAGCCACATTGTCCATTACCAGCGGTTGCAGAGCCGGGTCCTTATTGGAGTTGGCGTGACTGCAATCGACCATGATGTTCGGGCGTATGCCGGCTTTGGTCAGTTCCTGCTCACAAACGGCAACACTGACCGAGTCGTAGTTCGGCTTGCCGTTGCCACCGCGCAACACCACGTGACCGTAGGCATTGCCTTTGGTGGTGACGATGGATACGCCACCTTCCTGGTTGATGCCGAGGAAACGGTGCGGGCTGGAAACTGACTGCAGGGCGTTGATCGCCACAGTCAGACCGCCATCGGTGCCGTTTTTAAAGCCCACAGCCGAGGACAAACCAGAGGCCATCTCGCGGTGAGTCTGCGATTCGGTGGTACGTGCGCCAATGGCCGACCAGCTGATCAAATCCTGCAAATATTGCGGCGAGATCGGGTCAAGCGCTTCGGTAGCGGTTGGCAGGCCCATTTCAGCCAGGTCACGCAACAACGTGCGACCGATGTGCAGCCCATCCTGGATCTTGAAAGAGTCATCCATGAACGGATCGTTGATCAGCCCTTTCCAACCCACGGTGGTACGCGGCTTCTCAAAATACACCCGCATGACCAGATACATGCTGTCCGACAGTTCAGCCGCCAGCGCTTTGAGGCGCCCTGCATACTCGTGGGCAGCCTTAATGTCGTGGATCGAGCACGGCCCAACCACCACGAACAGGCGATGATCCTTGCCATCGAGAATATTGCGGATTACCTCACGACCACTGGCAACCGTGCGCAGAGCAGCTTCGGTCAGCGGAATTTCACGCTTGAGCTCTGCGGGGGTTATCAGGGTCTCGTTGGAGGCAACGTTCAGGTCATCAATCGGTAAATCAGCCATCGTGCTATTCATCAGTCAGAGTCATCAGGTCACGGGTGCCGGCCGCCAGCGATCCCCGTGTGGCGGAGCACAGCAATATGAGCACAGCGGGGAAGCCGAACCTTAGCGCGTAAAGGCCTGGCTCGACAATGGGCTTGGTGGCTTAAGCCGCGCCGACAGGACGATTCGACTAACTCAGGCTGGCGCGGGAGAATTCTGCGGCATGCTGGCTGATCCACTCCTGCGCAACCGCCTCAACAGTCAGACTGCAGCCCAGCTCCTGCTCACGCTGATGGCGATAATGTTCGATCTGACAGACCTGTTCGACCATGCGTGCGCGAAACAAGGTGTCCTCATCAACGAAGGCGATGCCGACCAGATACTGACCCTCTTGCTTACAGCACCAGGCAACGACACCTGGATAACAGGCATGCTCGCCAAATAGCGGAATTCGCATTTCGACGGCGGTGCCACGGCGGAATGCGCGCTTGGAGTTGCAAGCCACACCGCCGAGGCTGATATTGTTAAGCCGCTGTTTCGGTACGCAAGCCTGATTGCGTACCACCAATTCAACCGGCATATCGCTGGGATGACGCAGAAAGTGACGCATCGGTTACGACCTCGGATGCCATCAATTTGATACCACATTGAGCAGTATAGTGACTGAGCTGGAACTGACCGATCTAGATGCAGACCGCCATCTGCTCGACCTACCCGGCACCTCACTGCTGATATTTACCAGCATAGGTTGTGCCAGTTGCCGTTGGGCGCGCCGTGAACTGCCTAAATTACCGCTGCCAATACAGCGCCTGGCCTGGGTCGATGCAGCCAACAGCGGCGGTTTAGTGACGCGCTACGAGGTATTTCATCTACCCGCGCTATTCGTGGTACGGGATGGCCAATTTTATGGCGCGCTACAGAGTCGCCTGCACACAGCCGAACTTATTCAGGCGCTGGACACTGCCCTGTCGCGCCCCGCAGAGGAACTACCCTAATGAATGCAGCACCTCGCATAGGCATTATCGGCTCCGGCGCGATTGGCGGTTTTTATGGCCTGATGCTGGCTCGCGCCGGTTTTGATGTGCATTTTCTGCTACGCAGCGAATTTGCTGCAGTCGCCAGTCAAGGGCTGCAGGTTAACAGCGCCGTACACGGCAACCTGCACCTGGATAACGTGCAGGCTTACCAGTCGGCGGCCGACATGCCGCCTTGCGACTGGCTGCTGATCGGCGCCAAGACCACCAGCAATGCCGAACTGGCTCCGTTAATCAGCCAGGCCGCCGCGCCTGGCGCCAAGGTGGTGCTGATGCAGAATGGCCTAGCCGTGGAAGACGAACTGCGCCCGCTGCTGCCAGACTCGCTGCACCTGCTGGGCGGCCTTTGCTATATCTGCGCCCATCGCAGCGCACCGGGGGTGGTCGAGCACCAGGCCCTGGGCAGCGTCAACCTGGGCTATCACTCAGGCCCGGCGAGTGAAGCCGACAGTCGTCAGCAGATCCTCGAGCAAGGCAGTGCGCTGTTTCAGGCTGCAGGGCTGGACTCCACTGCCATGGCCGAACTCAACCAGGCACGCTGGCAGAAACTGGTGTGGAACGTGCCCTATAACGGCCTGGCCGTGCTGCTGAACAGCGCCACCACGGCGCTGATGGGCAACGCCGATAGCCGCGCACTGATCGAGGCGATCATGCAAGAAGTGGTGGATGCCGCCGGCGCCTGTGGTTATCAGTTACCTGCAGGCTTTGCCGGCAAGCTGCTGGCGGCCACCGACCGCATGCCGGATTATCTGCCAAGCATGTATCACGACTTTGCCCTGCAGCGCCCGCTGGAACTGCACGCCATTTATGCCGCGCCGTTGGCCGCAGCGGCAAAGACCGGCTGCGCCATGCCACGCACCGAGATGCTTTATCAGACCCTGCGTTTCCTCGAACAACGCGCGCAATAGGACACAGCCATGAGCAAGGGATTAGGCGACAAACTGGTACTGGCAATCTCCTCGCGGGCGCTGTTCGACCTGCGCGACAGCCATCAGATCTATGAAAGTCAGGGCGTCGAGGCCTATCGCCAATATCAGATCGAACACGAGGACGAGATACTCCCTCCGGGTGATGCCTTTCCTCTGGTGGAAAAACTCCTGGCACTGAACACGACCCTCAAACAGCAGCGGGTCGAAGTCATTCTGGTTTCGCGCAATAGCGCCGACACCGGCCTGCGTGCGTTCAACTCGATTCAGCATTACGGTCTGGGCATCTCGCGCGCCGCTTTTGTCGGGGGGCGCAGTCCCGACCCTTACCTGGCAGCGTTTGGTTGCCACCTGTTTCTCTCCACCCATGCTGAAGACGTGCGCAGTGCTTTACGTTCAGGGTTTGGTGCAGCCACTATCCTTTCCGGTGGTGCGCGGCGCGCTGCGAGCAATGAACTGCGCATCGCCTTCGACGGGGACGCTGTGCTGTTTTCCGATGAGTCCGAGCGGGTCTATCAGCAGGCCGGCCTGGAAGCCTTCCAGAGTCACGAGCGCCAGTCGGCCCGTGAGTTGCTCGGTGGCGGCCCATTCAAGCCGTTCCTCGCCGCCCTGCACCGCTTGCAGCAGGAATTTCCCGAAGAGCAGTGCCCGATTCGCACGGCGCTGGTTACCGCGCGCTCGGCCCCGGCCCATGAGCGGGTGATTCGTACGTTGCGCGAGTGGAATATCCGGTTGGATGAATCCTTCTTCCTCGGCGGCCTGGAAAAATCCGCGATCCTGGAAACCTTCGGCGCTGACGTCTTCTTCGACGACCAGACCGGCCACTGCGAAAAAGCCAGTAAAGTCGTGCCCACCGGCCATGTCCCGCATGGCATCAGCAACGAGCCACAACTTTAAATCCACGCCCGAGGGCACTCAGTCGCCCTCGCCGCTTAAACCTTTCCCTCGTATATAACCATTCGTCCTCAAAACCTCGGCTTTCTTTGACTTATTGCTTGCGCTGCTAAGCTCAGATCAGGCCTGCCAGTCTGGCAGTCAAGGAGGCCGAATGATTCGCTCGATTCTCTATGCAACCGACCTCGGCCTATACGCCCCCTACATCCTGCAGCATGCACTAGCACTGACTCGTTCCTTCAATGCCAGCCTGTATGTGGTGCACGCGGTGGAGCCCATGGGCCTGTTTGCCGAGTCGGTGCTGCAAACCTACCTGGATGAAGAGCGGCTCAAAGAATTACGCACCAACGGCCTGAGCACGGTAATGGCAAGTATCGAACAACGGGTGCTGGAAGGCTTTCGCGATGAGATCGGCGAAGCCCTGCATGACCTTGAGCTGATCAAGGCGGTGCGCGTGGTACAGGGCGATCCACCGCTGGTGATACTCGATGAAGCGCAGCAACTCGGCGTGGATTTGCTGGTCCTAGGTAGCCACAGTCACGGCACGGATATGGACATTCCACTGGGGCGCACCGCGTCGCGGCTGGTGCAGTTGTCCGAAGTACCGGTGTACCTGGTGCCAATGCTGCAACACCGCAGCCGCGGTGACCTTTAAACAAGCGCTGCACATTCTATTTTTTGGTCTAGATTTAATGCTTCAATCATCATTATGGTTATATAAAACGCCGGTAACCTGAACGGCTGTCTTTTTGCTTTGAGGGATTTTTATGAAGCTTCAGCAACTGCGCTACATCTGGGAAGTCGCGCATCACGACCTCAACGTTTCTGCCACGGCACAAAGCCTCTACACCTCGCAGCCCGGTATTAGCAAACAGATCCGCCTACTCGAAGACGAACTGGGGGTTGAAGTATTCGCCCGCAGCGGCAAACACCTGACCCGCATCACCCCGGCAGGCGAGCGCATTATCAATACCGCCGGCGAGATCCTGCGCAAGGTCGAAAGCATCAAGCAGATCGCTCAGGAATTCTCCAACGAGAAGAAAGGCACCCTGTCCATCGCCACCACCCACACCCAGGCGCGCTATGCATTGCCGCCGGTTATCAGCGCGTTTATCAAGCAGTACCCTGACGTGTCACTGCACATGCACCAAGGCACGCCGATGCAGATCGCCGAAATGGCTGCCGATGGCACCGTCGACTTCGCCATCGCCACCGAAGGCCTGGAGCTGTTCAATGACCTGATCATGATGCCCTGCTACCGCTGGAACCGCTGCGTAGTTGTGCCCCAGGGCCACCCACTGACCAAGCTGCCGAAGCTGACCCTGGAGGCCCTGGCCGAATATGCCATCGTCACCTACGTGTTTGGCTTTACCGGCCGCTCCAAGCTCGACGAAGCCTTCAGCCATCGCGGCCTGACGCCGAAAGTGGTGTTTACCGCCGCCGACGCCGACGTGATCAAGACTTATGTACGCCTGGGCCTGGGCGTCGGCATCGTGGCCAAGATGGCGGTTGATGCCAAGCTCGACCCGGATCTGGTGGTACTGGACGCTGGCGACCTGTTCGAAGCCAGCGTGACCAAGATCGGCTTCCGTCGCGGCACCTTCCTGCGCGGTTTCATGTGCGATTTTATCGAGAAGTTCGCCCCGCACCTGACCCGCGACGTCATGGCCAAAGCCGTGCAGTGCCACAGCAAGGTCGAGCTTGAAGAACTGTTTGAGGGCGTGGAACTGCCGCTGCACTGAAGCAACCTGCAGGTATGAAAAAGCCCGTCCAAGTGACGGGCTTTTTCATACTCGCCAACCTATTCAGTGGCTTTCAGCTCTTTGCCATGGGCAAAGTTGACCCACCAGCCGAAGGCACCTGCGGTAAAGAACATGATGATGCTGTAGATCGCCGCCGGGATCGACATAGTGGCGTTGTTCAGCAGCATTGGGCTCAGCGCCAGGGCAATTGCCAGGGTGCCATTATGAATACCGATCTCCATGCCGATGGCAATCGACTGGCGCAGGCTCAACTTCAACAACCGTGGCACCCAGTAACCCACCGCTAGGCTGATCAGGTTGAAGGCCAGCGCCGCCCCGCCCACCAGAGGCGCGTAATCAACGAAGGTCTGCCAATCCTTGACCACCGCCAGGATGATGATGATCAGCAGAAACAGTGCCGAGATGATCTTCACCGGCTTCTCCATGCGCGCAGCAAAGCCAGGAAAACGGCTGCGTATCCAGATACCAATGGCCACCGGGCCGAGCACGATGACAAACACCTGCACGACCTTGGTGAACTGCAACGGTAGGGCCTGATCGCCCTCCATAAAGTAGGCCAGCGACAGGTTGACGATCAGCGGCATGGTCAACACCGCGATCACCGAGTTAACTGCCGTCAGGGTGATATTCAGCGCCACGTCGCCATGGGCCAGATGGCTGTAGAGATTGGCTGTGGTGCCGCCGGGCGAGGCCGCCAGCAGCATCAGGCCAACCGCCAGAGCCGGGGCCAGGCCAAACGCCTTGGCCAGAAAGAAACACACCACGGGCAGCAGCAACAGTTGGCAGCTCAGGCCGATCAGCACCGGTTTGGGAAACTTCACCACCCGGGCAAAATCCGCCAGGGTCAGCGAAAGGCCCAGGCCGAGCATGATGATGCCCAGGGCAATGGGCAGAAACAGGGTCAATAACGGGTCAGCTGTCACGGCTTGCTTACTCCTCAGTCAAAGCGCTCGTCGATCTTGAACAGCGGCGTAGAACACTGCAGTGACTTTAGTGGCCAATCGTGTGAAAGAAATGGCGAGGTATAAAAAAAGCGCCCAGATGGGCGCCTTTTTATTGCTGAATGAAATTAGATCGCCGTAGCGCCACCATCCACCGCCAGCGCCTGGCCGGTGGTGAAGGCCGCGTTATCGCAGCACAGGTAAAGTACTGCGATGGCAATTTCCTCGACCTTGCCAATGCGCCCGACCGGGTGCATGGCAGCCGCGAACTCCGCCTTCTTCGGGTCAGCTTCATAGGCACGGCGGAACATATCGGTGTCGATCACCGCCGGGCAAACCGCGTTGACCCGCACTTTCTTCTTCGCATATTCGACCGCTGCCGATTTGGTCAGGCCGATCACCGCATGCTTGGAGGCGGCATAGATGCTCATCTTCGGCGCAGCGCCCAGGCCGGCTACCGACGCGGTGTTGACGATCGCGCCACCACCCTGCGCCAGCAACAGCGGGATCTGGTGCTTCATGCACAGCCACACACCTTTGACGTTAACGCCCATGATGGCGTCGAACTCGCTTTCGCTGCCCTCGGCCAGCTTGCCTTTCTCGATCTCGATGCCGGCGTTGTTGAAGGCATAGTCCAGGCGCCCGTATGCGCCCAGAGTACGTTCCATCAGCACCTTGACCTCGGCGTCACGGGTCACGTCGCAGCGCACAAACAGCGCATCGCCGCCGGCCTCACGGATCAGCGCGACTGTCGCCTCGCCGCCCGCCACATCAACGTCAGACACCACCACCTGCAGGCCTTCGTTGGCGAATGCCAGTGCCGTGGCACGACCAATACCAGCAGCACCACCGGTGACCAGGGCAACCCGGCCGGAAAAGCTAAAGCTCATCTGCGTGTCCTCGCAAGGATTTAGAAACTGTATCGAGTCTAATCAGCTCCCAGCTCGCAAGGCAGCACTATCAAACTGCTGGTGATGGCTTCATCCAAATTAGTGATTAACACCCCTGCACGCCTATCACTCGAATGGATTAACAACCATTCGAGTGATAGGCAAATCTTGCCCATCGCACCGCTAAGGGCTATCAACAGTCTTTCCGCTCAGTGAGTACCTGCCATGACTGCACCACTCAATCGCCAGTTCCTGCTTGCCCAACGCCCGGTCGGCCTGCCCAGCCGTGAGACTTTCAGCTATGTAGAAACCAGTATCGGCGAACCCGGTCCTGGGCAGATCCTGGTGAAAAACGCCTACCTGTCACTGGACCCAGCCATGCGTGGCTGGATGAACGATGCCAAGTCCTATATCCCACCAGTCGGCATTGGTGAGGTGATGCGCGCATTAGGCGTGGGTGAAGTGGTGGCCTCGCAGCACCCGGACTTTGCCGTGGGTGACCATGTAAACGGTGCCCTTGGTGTGCAGGATTATTTCCTGGGTGAGCCCAAGGGCTTCTATAAGGTTGACCCCAAGCGCGCGCCACTGCCGCTGTACCTGTCCGCCCTGGGCATGACCGGCATGACCGCCTACTTCGCCCTGCTTGATGTTGGCGCGCCGCAAGCCGGTGAAACCGTGGTGATTTCCGGCGCAGCCGGCGCAGTCGGCAGCATTGCCGGGCAGATCGCCAAGCTCAAAGGCTGCCGCGTGGTCGGCATCGCTGGCGGCGCAGACAAGTGCAAGTTCCTGATTGATGAGCTGGGCTTCGACGGCGCCATCGACTACAAGAGCGAAGACGTGATCGCCGGCCTCAAGCGCGAATGCCCAAAAGGCGTGAACGTCTATTTCGACAACGTCGGCGGCGATATTCTCGATGCCGTACTCACTCGCCTGGCCTTCAAGGCGCGAGTGATCATTTGCGGGGCGATTAGCCAGTACAACAACAAGCAGGCTGTCAAAGGCCCGGCCAACTACCTCAATCTGCTAGTCAACAGCGCGCGCATGGAAGGCATGGTGGTGATGACCTACGCCCCGCGTTTTGCCGAAGCGGCTGCGGAGATGGGCGGCTGGATGGCCAGCGGCAAGCTGAAATCCAAGGAAGATATCGTCAGCGGCCTACAGACTTTCCCGGAAACCCTGCTGAAGCTGTTCAGCGGTGAGAACTTCGGCAAGCTGGTGCTGAAGGTCGACTGACACGATCCCGTAGGATGGGTTAGCCGCCCAAAGGATGTTTGGCAAAGCCACATTGCCTGGGCGGCGTAACCCATCAGAGCAGCATGGGTAGCGCTTCGCTCAACCTGCGCGGCCCGACCCATCCTACGCAACCGCCACTTCCTCACTTTCCTGCTTTATTGGCCGCCAGCGGCGCAGCAGCATATACAGGGTCGGAATCACAAACAGGGTGAAGAAGGTGCCCACCAGCAGGCCGCCGACAATCACCATGCCGATCTGCTGACGGCTTTCTGCACCCGCGCCCGTGGCAACCGCCAATGGCAGTGAACCCAGTACCATCGCCCCAGTGGTCATCAGAATTGGCCGCAGCCGCTGCACCGACGCCTCGATCACCGCAGCGCGTAGTTCATGCCCCTGACGCAACAGCACGTTGGCGAATTCGACGATCAGGATGCCGTGCTTGGTAATCAGACCGATCAGCGTCACCAGACCAATCTGCGAGTAGATGTTCAAGGTGCCGCCAAACAAGGTCAGCGCCAATAAAGCCCCTGCCATCGACAACGGCACGCTGAACAGAATGATCAACGGGTCGGTAAAGCTCTCAAACTGCGCCGCCAACACCAGGAAGATAAACGCCAAAGCCAGCGCGAAGATCAGTGCAATACCGGCGCTGGACTCCTTGAAGTCCCGCGAGGTGCCGGTGTAGTCGTATTGGGTCTCGGCTGGAAACACCGTGCGCGCGGTGCGCTCCAGATGCGTTAGGGCTTCGCCGAGGGTGTAGCCGCTACCGACGTTGGCGCTCACCGTCACTGCACGCAACTGGTTGAAGTGATTGAGCTCGCGCGGCGCCACGGTTTCACGCACCTCGATCAGGTTGGACAGCTGCACCATGCCGTCATCGCGGCCGCGCACATAGACGCGGTCGAGATCCTGCGGGTTGCTACGGTCCACACCCTGCAACTGCACCAGCACGTCGTACTGCTCGCCGTTCTGCTTGAAGCGCGTCACCTGGCGGCTGCCGAACAGGCTTTCCAGGCTGCGGCCAATGGTGGCCACATCAGTGCCCACTGCCACGGCCTGCTCGCGGTTGACCGATACTTTGAGCTGCGGCGCGTTGAGTTTCAGATCGCTGTCCAGGCTTTCCAGCCCCGGATAATCACGTAACGCACTGAGCAGCTCATCGACATAGCCCTGCAGCTCGCTGTACTCCATCGACGAGCGAATCACGAAATTCACCGGTTGATTACGCGCGCTCTGCCCCAGTGGCGGCCGATTGACCGGGAATGCCCGAAAACCGGCGATATTCTGCAGCTTGGGCAGCAGCTCGTTGCGAATCTCGAACTGACTGCGCGAACGATCGGCCCAATCTTCCAACTTCATAAAGGAAATGCCCTGAGCCACAGTCGGAAAACCGGCGATGACCATATAGCGGTTGGTCTCAGGGATGCTGGCGTAAGCGGCTTCGATCTCACGGGCATAGCGCCCGGTGTAGTTGATGGTGGCGCCATCCGGGCCGTTGAATACGCCGATGATGGTGCCGGTGTCCTCGGTCGGTGCCAGCTCGGACTTCAACCCAGAGAACAGCAGCAGGCAGGCCACTACGGTCAATAGCAGCACGCCGACCACCAGCACCCAGGCGCTCAGCGCCTTGGCAAGCAGGTGCTTGTAGCTGTAGGTCAGGCCGTTGAGGAAGTCTTCGATCAGGTTGTACAGGCGGTTATGTCGCTCGCCGGCCTGATGCGGCTTGAGCAACAACGCGCACATCATCGGCGTCAGCGTCAGGGCGACAAACCCCGACACCAACACCGCGCCGGCCAGGGTCCAGGCGAACTCGGTAAACAGTTTGCCCGTGGTGCCCTGCATAAAGCCGATAGGCGCGAACACCGCTGCCAGAGTCATGGTCATGGCGATCACCGCAAAGGCAATTTCACGGCTGCCTTTGAGCGCCGCCTGCAGCGGCTGCATGCCCTCCTCGATATGCCGATGGATGTTCTCCAGCATGACGATGGCATCGTCCACCACCAGGCCGATGGCCAGCACCATCGCCAGCAGCGTCAGGGTGTTGATGGTGAAGCCCATCAGCGACATCAGGGCAAACGCGCCGATCAGCGACACCGGAATGGTCACCAGCGGAATGATGGTGGCACGCAGCGAGCGCAGGAAGATAAAGATGATCAGGATGACCAGACCCACCGCTTCCCAGATGGTGATAAACACGTTGTCGATCGACTCGCGGATAAACAGCGAATTGTCGTTGGCCACCGCCATTTCCATGCCTTCTGGCAGTAACGCTCGTACATCTGGCAAAGCCTCGGCGAGGCCGTCGGAGATATCCAGCGGATTGGCCGTAGCCTGCTTGATCATGCCCATCGACACCGCCGGCTGGCCCTTGTAACGAACGATGCTGCGCTCGTCCTGCGCACCAATTTCGGCATAGCCGACATCCGTTAGCCTAAGCAGATAGCCGTGTGAGTCATCCAGAATCAACTGATTGAACTGCTCCGGGGTGTTCATGTCGGTTTCCGAGAGCACGGTAAACTCGCGCTGCTGCGACTCGATGCGCCCAGCCGGAATTTCCACGTTCTGCCGGCGCAGGGCATCTTCCACGTCCTGCACGGTGAGGTTGTGCGCGGCCAGCTTTTCCGGGTCAAGCCAGATGCGCATGGCGAAGGTGCGCGCGCCACGAATCTGCACTTCCGAGACACCGGGAATGGTCTGCAGGCGATCCTTGATCACCCGTTCCAGCACGTCGGTGATCTCCATGGCGCTGTAGCGTTCGCTGTAGAACGCGATCCAGATCACCGGCTGGGCATCGGCCTCGACCTTCTGCACGATGGGCTCGGCGATTTCATCCGGCAGTAAACCGCGCACGCGGCCCAGGCGGTCGCGAACATCGTTGGCGGCTTCATCGGAGTTGCTGCCAAGGCGAAACTGCGCAGTGATCTGGGTGTTTTCCGAGCGGCTAATGGAGCTGACAAAATCCAGGCCGTCGATGCCGGACAGCACATCCTCAATCGGCTGGGCGACCTGGGACTCCATGATCTCCGGGCTGGCGCCAGGATAGGTGACGTTGACCGTGACAATCGGCACGTCGATATTCGGGTATTCGCGCACGGCCAGGCGGTCATAGGCCATCAGCCCGAGCAGCACCACAATCAGCGAGAGTACGGTGGCGAACACTGGCCGGCGGATGCAGATATCCGACAGGGTCATAGCGCGGGCTCCACCACCTTGGCGCGTACCGGCGCACCGGCACGGACCTTCTGCCAGCCGGCACTGATCAAGGTCTCATCGCCTTGCAGGCCTTCAACCACTTCAACCTTGCCGTCCAGGCGCTTGCCCAGCTTGACCTCGCGCAACTCGACCTTACCCTCAACCACCAGGTTGACCAGTCGCTTGTCGCCCACCGGCATGATGGCTTCTTCTGGAATCAGCAGGGCATTCGGCCGCTCGGCGAGAATCACCGAAACCCGCACGAACTGCCCAGGGCTCAGGCGACCCTCACTGTTGCTGATGTGCGCTCGAATCGCCTGGCTGCGCCCGGCTTCGTCCAAACGCGGATTGATGGCGAAAATCTCGCCGGTAAAGCGCTCGCCCGGATAGGCATCCAGGCTGATTTCAATAACCTGCTGGAGGCGGAGCTGGCTGACGGCTTTCTGTGGGATACGAAAATCCACTTTGAGCGGGTCAAGCACCTCCAGGTTGACGATGTCCTGACCTTCGCTGAGGTAATCACCAGGGCTGACTGCTCGCAGGCCCAACACCCCGTCGTAGGGGGCGAGGATGCGCGTTTTGTCCAGGCGCGCCTGCGACAGCGCCAGACTGGCACGCGAGGCTTGCTGCTCAGCGTTAGCCTCATCCAGAGCCTGCGCATTGCTCGCGCCGCGCTTGAATAGCATTTGTGCGCGCTGAAAGTTCTTTTCTGCCAGGTTGAGGTTGGCCTGCGCCTGGGCCAATTCGGCGCGGGTAATCGAATCATCCAGGCTTACCAATAGCGCACCGGCTTCGACGCGCTGGCCTTCACGAAAATGCAGTTGCGCCACCCGCCCAGCGATTTCCGGACGGATCATCACCGACTCGTCGGGACGCAGCGAACCAAAGGTCACCAGTTCATCGCGCACCAGGCTGCGCTCGGGCTTGACCACCTCGACCAGCGGCCCTTCATTGGCCTGCGCCGACACGCTGAAAATCGAACACAACAGCACAGCTGTACCGAGCAGAGCAGGTGGCCGGGAAAACATATACAACCCCTAATTCTTTGTAGAGGCTGAGTCTAACGGCCGAGCCGGGCAGATCAGCCGTTAAAACTGTTTCCCCATATTAGGGCCTGCACCCCGCTACTGGCGCATACCCCGGCCGCTAACCAGCAGACGGATACACACGCCGTAGAGCACAGCGGTGGCCACCAACATAAAACTGATCGCCACACCGATACGAATATCCGACACCCCGAGAATGCCGTAACGGAAGGCGTTGACCATGTGCAGCACCGGGTTGGCCAGCGATACCGTCTGCCAGAACGGCGGCAGCAGGCTGATCGAGTAGAACACCCCACCCAGGTAGGTCAGCGGCGTCAGCACAAAGGTCGGAATGATCGAAATATCATCAAAATTGCGTGCGAACACCGCGTTGATAAAACCGCCCAGGGAGAAGATGGTGGCGGTCAGCAACACCACCAGCACTGTTACGCCGAGGTGATGCACCTGCAACTTGGTGAAGAACAGCGACAGCAACGTGACGATAAAACCTACCGCCAGGCCGCGTAGCACGCCACCCACCACATAGCCGGTGAGGATGATATGCGGCGACACCGGCGAGACCATCAGCTCCTCGATGGAGCGCTGGAACTTGCTGCCGAAGAAGCTCGACACCACGTTGCCGTAGGAGTTGGTGATCACCGACATCATGATCAGCCCCGGCACGATGTACTCCATGTAGGTGAAGCCGCCCATGTCGCCGATCTGCCGACCGATCAGGTTACCGAAAATCACGAAGTACAAAACCATGGTGATTGCGGGCGGCAGCAAGGTCTGCGGCCAGATGCGGGTGAAACGGCGAATCTCGCGGTAAACGATGGTGCGCAGGGCCACCATATTGGCGGCCAGCTCTGAGTTCAGATAAGTCGTGCTCATGCCGCGCCTCCTGCCAGGTTCTTCTCTACCAGAGACACGAACAACTCCTCCAGGCGATTGGTTTTGTTACGCAGGCTGAGCACCTCAATATTCTGCAGGGCCAGCTGACGGAACAACTCGGTGATGCCCTGGCTCTTGTCCACCTGCACCTCGAGGGTGTGGTGATCCAGCAACTGCGCCGCGTAGCCAACCAGCTGCGGTGGCACCAGCAACGACTCCTTCAGATCGAGCAGGAAGGTCTCTACATGCAGGGTCTTGAGTAGGTCCTTCATGCTGGTGTTCTGGACAATCCGCCCGTGGTCAATGATGCCGATATTGCGGCACAGCTGCTCGGCCTCTTCCAGGTAATGCGTGGTCAGAATGATGGTGATGCCCTGCTGGTTCAGCTCGGTGAGAAAGCTCCACATCGAGCGACGCAGTTCGATATCAACACCTGCGGTTGGCTCATCGAGAATCAACAGGCGTGGTTGATGCACCAGCGCACGGGCAATCATCAAACGGCGCTTCATGCCGCCGGATAGCTCACGCGACGGCACGTCGTGCTTGCCCCATAAGCCCAACTGATTGAGGTATTGCTCGGCACGCTCCTTGGCAATTTTCGCGGGGATGCCGTAATAGCCGGCCTGGGTCACGACGATGTCGAAGGCCTTCTCGAACTGGTTGAAGTTGAATTCCTGCGGCACCACACCCAGGCAGCGCTTGAGGGCCGAGGGTTGTTTGTCCAGGTCATGGCCGAACACATTCACTGTGCCGCTGCTTTTGGTTACGAGAGTCGAAAGAATGCCGATAGTGGTGGATTTGCCGGCACCGTTGGGGCCGAGCAAGGCATAAAAGTCGCCTTCGGCTACATCCAGATCAATGCCGTGAAGTGCCTGGAAACCGTTGCCGTAAGTCTTGGTCAACTGGCGAATGGACAAAGCAGTACTCATAAAAATGCGCACACCTGATCAGATAAAAAGAAATTCGAGAGAGGCTGCGCCGTGCAGCGCGATGTGGCCCAAGTCTAGCGCCTGGAACATCGCCACCACAGTATCTTTGCGCAAAACTACCGCCCCAAGGCTGGGCAGCAGCCTACCAGCGCTAGGCGCAGATTAAACCCGGCAGTTTCCGATGGTGCTTATCAGCCCTGTCGATACATCAGCCGGGTGCGGCCTCTGCGGCAAAGTCACCAGTAATCGACAGCGCATCCTCGGCGAACAGGTGCGGGTAGCAGGCCGCCAGATGGCTGAAGAACAGCTGCTCCGGTACATCGGCAAACTGGCCGTGGTCATGCAGGTATTCCATATAACGCTCGCCCTGCTGGTTGAACGAATGAAACACGCTGTCGTTCAGGCCGTCGAACTCCAGCGGTGCCACTTTGAATACCCGGCACAAGGCCAGGTTGAAAGCCGGCGTGGCCTTGACCCAGCGTCCACTCAAGTACAACTCGGTGTAGCCATGCATGGCAAACACCTCGCTACGGAGCATTGCCAACAGGCGCGGTGTTGCCAGGTGGTTACGTACATCGGCCAGGCCGATCCGTGCGGGGATGCCGCAATAGCGGGCGCAGGCGGCGAGCAAGGTGGCCTTGGGCACGCAGTAACTCTCGCCCGCCTGCACTGCGTGACTGGCCTTTAAGGTGTCGGCGTTGCGACTGAACACATAAGGGTTGTAGCGAATTTCATCACGCACCGCGTAATACAGACTGATGGCCTGCTCGCGCGGGTCACGACTAGCCCCACGGAACTTTTCTGCGAACTCCACCAGCGCTGGGTGGTCACTATCGATGAAGCGGCCGGGCTCGAGGTATTCACGCATCAGGATTTCTCATGATTGAAAGCCAATGATTGAGGAACCAGTCTAGCGACGCGAGTCCGGCCAATGTCACGACGATTCGGCCAAGCTCACCGCTCTTGTCGCCATACACGGCGACTATGCTCATGATGGTGCGTCAAACACATTGTCATCACGGAGGATTCTGCATGCTCGCTCTCTGGTTACTCGCCCTGCTGCTTGGCACGGCCTTTCTCGCTCACCGCCGCACCGCACCCCTGCTCGCATTAGGCATAGTTGCCGGTTTTCTGGTTTTCATGGGTGTGCTCAGCCATGCACCGGCCTGGCTGATGGGCCTGTTCTGGTTGCTACTACTGGCAGTGGCGCTACCTTTACTGCTGCCGCAACAACGCCGCAGCCTATTCACGTCCCCCCTATTTGCCTGGTTCAAACGCGTGCTGCCGCCAATGTCGGCTACCGAACGCGACGCCATTGAAGCCGGCACGGTGTGGTGGGATGGCGAGCTGTTCAGCGGCCGCCCGGATTGGGACACCCTGCTCGCCTACCCCAAGGCCCAGCTAACCGAGGAAGAGCAAGCGTTTATCGACGGCCCGACCGAAGCGCTCTGCGCCATGGTCAGCGACTGGCAGATTGGCCAGCAGATGGACCTACCCGCTGAAGCCTGGGCGCATATCAAGAGCCATGGCTTCTTCGCCCTGATCATCCCCAAGCAATACGGCGGCAAGGGCTTTTCCGCCTACGCCCACTCCCAGGTGGCGATGAAGCTGGCGACGCGCTCCGGCGACCTGGCCTCCACCGTGATGGTGCCCAACTCCCTCGGCCCGGCCGAGTTGCTGCTGCACTACGGCACCGAAGCGCAGCGTGACCACTACCTGCCGCGGTTGGCGCGCGGTGAAGACATCCCCTGCTTCGCCCTCACCGGCCCACTGGCAGGCTCCGACGCCGGCGCCATGCCGGATACCGGGATCATCTGCAAAGGCCAGTGGCAAGGTGAGGAAGTCATCGGTCTGCGTCTGAACTGGGAAAAGCGCTACATCACCCTCGGCCCGGTCGCGACCTTGCTCGGCCTGGCTTTCAAGGCCTACGACCCCGAGCACCTGCTGGGCGAAGAGGAAGACCTCGGTATCAGCCTGGCCCTGGTACCCACTGAAACGCCCGGGGTTGAAATCGGCCGCCGTCACCTTCCGCTCGGCGCCGCCTTTATGAATGGGCCTAACTCCGGCAAGGATGTGTTCATCCCGCTGGAGTACCTGATTGGCGGCCAGGAGATGCTCGGCAAGGGCTGGATGATGCTGATGAACTGCCTGTCTGTGGGCCGCTCCATCTCCCTGCCGGCAGTCGGCACGGGCGCGGCCAAGTTCACCAGCCTGACCACTGGCCAGTACAGCCAGGTACGCGAGCAGTTCAACGTGCCGCTGTCCGCCTTCGAAGGCATTCAGCAAGCCCTGGCACGTATCGGCGGCAATGCTTGGCTGATGGACAGCGCACGCATCCTCACCGCCAATGCGGTGGATCTGGGCGAGAAGCCTTCGGTGCTCTCGGCCATCCTCAAATACCACCTGACCGAACGCGGCCGCGAGTGCATCAGCCACGCCATGGACGTACATGGCGGCAAGGGTATCGTCATGGGCCCGAACAACTACCTGGCCCGCTCCTGGCAAGGTGCACCGATCTTTATCACTGTGGAGGGGGCCAATATCCTTTCGCGCAACCTGATGATCTTTGGTCAGGGCGCGATTCGCTGCCACCCCTACGTGCTCAAGGAAATGGCTCTGGCCAGCCGCGAAGACCAGGATCAGGCGCTGCATGAGTTCGACGAACTGCTGCTGCAACATATCGGCTTTGCCGTCAGCAACGCCGCCAGCAGCCTGCTGCTAAGCCTGGGTTTTGGCGTCTTCAGCCAGGTGCCCGGCGACCGCATCAGCCGTCCTTACTTCCGCGCACTCAATCGCCTGGCAGCGTCCTTCGCCCTGCTCGCCGACACCAGCATGATGCTGCTCGGCGGCGAACTGAAACGCCGCGAACGCCTGTCGGCGCGCCTCGGTGATGTGCTCAGCCACCTGTACCTGGCTTCGGCGGCGCTCAAGCGCTACCACGACCTAGGTTACCCGGAACATTCGCAGCCCATGCTGCGCTGGGCCATGGAAGAAAGCCTGTGCAAAGCCGAACAGGCGCTGGAAGAGCTGCTCAGCAACTTCCCCAGCAAACTTCTCGGTTGCGCTCTGCGCTTGCTGGTATTGCCGCTGGGCCGCCGTCACAAAGGCCCAAGCGATGAACTGGATGCCGAAGTGGCTGGCATTATCGGCCGTAACAGCGGTGACCCGGCGCTGGAGGAACTGCTTGAAGGCTGCTATCGGCCACAGGCTGAACAGGACTCGGTAGGCGCTCTGCAATATGCAATGAATCTTCTGCAAGGCGTACAAGGGCTGCAGAAGAAACTGCACAAGGCCGTCAAAGCCGGCCAGGTACAGGAACTGCCTGGACAAAGCCTGATCGATGCTGCGCTGGCTGCCGGCGTACTTAGCGCCGATGAGGCGCACAGCCTGGATCAGGCCGAAGCGGCACGGCGCGTGGTAATCGATGTCGATGATTTCGCCAAGGAGGAACTGACCTTGGGCTCCGGCAAGGTCCGTTAAACCGACAGGACAGCGGGCGACGCGAGCCTTATACTTGCGCGCCCGTTTTACCTACAGGATTGCCCCATGGCCAACACCCACATCGACCATCACCTAGCCCTGCTGCAGCACCTGCGCACCATCCTGGTCGTCCTGGGCGAAGCCGAGCAGATTCTCGATGACAGCCACGCCATGTACCTGGAGCGCTACGATGAATTGCTCAGCGACCTGCCCGGCGATCCAGAAGCCAGCCTTTACTTGGGCCAGGACCTGATCAGCCAGATCTTCCAGCGCTACCCGCAAATCGCCCACTTGGTACCACGCGATCTGCTGTGGTTCTTCGGCGGTGACTGCCTGCATTTCATGCCAGACGAAGAAATCGAGATGTACCAGACCCTCGAAGAACGCCGCTTCTACGCCGAAGAGAACGACGAACCCTTCGACTGGAACCAGGAAAAACAGCTACTAGCGATGCCTGCCCAGGGCGGTACGCACTAAGCCGCAACCAGAAACAAAAAGCCCGCACGGCATAACCGGCGGGCTT
>JAHJXZ010000277.1 GCA_018827205.1 Gammaproteobacteria bacterium | reverse complement strand
ATTCTTCCAGCAGCTCGATCAGTTTTTTGACTTTACGAATATCCATAGTGGTTCAACTCCCGGTGAGGTCAGGGGCGCTTAAGTTCAAGTTGTTCGAGTGCAGCCTCCAGGGCCAGTCGATAACCGCTGGCGCCAAGGCCGCAGATCACTCCCACCGCAACATCTGAAAAGTAGGAGTGATGGCGGAAAGCTTCGCGTTTGTGCACGTTGGACAAATGCACTTCGATGAATGGGATGCTCACTGCCAGCAATGCGTCACGTAATGCGACGCTGGTGTGAGTAAAAGCGGCAGGATTGATCAAGATAAAGTCGACACCTTCGCCTTTTGCGGCGTGAATACGGTCAATTAGCTCGTACTCGGCATTGCTCTGCAGGTACAGCAGATGGTGGCCTGCCTCGCGCGCGCGGCGCTCCAGGTCGAGGTTGATCTGCTCCAGGGTGACGGCGCCGTAGACCCCAGGCTCGCGGGTGCCGAGCAGGTTGAGGTTGGGGCCGTGCAATACCAGTAGGGTCGCCATGGCGGTGTTTCCTTGTTTTTCTACTGCGCAGGACTATGCCGCGACAGCGCGGGGCTGTCCAGTTCTCAGCAATAGTCGACACGATGACCGCAGATTGCGGCAAATATATGACTCGGGGCGTTAAAAACGTTCCCGTGCTGTGCTCAGGCGGGCAGCAAAGGTCGCCGCATCCACCTCACCTACGACACGCAAATCCGACCATTCGTCACCCTTGGCGTCGAACAGCAGAATCGCTGGAGGGCCGAACAGCTGGTAGAGGTCGAGCAGGGCGCGTTGCGCGGGGTTGCTCTCGGTGATGTCGAAACGCACCAGCTGATAGTCGCCCAGTTGGCGGCCGACCTCCGGGGCGTTGAGCACTTCGCGTTCGATCACCTTGCAACTGATGCACCAGTCGGCGTACCAGTCGAGCAGCAGCGGCTTGCCGTTGTTCTTTGCGGCGAGCAACGCTGCATCGAGTTCGGCGGGAGTGCTGATGGTTTGCCATTGGCCGGTTTGCACCTGGGTGGCTTCAGCGCTGCTGACCATCCGTCCAAGTGGACGCAGCGGGTCATCTTGGCCTTGCAGTGCGCCGACCCAGGCCACCAGGGCGTAGACCAGCAGTGGCAGACCGAGCAGTTGGGCGAGTTTCTGATGATGGGTTTTCGGCGTCAGTTCCAGCGCGCCGAGCCACAGTGCAATACCGGCGGCCAGTAAACCCCACAACGCCAAACTGACAGGGCCGGGCACCACGCGTTCCAGCAGCCAGATCGCTACTGCCAGCAGCAGCGCGCCAAAGAGGTTGCGCACCGTGAGCATCCAAGGGCCGGACTTCGGCAGCAAGGCGCCGCCACCGACGGCAAACAGCACCAGCGGCGCGCCCATCCCCAGGCCCAGGGCCAGCAGTTTGAGGCCGCCGCCGAGAGCATCACCACTGGCGCTGATATACAGCAGCGCGCCCGCCAGCGGCGCGGAGACGCAAGGAGACACCAGTACGCTAGACAGCACGCCCAGTGCCGCAGCGCTGAAAATCGTGCCGCCGTGCAGGCGCTGGCTCAGGCTCTGCAGCCGGCCGTCGATTGCTGCTGGCAGGCGCAGTTCGAGGAAGCCCAGGCTGGCCGCGCCGAACAGGGCGAAGAAGATCGCAAATGGCACCAGCACCCAGGGCGATTGCAGGCGAGCCTGCAGGTTGAGTTCCGCGCCAAACAGACCCATCAGCGCGCCGAGGATGGCAAAGCTCAGGGCCATCGGCAGCACGTAGGCCAGCGACAGCACCAGGCTGCGCATACCACCCGGCTGGCCGCGCAGCACCACGCCGGTAAGGATTGGCAGCATCGGCAGCACGCACGGGGTGAAGGTCAACGCCAGGCCGCCGAGAAAGAACAGCGCCAGATCGGTCCAGCTCCACGGCGTTGCGGCATTGGGTGCAGCACTGCTGGCCGCCGCGCCGCCACCAATCGCCAGTACCTCGGTTTCCGGCGGATAGCACAGGCCTTTGTCGGCGCAGCCCTGGTAGTTAACGCTGAGGTTGAAGGGGTGATTGTCCGGGTTGTCGACCGGCACCTCGACATCCAGCACCTCGTAGTACACCTCTACATCGCCGAAGTACTCATCATGTTTGGCCTTGCCAGCCGGCAGCAAGGCCTCGCCGAGGCGAATATCGGCCGGTTCGCTACTAAAGCTGAACCGGTGCCGGTACAGGTAATAACCTTCTGCAGCGACAAAGCGCAGTTTGACCGATTCGCTGGTGCTGCTGATCAGGCTCAGCTTGAACGCGTCGCGTACCGGCAGGAAGTCTGCGCTGTTGTTCAGCGGCGCACCGAGCTGCGCAGGGACGGGTGGCTTGTCAAACAGGCCGGCGCTGGCCGGCAGTACGACCAGAAGCAGAAGCAGGCTAAATAGACGGTGCATGGCAGGCTCGTGATGCGGGAGTCGGCGCATCATAGCGGAGGCCGGCGCTTCAGGGCACGACCCAGGCTGTAAGCGGTCTTGTCGACAGGCTGGATGGTGCGCGACAGATTGCCGCGCCAGTAGGCGTTAACCGTCTGTTAAACCCTGAACGCCTGCACGGCGGTATGCAACTGACCGCCGAGCTGCTGCAGCTGTTCGCCCTGCTGACGGCCTTCGCCGATGCGCTGCAGGTTGTCGCCGCCAAGTTGATGAATACGCTCGCTGTGGCCGCGAATCTCGCTGACTGCATCGCTCTGCTGGGCAGTGGCATCGGCGATGCGCTCGGCCATGCTGGCAATGGTGCGGATAGCCGCAACGATTTCATCCAGCGCGCCATCGGCGGCTTCGGCTTGGCTGGCGGTCGCTTCGGCGTGCTCGACCTGGGTACGCATGGCTTGCACCGATTGCAGCGCGGCCTGTTGTAGGCGGCCGATTAGCTCCTGAATTTGCGCCGTTGCGCCGCTGGTGCGTTGCGACAGCGAGCGCACTTCATCGGCGACCACGGCAAAGCCACGGCCCAGTTCACCGGCCCGCGCCGCTTCGATAGCGGCGTTCAACGCCAGCAGGTTGGTCTGCTCGGCGATGCCGCGAATGACGGTCAGTACATTGCCAATGGTTGCGGTTTCCTCGGCCAGGCGTTCGATGGCCTGGGCGTTGCCCTGAACTTCATCGACCAGTGAATGCAGGCCGGTAAGGCTGTGGCCGATCACTTGTTGGCCCTGTTCCAGAGCGCGGTTGGCGTCACGGCTGGCATCGGCGGCCTGGCTGGCATCACCTGCAACCTGCTGGATGGTGGCCTGCAATTCGCCGAGGGCATCGCGGATCTGCGCGGTGTCGCCGGCCTGGCGTTCGGCGCCGCTGTGCAGGCCGCCGCTTAGGTCGGCCAGGGTTCGGCTGGAGCCGACTACCTGTTCGGCGTGCCGACGAATGGTGCCGACCAGATCGACCAGATAGGCGCGCAGGCGGTTTAGCGACTCTTCGATATCGCGCAGCTCGCGGGTGCTTGAGCCGAGATGGATATCATTGGCAAAGTCGCCAGAGGCCCATGCCGATAGGGCTGGAACCAGGCGTTCAAGCACGCGGGTGATGCGGCGCTGGATGGTGTCGATGATCAGCGCGATCAGCAGAATCAGGCCGATCATCAGGCCAAGGATCAGCTGCACTTCGCCCTGGATGCGCCCGTGTTCGGCGCGCACTAAGGGTTCCAGCGCAGCCAGTGCTTGCTGCACCTGATCAATCTGCGTACGGGTGCTATTGGCCAGAGCGCTGCGTTGTTCGATCAGGCTGCGGGTGCGTTGCAGCTCGGCCGGGTAGCGGCTGATCAGGTTGGCCAGGTCGCGTTTGAGGGCAATGCCACGGTCTTCAGCCTGACTGCTCTCGCTGCTGGCGTCCAAGCCCAGCATGTCGGCAAACGAATCGCTGGACGACTGGCTGGCGTCGGCCACGCCGAGCAGCGGCAGGTCGCTAAGCGCTTGCGCCTCTTTGCTCAGGGCAGCCAGCTCGCGCTCGACTTCGCTGGCCAGCTCACTGCGGCCGCTGCGCACCAGCTTGTCGCGGGCATGGGCCAGGCGGGTGAGATGGCGTGCCGCGCTAAACAGCGGTTTGCGGTAATTGACGGCGATGCTGGTTTCGCCGCTGTCAGCGTACTGCGCGAGTTGTTCAAGCGTTGCGTCCATTTCCCGTTCGGCTTGTAGCAGCAGGCCTTGCGGGTCGGCGGAGAGTTTGCCGGCTGCCAGTAGCTCGTTGGTGCTGAATGCTGTGAGCTCCGTCAGGCTAGGGCGCAAATCATCGGCAAGCTGCGCAGGCAACTCAGTGATGGCCTGTTCGAGGCTGGCCAGCGATTGCAGGGCAGCGCTATGGCGCAGGGTGTCTCCGCTTTCCAGGTAGGTGCTGATGTTCTGCGCGGCTTCGCCCTGAAATTGCTGGGACAGGCTCAGGTAGCGCGCCATCAGCAAATAAGGACGTTCCAGGGCGCGCTGCGACCACCAAAGGGTGACGGCCAAGGCCACACAAACGGTGACCAGCAGCAGGGTGTTGAGGTTGGTAAGGGATTTCAGGCGCATAGGGCTCGACCGATAACGAACGGTTCCGGCCGCCGACGCATATGTCAGGCGGCTGCTAAGCCTCAGAATTTATTGCTTTTTCGTGACCGTAATATGACGGTGTCGACTGCGTCACAGTTTTTTGCCGGGTAGTCAGCGGTGCGGAGCAGGGTGAGCGTGCTCAGTCGCCCTGATAGATCGCCACCTGATTACGCCCGCCGTGCTTGGCCACATACAACGCCAGGTCGGCCTGCTGTGAGAGCAGTTTGCCGTCCAGTTGCGGAGCCAGCTGGGCGATGCCGCAGCTGAAGGTGCAGGACAGGTCATGCGGCTGCGCCGAATACTGGATTTCCGCAAAGCGCTGGCGGATTTCGTCGAGTACCCGGCGCGCCGATTCGGCGTCGGTGTCCGGCATAACCACAGCGAACTCTTCACCGCCATAACGACCGATATGGTCGCTCTTGCGCAGGCGTTGCTTGAGAAACAGCGCCAGGCTCTTGATGACGCGGTCACCCATGGGGTGGCCGTAGGTGTCGTTGACCTTCTTGAAGAAGTCGATGTCGATCATCGCAAAGCTCAGCGGCTGGCCGTCGCGTTCGGCACGAAAGCGCGCATCTTCGAGCAGTTGCAGGGTATGGGTGTGGTTATACAGGCCGGTCAGGCTGTCGCGCACCATGCGCGCCTTGAGGCTGCGCGCGCGGGCTGCGCGGTTGCGCACGGTGGCGATCAGATGGCGTGGCTTGATCGGCTTGGTGAGGAAGTCGTCACCGCCTTCGCTCATCGCATCGAGCTGTTTATCGAGGTCGTCTTCGGCAGACAGGTAGATGATCGGCACGCTGACGTAGCGGTCGTTGTGGCGGATCACCTGAGCCAGTTCCGGGCCGTTGCACTCGGGCATGTACATGTCGAGGATGATCAGGTCCGGCTGGAAATCGGCCAGATGGCTCATGGCCTGGATGGGCTCGGTCAGGGTGCGGGTGACGATGCCGGCGCTGTTGAGCACACGCTCGGTGTGCGTGGCCTGGGCCCGCGAGTCGTCGATGATCAGCACCTTATAGGGCTCGTACTGGGAAACGTGGGTCAGGACCTCGATGCGCTCGAACAGGTTCGAAGCGTCCAGGCTGCCGGTAAAGAACTCCTGGCCGCCAGCGCGCACGGCAGACAGGCGGGTCATGGTGTCGGTGTCCTCCGGGCTGAAGAACAGCAGCGGAATCTGGTGTTCCAGGCCTTCCTGTACGCTTTTCGCCAGAAGCAGCCCGCAGCCGGGGCCGGAGAAGTCGACTTCCATCAGAATCGCCGCCGGGTGGCGTTCGCGCATGGCGTTGCGAAACGCATTGGCGCTGTCCAGGGCGATGGCGTTCATGCCGAAGAATTCCAGGCGCTGCACCAGCTGTTCGGCGCGCTCCAGGTGCTGCAGGGCCAGGTACACCGGTTTGCGCAGCGGCGGCAGCACGGTTTGTTCAAAGCGGTCGCCGTGGCGCAGGCCGGTGCGTGACAGGCGCTGCAGCAGTTGGTTGAGCTGGCTGATCAGCTCGCTGTTGAGGCGGCCACGGTTATCGGCCACCAGTTGCAGGCAACTGTCGATTTCCTGGGCCAGTTGGCTGTGCTCGGCCTGATCGAAGCGTTCGGCATAGCGCTGCAACAATTGCGTCGCCTCGCGCAGTTCACTCATGCCGGCTTCGTTCCACTCACTGCGCTGCAGGCGCTGCCAGACTTCCAATACCTGACGCGCCTGATTGATCACGCGCTGGGCGAAGTGCTGCTTGAGGCGGTCGCGGCTGGGGTCTTCTTGCTCGATCATGGCCCGGTTTCGATAGGTGCAGTACGAGGCTGCGGGTGATGGCTTAGTGCTAGCAATGCTAACACTCGTTTGAATTATTGCGAGCACCGTCGATCTATTGGCGTCGGCCTTCTGTCTATGACATCACAGATACGTAATCGGCTTAACCGACGCTAAGTTTGCCCTTCGGCGCTGCGCAGCGGGTCGCGCTTCCCTTATAGTGCAAGGCAGTTGCGCAACCCTGCATGAGGGTTGTGGTCGAATGAGCGCCGCCGGTTTGTGCAGTCCGGTTGCGAGCTTGCTACTTGGGTAAAAAAAGGACATTGCCATGCTGGATTGGAAGAATCGAACTGCCGGAGCGATTGATAGCGCGGCAGGCACCGTCAAAACCTCATCGAGCACATCTACCGGAGGCCTGGCGATCCGTACGGTCGCTGGCCTGCTGGGGCTCTATCTGGTTGTGGCGCTGGTGGTCGGTTGGTACTGGAGTCAGGAGCCGGCGCAATTCTCCGTGCAGCAGCGCGCCGAGGCAGCGTCCCAGGCGCGCGGGCACAAGCTGGTGAGTGGTTACACCACTGCCGAAACCCTCAAACAGGTGGCCAATACGTTGCTCGACAAGCCGGGCGGCTACCTGTCCAACGACCTCGCTCCGCCAGGCTTGTGGCTCGATAACATGCCGAGCTGGGAGTTTGGTGTACTGGTGCAGGTGCGTGATATGTCCCGCGCGCTGCGCAAGGACTTCACCCGCTCGCAATCGCAATCCACCGAAGACCCAGATCTGGCCAAGGCCGAGCCGCGCTTTCACTTTGACAACAAGAGTTGGGCGCTGCCGGCCTCCGAGGCCGAGTACGCAGAAGGCATCAAGTCGCTGGACCGCTACCTGGCCCGCCTTGCCGATCCGAGTCAGTCCAATGCGCAGTTTTATACCCGCGCTGATAATTTGAACAACTGGCTGGGCGATGCCGCCACGCGCCTGGGTTCGCTGTCACAGCGTCTCTCGGCCAGTGTTGGGCGGGTACGCTTGAATACCAACGAGGTCGATCCAGGCCTGGCTAACGGTATGGTGCAGGCCGATTTTGTCGAAGGGGTGGACTACGAAACGCCATGGCTGCAGATCGACAATGTGTTCTACGAGGCTCGCGGCCAGGCTTGGGCGCTGGCGCACCTGCTGCGTGCGATTGAGGTGGACTTTGCCGATGTACTGGCGAAGAAGAACGCCACTGTCAGCGTGCGTCAGATCATCCGTGAGCTGGAGGCCGCACAGGAACCCTTGTGGAGCCCTATGATCCTCAACGGTAGCGGTTATGGCCTGCTGGCAAACCACTCGTTGGTAATGGCCAATTACATCTCGCGCGCCAACGCCGGGCTGATTGATCTGCGCCAACTGTTGTCGCAGGGCTGATCGGTGGCCTGGTCCGAAGCCGAGGTGGCGCACCGCGCCGCCTCAGATGCTGAGCGCATTGCCTGGGTCGACGAGGACGATCGTCCGCTCGGCGGTGTGTTGCGCAGCGAGCTGCGCGCGCGGCATCTGCTCGGACGTGGCACCTATATCCTGCTGTTCAATAGCGCCGGCCTGCTCTGCGTTCATCGCCGCACCTTGAGTAAGGCGCTGTATCCCGGTTACTGGGACGTGGCGGCCGGCGGCATGGTGCTCGAAGGCGAAAGCTATGCCGAATCCGCTGCTCGCGAGCTGGCTGAAGAGCTGGGTATCGACGATGCGCCGCTGGTTGAGCACGCGCATTTTCTCTACGACGCGCCGGAAAGCCGCCTGTGGTGCATGGCCTACTCGGCAGTGTCCGATGCGCCGCTGCGCTTGCAGCCGGAGGAAGTGTTGGAGGCGCGTTTTATCTCCATCGACGAGGCATTGGCCGAGACGCAGCACCTGCCATATTGCCCCGACTCTTTGGCCGCCTTGCAGCGCTATCTGGCAGCCACTCGCTAGGCTCTCAATAACGACCAAACCCCGCGTCAGCCCTGGCTTTGTGCAGGATATCTGGACGTTCTGTTCGGCATCCTGAACAACGTCGCCAATCCGCCGATTAATGGCGCATTTTTACACTTAGCAGTCGCGGCTTTTGCCGTTACACTGCGCGGCCTTCATGCCCTGGCCGTGTATCGCCAGGGTGCGCTGCCCCTGCCAGAGTGGGGCTTCGCGGTCGACTCCGAACACGCAGTCGACCAGTCGCTATCCTGACCCCTTCGAGGACCTACCGGTGGTCAAGAAAGCTTCCTCATTTGCCGCGCTCAGCGGCCTGGTGTACTCCACCGACAGCGGCCGGCATTGCCCGGACTGCAGTCAGCCGGTGGACGCCTGCATCTGTAAACAGACCCTGATCCCCGACGGTGATAGCATCGCCCGCGTGCGCCGCGAAACCAAAGGTCGCGGCGGCAAGACGGTGACCACCATCAGCGGTGTGCCCCTGGTCGAAGAACCACTTAAGGATCTTGTCAGCGCCTTGAAGAAGCGCTGCGGATGCGGCGGTTCGCTCAAGGATGGGGTGATCGAGATTCAGGGTGACCACGTCGAGCTGCTGATTGCCGAGCTGATCAAGCACGGCTTTAAAGCCAAGAAGTCCGGCGGCTGATCCCGTCTTTTCTAAACTTCCTCGGCGGACCTTGGGTCACAGCTGAGCAATCGTCATTTCCAGACTTTAATCTGTACGCGTCTTGGCTGTGCCAAGGCCACTATCGCCAGCAAGGGAGACATCGATGTCTGCACGACGCACACGTAAAGATGACGGCAGCCAGTGGACCGTAGCGGACAGCCGTAGCGTCTACGGCATTCGCCATTGGGGCGCGGGCTATTTCGCGATCAATGACAAGGGCCGTGTCGAGGTGCGCCCGAATGGCCCGCAAAGCACGCCGATTGACCTCTACGAACAGCTCGATGAACTGCGTTCCAGCGGTTTGTCGTTGCCGTTGCTGGTGCGCTTTCCGGACATCCTGCAAGACCGCGTGCGCCAGCTGACTGGTGCCTTCGACGCCAATATCGCGCGCTTGGAATACCAGAGCCCCTACACCGCGCTGTACCCGATCAAGGTCAACCAGCAGGAAGCGGTGGTGGAAAACATCATCGCCACGCAGAACGTCTCCATCGGCCTGGAAGCCGGCTCCAAGCCAGAGCTGATGGCCGTGCTGGCGCTGGCACCGAAGGGCGGCACCATCGTCTGCAACGGATACAAAGACCGCGAATTTATCAAACTGGCGCTGATGGGGCAGAAGCTCGGCCACAACGTATTTATCGTGATCGAGAAAGAATCCGAAGTGCAGCTGGTGATCGACGAGGCGGCCGAACTCAAGGTCGCGCCGCAGATCGGCCTGCGCGTGCGTCTGTCCTCGCTGGCATCGAGCAAGTGGGCTGATACCGGCGGCGAGAAATCCAAATTCGGCCTGTCGGCGGCGCAGCTGCTTTCAGTGGTCGAGCGCTTCCGCGCGGCGGGGCTGGATCAGGGCATCCGTTTGCTGCATTTCCACATGGGCTCGCAGATCGCCAACCTGTCCGACTACCAGCACGGCTTCAAGGAAGCCATCCGCTACTACGGCGAGCTGCGTGGCCTCGGCCTGCCGGTCGACCATATCGACGTCGGTGGCGGCCTGGGTGTGGATTACGACGGTACGCACTCGCGCAACGCCAGCTCGATTAACTACGACATGGATGACTACGCCGGTGTCGTGGTCGGCATGCTCAAAGAGTTCTGTGACGCGCAAGAGCTGCCGCATCCGCACATCTTCTCCGAGAGCGGCCGCTCGCTGACCGCGCACCACGCCATGCTGGTGGTGCAGGTCACTGACGTAGAAAAACACAACGACGAGATCCCCAAGATCGAAGACGTCACCAGCCTGCCGGAAACCGTGCGCTACCTGGTCGAGCTGCTGGGCCCGACCGATATCGAGATGGTCACCGAAACCTACTGGCGCGCCACTCACTACATGAGCGATGTGGCCAGCCAGTACGCCGACGGTAAGCTCACCCTGACCGAAAAGGCTTTGGCTGAGCAGTGCTACTTCGCCGTCTGCCGCCGTCTGCATAACTCGCTGAAGGCGCGTCAGCGTTCGCACCGTCAGGTGCTGGATGAGCTGAACGACAAGCTGGCCGACAAGTACATCTGCAACTTCTCGGTGTTCCAGAGCTTGCCGGATACCTGGGCCATCGGCCAAGTGCTGCCAATTCTGCCGCTCAATCGTCTCGATGAAGAACCGATGCGCCGCGCGGTGCTGCAGGACCTGACTTGCGACTCCGACGGTAAAATCCGTCAGTACGTCGATGAGCAGAGCATCGAGACCAGCCTGCCGGTGCATGAAGTGCGCGAGGGTGAGGATTACCTGCTGGGGATCTTCCTGGTCGGCGCCTATCAGGAAATTCTCGGCGACATGCACAACCTGTTCGGCGACACCGACTCGGTGAACATCTACCAGAACGCCGATGGCAGTGTGTACCACGCCGGTATCGAGACCCACGACACCATCGAGGACATGCTGCGTTATGTACACCTGTCGCCGGAGGAGTTGATGACCCACTACCGTGACAAGGTTGCCAGCGCCAAGATCAGCCCGCGCGAGCGCACCCAGTTCCTGGACGCGCTGCGTCTGGGGCTGACCCGCTCGTCCTACCTGTCGTCCTAGGGAACAATCGATCTGCTGCGCGTCGGCCCTACTGCGTTAAAAACAGGCTCGGAATGCTCATGTACAAAAGTACACTCCGCTTCTTCGCCTGTTTTTGCCTTGTAGGACTCTAGCTCGCGAGATCTTGAGCAGGTCTAAGCTCGCACTGAATGCAAAAGGCCCCGCACTGCGGGGCCTTTTGCATTCGGCTGACGGCGATTAAGCCCCTAGTAGGCTCTGCCCGCAGACGCGTAGCACTTGTGCCGTAGCGGCGCCCGAGCCCGGCTGGGCGAACCAGGCTACGGCTTCGGCGACGTCCTGCGGCAGGCCGCCCTGGCCCATAGAGTTCATCCGGCGTCCTGCTTCACGGATGGTCAGTGGGATGGCAGCGGTCATTTGGGTTTCGATAAAGCCCGGTGCCACCGCGTTGATGCTGATGCCGCGTTTGGCCAGGGTCGGCGCCCAGGCCTGGGCCAGGCCGATCACGCCGGCCTTGCTGACGGCATAGTTGGTCTGACCCATATTGCCTGCGATGCCGCTTATCGAGGCGATCAGCACCACGCGGCCGTTGTCGTGCAGCTTGCCGGCGTCCAGCAGGGCTTGGGTCAGCACCTGCGGGGCGTTCAGGTTGACGTTGATTACCGAGTTCCAGAACTCGTCGCTCATCTTCGCCAGGGTTTTGTCGCGGGTGATGCCGGCGTTGTGTACGACGATATCGATGCCGTCCGCCAGCGCCTCGACCAGCTGCGCGGCGGCGTCGCTGGCGCAGATATCCAGGGCCAGGCTGCGCCCGCCCAAGCGTGCGGCGAGGGCATCCAAGGCATCTTTGGCCGGCGGCACGTCCAGCAGCACCACATCAGCACCGTCGCGGGCCAGAGTTTCGGCGATGGCTGCACCGAT
>JAHJXZ010000276.1 GCA_018827205.1 Gammaproteobacteria bacterium | reverse complement strand
TTGGGTTGTGGGCTGAGTTGTTGCGGGCTGTGGGCGCAACCCACCAGAGTAAGGCTGGCAACAGCCACCAGACCAAACAGCAGACGATGCAGCATGCTCAACTCTCCATAGATAAGGGGTAGAAGTGGCGCGCAGTATAACCAGCGCGGTAAATGCCTGACAGCGCTGCTTAAAGGGTCTGCTGCCATTTCATTCACGGCCGCACCGGAGCCTGTTTTTGCGCGAGGCAAGGCACGAGACACGACGTTTGGTTGTTCCAAATGAGTGTCGAGAAACGCAGCATCGCGCAAAAACAGGCCCGGCCCTTCGGGTTGCGCGGGAAATGGCCCCCGCTGTTGTTGCAGGACTTGGCAAGGGAATGACCATTACCTGCGTCCTGCGCCTAACCGGGAGCCATTTCTCGCGGCAACGCGGCTCGCGATGAAACGGCAACAGACCCTAAGACGTTTATTGCGCCAACAGGTTCCCGTAACGCCCTTGTCATGCGCATCAGGCATAAGACTTTAGTCTTCCCTGTTCGTGAGTGATCCGTCATGTTTTCACTACGTAGCCTGCTCGTACCACGCCGTCCGATGCGCTCATTTGCCCTGATCGATGTGCAAGGCATCTGCCGCGCCCTGCGCCAGTCAGCCCAGGTGCCACAGGGCTCCGGCTGGGTTGAGGTGCAACAAAGCTGCCTCAGCTGGCTTAATCGGCCGCTGCCAGCCGGCGCCAGAACCGCACAGGTCACGCCATGCCTACGCGTGCGACAAACGCTGGCAGCCTGACCAGCGGAAGAAGAAAAGTCACACTAAGCGATCAATTTTCCTGCTTTGCCCTTATAATCTCGCCCCGATTATAAGGACGCCTCCTGTTCGGGCCCTGCCGTCACGCTGATGCACCATTCATCGGCCGCGCCCCAGAGAGTCGCCCACTTCGCGCTGCCTTCCGGCTACCGCTTTTTCCCACTGTGAAATGCCATGCAGTTGCTGCAATGGTCGCTTCACGTTGTGGAAAAGTCGGTCCAGGCAGACGTGTTTTGAGGTTCACGACTCCAAAAGAGCGTGAAAAACGGTTTGGAAAACTTCACAAGAGTGTGGCGAAAATGAACGATCTCGCGGTTGGCATCTGCACCCAGAAGCCTGTTCCCTTCAACCCTGAGCGTCTCGCCGACTGCTGATTGGCTGTGTGCATACACAAGCTGACTAACGTCTATTGAGTGCTGGTTTGCGGAGAAGTGGTAATGGCGCAAAACGATTACGAAACAATGGATGTGGTGCTGGTTGGTGCCGGCATCATGAGTGCGACCTTGGCCGTACTGTTGAAAGAACTCGATCCTGCTATCAAGCTGGAAGTTCTCGAGATGATGAGCACGGCGTCAAGCGAAAGCTCTTACCCGTGGAATAATGCGGGTACTGGCCATGCGGCCTTGTGCGAGCTGAACTACACGCCGGAAGCTGAAGACGGTTCGATCGACATCAAAAAGTCGGTGTCCATTAATGCTCAGTTCGAGGAATCCAAGCAGTTCTGGGCCTACCTGGTCGAGAAAGGTCGCTTTGGCTCGCCTAAATCGTTTATCAGCCCGGTTCCGCACTTAAGCTTCGTGCGTGGCCAAAAAGGCATCGACTTCCTGAAGAAGCGCTTTACTGCGCTGACCGCTCATCACGCCTTCAGCGAAATGGAATACAGTGAAGACCGCGCCACCATGGCGAAATGGATGCCGCTGATGCTCCCGGGTCGCGACCCGAACGAGCCTATCGCTGCCACCCGCGTAATGGCCGGTACCGACGTGAACTTCGGCGCGCTGACCGTCCACCTGCTCGACCACCTCCGCCAGCAGAACGAAGCCAAGGTCACCTGCAGCCAAAAGGTTGTTGGCCTCAAGCGCAGCGGTCAAGGCTGGCGCGTCAGTGTCAAAGACCTGAATAGCGGCAGCAGCCGGGAAATCCAGGCTAAGTTCGTCTTCCTCGGCGCCGGTGGCGCGGCGCTGCCGCTGCTGCAGATGTCCGGCATTCCGGAAGGCAAAGGCTTTGGCGGCTTCCCGGTCAGCGGCCAGTGGCTGCGTTGCGACAACCCGGAAGTGGTCAAGCAGCACCAGGCCAAGGTCTACAGCCAGGCAGCAGTCGGCTCGCCGCCGATGTCGGTCCCGCACCTGGATACTCGCGTAGTGGAGGGCAAGACTTCACTGCTGTTCGGCCCTTACGCCGGTTTCACCACCAAGTTCCTCAAGCGTGGTTCGTTCCTCGACCTGCCGCTGTCGATCCGCTTCAACAACATTGGCCCAATGCTGGCCGTAGCGCGCGACAACTTCGACCTGACCCGCTACCTGATCAAGGAAGTGCTGCAGTCCGAAGAGAAGCGCTTGGAAACCTTGCGCGGTTTCTATCCAGAGGCCAAAGCTGAAGACTGGCGCATTGAGATCGCCGGCCAACGCGTGCAGATCATCAAGAAACATGCGAAAAACGGCGGCATCCTGCAGTTCGGAACCGAACTGGTGGCAGCCCAAGACGGCTCTCTGGCCGCCCTGCTCGGCGCCTCGCCAGGCGCTTCGGTAACAGTCTCGATCATGCTTGACCTGATCCAGCGCTGCTTCGGCGAGCAGGTGAAGTCAGAGCAATGGCGCACCAAACTGAACGAGATTTTCCCGGCCATGGCTGACGTTCTCGCCAGCGACGCTGAGCGCTACCGCGAAGTACAGTCGCGCTCTGATGCACTGCTGCAACTGGAGCAAAGCGTCAGCGCCTAAAGGGCTGAGCAATAAAAAACCGCCTCTAGGGCGGTTTTTTATTGCCTGGTCAATCGGCCAGCCGCGTATCAGGCGGATGCTGCAATAGAGCGGAAACTGAAGTAATGGCGCAGTGCATCGACCATCTCGACATAGTCGCCGGGCGGGGCGACCAGGGCGAACCCTGAGTCATAGCAGCCGGGAGTGACGTCCTCGCGGGACCATTGGCAGGTGGCCGAGAAATCGATGTAGTGCGGCGCATCATGCCCAGGAATCTTCAGCCGCATGTCGAAGCGCGCGCCCACCAGCAAAGGTAACTGACTGATCAGCAGCAGGCCGTCCAGGGAGACGTTACCGATATAACCCATAGGCTTATCAGTAATGCGATTGAACACCTTCAGGTAATAGGGCAACTGATGGCGTTCGATGCTGCGCTGAACATGCTTTGGCATAGTGGCAAATCGCTATAAATGGCCATTGAGTATGGCCCCATTACTGCGCTTAAACCAGTTTCAGGAACAGCGTTCGGACACCCGGCTCTGGAGTTGCTGACGAGCGGTATCGACCTGCTCATCACTGTAATAGCTGCGCTGGCCATCCGCTTCGGTGCGGTAATAACTGCGCCCTTCGGGGATGGAAGCCAGTCTCTTGCGCAGCTCGCGGCATTCCTCGGCGCGTTTGGCCTGGTGCTCGGCGGCGACAGCCGAAGCCTGCGCCTGCTCCTCGCGGCGTGCGTCATAGAACCGATTGGTGCGCTCTTCACGCTCACGGGTCAATTGGTCACGCTCAACTACCTGCGGCTTGACTTCGACCTTCTTGGCCTCTGCTGTCGCTGGACGCTGGCCGAAATGCACCTGGCCATTGGCATCGGTCCAGCGATAAATTTCCGCAGCCGCCAGCCCCGGTAATAACAACAGGCACAACAAGACGCGCATGGATTCCCTCCCGTAAAGTCTCAGCTTAGTGCCGAGAATAGCCTTCTATGGCCTGTAACGACCAGCGGTCAGGGTTTGACCGGCGTGACCTTGACCGCCACATCGACACCTTCGTGCCCCAGCTGGCGCAGGGTATCCATGCGCGCGCGGGCGCGGTAGGCGTACTCGCTGGCGGGGTAATTGGTGGTGATGAACTGATAGGTCTGCATGGCATCGACGAACAGCGCCTGACGCTCCAAACATTGACCACGCAGCAGGGAAATTTCCGGCTGCATATAGCGCCGCGAGCGGCTGTTGCGCTCAGCCTTGGACAGCGACAGGATGGCCGCCTCGCACTCGCCGCGGTCATAGGCCTCATAGGCGCTATTGAGGTGGTGATCAAACGAATAACGGTTACAACCCGCCACACCCAGCACCAGCAGAACAATAAACAGTATGCGCATAAGCCTCTCCTCCGATGAGCAGTGTATCGACTGCCTGGGAAAATTCTGCAGCAACATATCCTCTGATGGGTAATGCCGCCAGCTACTTGGCCAGCACCCACACGCCTGACTAGACTGGCGCGCAACGGCCTTTGCGCCCAGGAGCTGTCATGTCGTCGTCGCCTCGCCTGCTAATGCTGCTGTGTACCGCGCTGTTGAGCGCCTGTTCCCCCACCACGCCGCTGTTTATTGCGCAGATCACCACCAACGAAGTGGTCGAATACAAGACCCTGAAGAACAACCGCATGCTCGCCGCCATCGAAGATGAAGGCGATTTGCTGACCTACAGCGGCCAGGCCATCCGCGATGCCAAAAGCGAGCAGGCCGAGCAGCTGTACCTCACCGGCTACCGTGACGAGAAACTCAGCGACGAAGTGCGTGCCATTTCGCTGTACCAGATCGGCCTGCTGTACATGAACCGCTTCAACGAGCAGCGCGATGACAATAAGGCGCTCAACTACTTCTACCAGGTGCTCAACCAGTTCCCTGCCAGCCGCGCCGCCGAGCGGGCCGAGGCGCGCATCGTGATGATTCGCGAGCGCGCCAATGAACCTGTGCACAAGACCTCACGCGAATTGCTCGCACACTGGAAGCCCAATCAGCAACTCGACCTCTACAAGCCCAGCCTTGACCAAGACATGACCCTGCTATCGCGGCGTGCCGTACTGAAAAATCGCGTAGGCGAAGCCGAAGAACTGTATCTGTTGGCCTTGAGCGACCCCGGTATCCCAGCCGACATCAAGGAAAAGGCCCTGTATCAGCTGGGTTTGATGTACCTGGCCCCGGACAACCCCCAAGCCAGCCGCGACAAGGCCATTACCTACCTGCGCCGCCTGCTGGTGCAATACCCCAGCAGCGAGCTGAACAACAAGGCCGCCCGCCATCTGGACCAGGCACTCAATCGCTAGCAGGCCTGTCAAGGTAGTGCAGAGGAACAATGACTACAGCCTTGCGGCATAGTAGCCTCGTGCACAGATGCAACTCAGGAGTCTGTGCATGACCTTTCGCCGCACCAAAATCGTCGCCACCCTCGGCCCCTCCAGCAACAGCCCCGAAGTGCTTGAACAGCTGATCATCGCTGGCCTGGATGTCGCCCGCCTGAACTTCTCCCACGGCTCGCCCGATGAGCACAAGGCCCGCGCCAAGCTGGTGCGCGAGCTGGCTGCCAAGCACGGTCGTCACGTTGCCCTGCTCGGCGACCTGCAAGGCCCGAAAATCCGCATCGCCAAATTCGCCAACAAGCGCATCGAACTAAAACTCGGTGATCGCTTCACCTTCTCCACCAGCCACCCGCTGACTGCCGGCACCCAAGATATCGTCGGCATCGACTACCCGGATCTGGTCAAGGATTGCGGCGTCGGCGACGAACTGTTGCTCGACGATGGTCGCGTGGTGATGCGCGTCGTCAGCGCCACCAGCGATGCCCTGCACTGCGAAGTGATCATCGGCGGCCCACTGTCCGACCACAAAGGCATCAACCGCCGTGGCGGAGGTCTGACCGCGCCAGCGCTGACCGAAAAAGACAAAGCCGACATCAAGCTCGCCGCCGAGATGGAGCTGGATTACCTGGCTGTGTCTTTCCCGCGCGATGCCGACGATATGCATTACGCGCGCAAGCTGCGTGATGAAGCCGGCGGCACCGCCTGGCTGGTGGCCAAGATCGAACGCGCCGAAGCCGTAGCCGACGACGAAACCCTCGACGGCCTGATCCGCGCCAGTGATGCGGTGATGGTTGCCCGTGGCGATCTGGGTGTTGAAATCGGCGACGCCGAACTCTGCGGCATCCAGAAGAAAATCATTCTGCACGCGCGCCGCCATAACAAGGCGGTGATCACGGCGACGCAGATGATGGAGTCGATGATCCAGAACCCGATGCCGACCCGTGCCGAAGTCTCCGATGTGGCCAACGCCGTGCTCGACTACACCGATGCGGTGATGCTCTCGGCGGAAAGTGCCGCCGGCGCTTACCCGCTGGAAGCAGTGCAAGCCATGGCGCGCATCTGCCTGGGCGCGGAAAAACACCCGACCAGCAAGAAGTCCAGCCATCGCATAGGCACCGAGTTCGAGCGTTGCGACGAAAGCATCGCCCTGGCAGCCATGTACACGGCCAATCACTTCCCCGGTGTGAAAGCGATCATCGCCCTCACCGAAAGTGGCTACACCCCGCTAATCATGTCGCGTATCCGCTCTTCGGTGCCGATCTTCGCCTTCTCCCCACACCGCGAAACCCAAGCCCGCGCGGCCATGTTCCGCGGCGTCTACACCGTGCCGTTTGATCCAGCTGCCCTGCAGCCTGCCGAAGTCAGCCAGGCCGCAGTGGACGAGCTGCTCAAGCGTGGCGTGGTACAGGCCGGCGACTGGGTGATTCTGACCAAGGGCGACAGCTACCACACCATCGGCGGCACCAACACCATGAAGCTGCTGCATGTAGGTGAGGCGCTCGTTTAACTGCTGCGCTGCAATGCAAAAGGCCGCTTGATTGAGCGGCCTTTTTGTTTGCCTCAAGGCATCAGGCGAACTTGCTGAAGTCCGGCGTGCGCCGCTGCATAAAAGCTGTCAGCGCCTCAATGGCTTCCGGCGAACGCAGGCGTTGGCCGAACAATGCGCCCTCCTCCTCGATAACCCGGCGCAGTTGCTCGCGATCCGGCGCACGCATCAGGCGTTTGCTGTCCGCCACGGCTGCCGGTGCCAATTGCTGGAAGCGCAAGGCCATTTCGCGGGCCTTGGCCAGGGTTGCCGCGCCGCTATCCAGCGCCTGATTGGCGATGCCCCAGGTTGCGGCCTGTTCACCGGTAAAGCTCTGCCCGAGCAGGAGCAATTCGGCAGCGCGAGCGTGGCCGAGCAAGCGTGGCAGGATCAGGCTGGAACCGTACTCAGGGCACAGGCCCAGGTTGACGAAAGGCATCTTTAGCGTGGCATCACCGCTGACATACACCAGGTCGCAGTGCAGCAGCATTGTGGTGCCGATACCCACCGCCGAGCCGTTGACTGCAGCTACCACCGGTTTGCTGAACTCAAACAGCGCCTGCATAAACTGGAACACTTCGCTGTTCAGCCCGGTGGGGGGCGCCTGGATAAAGTCGGCGACATCATTGCCGCTGGTAAAGCAGCTCTCGCCGCCAGTGATCAGCACGGCGCGCACGCTTTTATCCTGATCAGCCTGCACCAGCACTTCGGCCATGCCGCTGTACATGGCGCGGGTCAGGGCATTTTTCTTGTCGGGGCGGTGCATGCGTAGGGTCAGCAACCCTTGTTCACGCTCAACCAGCAGATGCTCGCTCATCAGAAATCCTCACGGCAGGCCACCCGCGAGCTGAGAACCGAAACGGCTAGCGCGCGTGAGGCAAAAATACGTCAGCGAAAACCTGGCTGCGTGGTAAACCCGCCAGATACAGGCGGCGCGCAAAGGTTTCGACACTGTCAGGGTGGCCGCAGAGTAAGGCGATGGTTTGCCGTGAAACAAGGCGCAGTTCGGCCAAAGCAGCCGTCAACTCGGCCGTGGTGAGCAGCTCGACCTGAAGCTGCGGATGACTGGCCGCCAACGCCTGCAAGGGCTCAGCAAGGTAATGTGCGGCCGCATCATAGGCCAGGTGAATAACCCGGATCGCACCCTGATGCTCCTGGCGTAGCGCCTCACGTAGCACCCCGTACAGCGGCGCCAGGCCGGTTCCGGCGGCCATCAGCCAGAGCGGGCGGGCTTGCCAGTCCGGGTCATAGTGCAAGGCTGCACCGCGCAATTCACCCAGACGCAGACCATCGCCCGGCTGAAACGCCCGCGCTGCGCTGGCAAACGCGCCGCCCTGACGGCAATCGATATGAAACTCCAGCCAAGGTTCATCGCCCGGCACACTGGCCAGCGAATAGGGCCGGGCAATTCCGTCCTCAGTCCAGAGTTGCAGGTGCTGGCCGGCGCTGTAACGTAGCGGCCGCTGTGGGGTCAGGCGCAGGCGCAGCACATCGCTGCTGAGCCAGTCGCAACTGTGAATAACGGCTGGAGCCGCATCACGCAGCGGGTCGAACACCTCGACCTGCACATCCTCGACTACCCGACACTGGCAGGCCAGGCGCCAGCCCTGCTCACGCCGCGCAGCGTCCAGGGCTTCCGGTTTGCCATCGAGCAACTCGCCGTCCACGCAACGCACCAGGCAGGCATGACAACTGCCGGCGCGGCAGCTGTAGGGCACGGCGATGCCGGCAGCCAGCAGGCTGTCCAGCAGGTTACTGGCGGGGGCGACATCAAGGCAGCGATCAGCGGCCCGTAACTCAGGCATCCACATCTTCCCAGGTCGCCGCGCAACGGTTACGGCCGTCGCGTTTGGCCTGGTACAGCGCCTGATCGGCACGTTGCAGGGCTTCGTCGAGATCATCGTGCACGGTCAGCAGGGTCATGCCGATGGACACGCTCAGGCTGGCCACCTTCACACCCAGCGGCTCGGCTCGACTGAACGCCTCACGCAGGCGCTCGCAGCAGGCGGTGAACTGATCGGCTTCGGTATTGGGTAACAACAACACAAATTCCTCACCGCCGTAGCGGGCTACCACATCACCATCGCGCAGGCAGGCGCGGGCGACGGCGGCGAACGTCTGCAGAACTCGATCCCCGGCAGCGTGACCATGGATATCGTTGATCCGCTTGAAATGATCCAGATCGAGCAACGCCAGACCATGCTGACGCCCATGATTCAGCCCTTCCAGTTCACGACTGGCAAGACGCAGGAAGTGCCGGCGATTACAAAGGCCGGTCAACTCGTCCGTAGCGGCCAGGTCTTCCAGTTGACGCATCATGCCACGCAGCGTGTCCTGATGCGCCTGCAGGGCAAAACGCCGTTGGCGCATTCGCTGACGCATAGCTTGGGCGTAACTGGCAAACAGACACAGCCACACCAGCACTACGGCCAGCACACACGCCTGCATAAAGGCCGCACGCGGCTCATTCAACTGCAGGGTATAGGCTTCATACAGGTTGAGGCCGGCAAAGCCGAAGAAGGCAAACAGCGCGCAACGAGCGAAGACCCGCGGCGGCAACTGAAACACGCCGAATAGCATGATCAGCAGGTAAATCACCAGCATGCTGCCGCGCCCTTCGCTGAACAGTGACAGCAGCACCGTCAGCCAGGCCAACGCCACTAGCACCTGCGGTTCAGTCAGGCTGGGGTCGGATAATCGCAGGTTGAAGTGGGACAGAAACAGCACGAGGAACACCAGCTGGCTAGCGGCGGCTAAGGCAGTGATGGTCAGCGCAGTAAGAGGCGAGGCATGAAACAGCCCAGCGAATACAGCAGCCCAGCACAGCAGCCCAGTCATTGCATAGGTCGCCACTGCCATGCCGAAACGCTTCAGCAGCAGGCTTTGCAGAGATCGCTGGGTTACCCGCTGGCTACTTAGGCTCATGGGTTTATGGGCTCCGTCCCATGCTGGCATCTAGCCGCCACTGTACCCCTGTGACCACAGAATGCCTAGGGTCAGCCCAGGGTTCATTCGTCGGTTCAAATGGCCGACCAGCGACCATGGTCTGGGGCCGTACAGGTGTCCGCCTGACGGCGTGCGCGGTATACTACCGCCTTTTTATCTTGTGCTTTGGCCTTGTCCTTTGACCTTGATAGCCCTGCGCTGGGCCGTGACCCTGCGCTGTTCGAAGTTCCTGCCCTACTCCTACCTTTACAAAAAGGAGCGCCAAGCATGACCGTGATCAAGCAAGACGACCTGATCCAGAGCGTCGCCGACGCCCTGCAGTTCATCTCCTATTACCACCCCGTGGATTTTATCCAGGCCATGCATGAGGCCTACCTGCGCGAAGAGTCCCCCGCCGCGCGCGACTCCATGGCGCAGATCCTGATCAACTCGCGCATGTGCGCCACCGGTCATCGGCCGATCTGCCAGGACACCGGCATCGTCACCGTATTTATCCGCGTCGGCATGGACGTGCGCTGGACCGGCGCCACCATGAGCGTCGACGACATGATCAACGAAGGCGTGCGCCGCGCTTACAACCTGCCGGAGAACGTCCTGCGTGCTTCGATCCTTGCCGACCCAGCTGGCGCGCGGAAGAACACCAAGGACAACACCCCGGCCGTGATCCACTACTCCATCGTCCCCGGCGACAAGGTGGAAGTCGACGTCGCAGCCAAAGGCGGCGGCTCCGAGAACAAATCGAAGATGGCCATGCTCAACCCGTCCGACTCGATCGTTGACTGGGTGCTGAAAACCGTCCCGGAAATGGGCGCCGGCTGGTGCCCGCCAGGCATGCTCGGCATCGGCATCGGCGGCACCGCCGAGAAAGCCGCGGTAATGGCCAAGGAAGTGCTGATGGAGCACATCGACATCCATGAGCTGAAAGCCCGCGGCCCGCAGAACAAGATCGAAGAGATGCGTCTGGAGCTGTTCGACAAGGTCAACCAGCTGGGCATCGGCGCCCAGGGCCTGGGCGGCCTGACCACCGTGCTCGACGTGAAGATCATGGATTACCCGACCCACGCCGCATCCTTGCCGGTGTGCATGATCCCCAACTGCGCCGCCACCCGTCACGCCCACTTCGTCCTCGATGGCACTGGCCCGGCCGAACTGGAAGCGCCGGACCTGTCAGCCTATCCGGAAATAGTCTGGGAAGCCGGCCCGAGCGCGCGCCGCGTCGACCTCGATACCCTGACCCCAGAAGACGTGCAGAGCTGGAAGCCGGGCGAGACCGTACTGCTCAACGGCAAAATGCTCACCGGCCGCGACGCCGCGCACAAGCGCATGGTCGACATGCTGAACAAGGGTGAAGAGTTGCCGGTCGATCTGAAAGGCCGCTTTATCTATTACGTCGGCCCGGTCGATCCGGTGCGTGAGGAAGTGGTAGGCCCAGCCGGCCCGACCACCGCCACGCGGATGGACAAGTTCACCCGGCAGATCCTCGAAAGCACCGGTCTGCTCGGCATGATCGGTAAATCCGAGCGCGGCCCGATTGCCATCGAAGCGATCAAGGACAACAAGGCCGTGTACCTGATGGCCGTTGGCGGCGCTGCTTATCTGGTCGCCCAGGCGATCAAGAAGTCGCGCGTGGTGGCCTTCGCCGAACTGGGTATGGAAGCCATCTACGAGTTCGACGTGAAAGACATGCCAGTCACTGTGGCAGTCGACACCAAGGGCGAGTCGGTGCATATCACCGGCCCAGCGATCTGGAACAAGAAGATCCACGACAGCCTCGCGGTCGAGATCAAGTAAAACCTGCTGCAACCCCAACAAACCCGGCCACGTGCCGGGTTTATTGTTTTAGCGACCTTAGCGATGCCGCAATGCCTGCGCCATGGACTGATCAACGTGTGTGCGCCACTCGCGGTCACGCCAATCGTCGTCATGCCATTCGCGCTCAATGGCGCTTTGCTGAGTGGCCTGACATTGGCGGAAACCATCATCCCAGCCTTGGGCATACAGCGGCGCTGCCAGGTAGCGCGGCACATCCTTGCGGAAAGCATCGAGAGCGCCTGCTGCTTGCCGGCCACTGCTGCAGCCCGCCTCAAAGCCATCAACAAAGGCTGGCGGGTAACCTTCGGCCTGCATCAGCTCGCGCGTGCTCTGGCAGCCGCAAACCAGCAGCGCAAACCCGGCAAGCACAAGTACTCTTAACCAGGCGATAGGCGGCGTCTTCATCTGCACGGTTGCCTCAACCGCCCTGAAGAGTCGGGCACAGCTGAACGTTCGACACAGCCTTTACGCTACATGCAATGGTGTAAAACCGCTTCAGCAGAACAACTGTAAATAGCTGTGCAGTAAAACCAAAACGCGAGCTGTTAAAAACGTTAGCCATTACCTAACCCTCCAGCGGTTTAAGTACAGGTTGTTCGGCGTGCTGAGGCAGCGGCGCGCGATAGAGCACCCAGCGATAACAAAGCAGGCAAATCGTCCAGTCGAAGAGCAACGTCCACAGGTTGTGCGACAGGAAATGCGCGCCCTGCATCATCCTTCCCACCGAAAAAACCGCACCCAGCCCCAGTGCGAATACCAACGCAACACGCGCACTACGTGGGCGCTTATCACGCAGGAGGAAAAATAACGCCAGCAAGGAAAACCCCGAGGAAGCATGGCCACCCGGCCAGCAACGGCCTGGACTTTCCGTTGCCGCGCGCGCGCTCAGCAGTGGGGTAAAGGTCTCAGTGCCGCCAAACTCACTCAGGCTCCAGGGGCAATGCACGGCGGTGAGTGCTTTCAAGGGCGTGACCACACTGGTCGAGATCCCCAGCGCTAGCACCAGAAACCCCAGCGACCGGCGCCACACCCTGAAACGGGTGGGTAACAGGCTGATGGCAAAGCCAATAATGGCCAGCACAGCAAACACGATAACCAGCTGCTTGGCCCGGTCGTGCAGGATGTCCTCCAACCAAAAGCTGTGTTTGCCAATAAAGCCCTGACCCGGCTGGTAGAACAAATGTTCGATGGCGAAATCCAGACCGCTGGGGTCAAGCAACAGCAATAGCGCCATCAGCGCCACAGGAATACCCAGGCCCAGCCGGAAATCAAAATAACGTGAGAACTCACTAGACCGATTGGCCCGCATAACGGTGCTCCAGCCAAGGCACTGCGCGGCAGTGCCTGAACGATTTAGGGTTAACGCTTGCTCAGTTGCTCGTCAGGCAACAGGGTCGGCTGCCAGGCAATGAGGTGTTTCTGGAAGGCGTGGCTGGCCCCCTGGTAATAGGCAATGTTGCGGCGCTGCAGAGCATCGGTGGCATCCACAACCACCTCATGGCTCAGGCCTAGCGCATCATCATGGCGGCGCATGTTCTTGCGCGGGCTCAGGATTGCCAGGCTGGAACCGTCGAACAGCCCAAGATGCTGATAGTTACCCAATAGCGCACGGCCCGGGGCGCGGTCATTGCGCAGTACATTGCGGCCGAAGAAGGTCGATACATAGTCCATGTTCAACAAGCCCAGCAGCGTGGGTGCCAGGTCGATCTGGCTGGCTACATCGCTGAATTCACGAGGCTGAACGTGCGCCGGCGCATAGATGAACAACGGGATGTGGTAATTAGCCACGGGCAGGTCTTCTTTGCCGGCACTGCCCGCCGTGTGGTCTGCGACAAAAATAAACACTGTTTGCTTGAACCAGGGTTTATCCCGCGCCTGGGCAAGGAATTGGCCGATGGCATAGTCGGTGTACTTCACCGCACCTTCGCGACCATCACCGGATGGGATGTCGACACGACCGTCAGGGTAGGTATACGGCCGGTGATTGGAAGTGGTCATCAGCTGCAAAAAGAATGGCTTTCCGGCGGCATGATCAGCGTCGGCCACCTTCAGCGTTTGCGTGTAGATGTCCTCATCAGACATACCCCAAGCGTTCTGGAACATCATATCCGCTTCAGCCACGCTGCTCTGGTCAACGATGCGATAACCATTGCCGCCGAAGAAGGCATTCATATTGTCGAAATAGCCACGCCCACCGTAGAGAAACACACTGTCATAACCTTGCGCTCTGAACTGTTGACCCAAGCTGCCGAAGCCAGACTCACGGCCGACACGCTTGACGATGGAGCGCCCAGGCGTAGGTGGCATGGACAGGCTAATGGCCTCTAAACCCCGATCAGTTCGGGTGCCCGTGGCGTAGAAGTTACTGAAGCTCAGGCTCTGTTTACGCAGTTGGTCCAGGTTGGGTGTCAGTCCACGTGTATCGCCAAAGCTGCCCAGGTACTTGGCACTCAGGCTTTCGATGGTCACCAGGACAACGTTCAGGCGCTTGGGCTGCCCAGGGTTATCGATCACCCGGCGGATATCCTGCGGATCACTGCCGATAAACCGCGCGTTGGGCTCACTGATTTCACTGCGCAGCAAACGGGCCACCTCGGGATCCGCCAGGGTGGTGTAAAACTGCGGGTAATCCAGCTCATTGTTACGAAACGCGGCAAAGAACTGGAATGGACCATTGCTGGCTAGCTCACGCTGGTAAGCGTTGCCATCCGTTCCCCGCGGCGCGTCCTGGCCAATCAGTGCGCTACTCAACGCTGCCGATAGCAGTATGCCCACCACGCTAAACAGGGCCGGCGCAGCCCTTAGACGCGGGGCATCCAGCGCAGCCAGCACCGTCTTACGCAACAGCACAGTCGTAACGATGGCCACGATCGCCAACAACGCCAGCAGCGGGTAGATCGGGTAGGACTCGAGGATGTTGTTGATCACCTCCTCGGAGTACACCAAGTAGTCCACGGCGATAAAGTTGAAGCGCACGCCGAACTCATCCCAGAACAGCCATTCCGCCACCGCCGTAAACAGCATGACAAAAAGGCTGACCCCGACCACGCCAAGCAACAGCTGCTTATGCCAGTGCTGTTGCCACAGGCGTCGCGGACACAACAGTAGGTACACGGCAAGCGGCAGACTGGCGTAAAGCAGGAAGCTCACGTCATACACCACGCCAACCCCATACAGGCTGAACACCTGCATCACACTGACATTGGCGTCGCTCAGGTGGGTGGCCAGCAATGCACTGCGGGTCAGGAAAAACACCACCAACCATGCCGCCACGATGATCGACAGGTAACGAAGTTGCGCGAAGTGAAGCTGAGGCATCGTATGATCCTGCTTGGATGAACGTGCCGCAGTGTGCAACTGCACCTGTGAGGCGCTTGTCAAAGCAATGTGAAAAAAACGTCAACGCTAAAGGAACACCCGCTCATGCGTATTCTGGTGATCGAAGACAACCGCGATATTCTGGCCAACATACTCGACTACCTGCAGCTCAAAGGCTTTAGCGTTGATTGCGCACAGGATGGTTTGAGTGGCTTGCACCTGGCCAGCAGTGGCCACTATGACCTGATCGTGCTGGACATCATGCTGCCCGGTATTGACGGCTATCAGGTGTGCAAGCGCCTGCGTGAGGATGGCCACAATGAGGTGCCCATTCTTATGCTGACGGCCCGTGATGCACTGGATGATCGCCTGCAAGGCCTCAACGCCGGCGCTGACGACTACCTGATCAAACCCTTCGCGTTGTCCGAACTAGTGGCGCGTATTGAGGCGATCCTGCGGCGCAGCCAGGGCAGCCGCAAACGCCAGCTGAAAGTCGCCGACCTGGTTTATGACCTCGATACGCTGCATGTCAGCCGTGCTGGGCAACCACTCAAGCTCAACCCCATCGGCCTCAAATTATTGGCCGTACTGATGCAGAAGAGCCCGGCGGTGATCCGCCGTGAAGCGCTGGAAGAAGCGCTCTGGGGGGACGACAGCCCAGACAGCGACAGCTTGCGCAGCCACATCCATCAACTACGCCAGGTGCTGGATAAACCCTTCGCGACACCGCTGCTGCATACCTTGCATGGCGTCGGCTATCGCCTGGCGGAGCATGCCAATGGCGTCTAAGCAACCGTTCGCCAGGCGCATTCTGATCGCCTTTGTCCTGATGACGACGCTGGTCAGCGGCCTGTTTTCGCTGAGTATCGTGGCGGTGGTGCATGTCCTTGAAGAACACCTGGTATCCGAGGAGCTCAGCCGCGAGCTGGATACGGTGCTGCACGAAGACCTCAAACAGGGCAACCACCCTCGGCTGGATGCCTCCACTCGCTTTTTTGCCTCTAACCTCCCCGACTATCCCATCCCCGAGCAGTACGCCGGGCTGCCGGAGGGCTTCAATGAGGTGTTTAACGAGGAGACAGCCTTCTACGTCTATGTGCAGGAAATCAACGGCAACACCTACCAACTGGTGCAAGAGCAGCACGAGTTCGAGGCCCGCGAGCAAGCCCTGTTCAACGTCGTACTCGCCGGTTTTCTGTTGACCGTCGTCGGCGCCTGGGCCTTAGGTCTGGTCATGGCGCGCAGGGTCATGGCACCGGTCAGTCGTCTGGCGCAACAGGTTCGCCACCGCGACCAGCTGCACACCCTCGCCCCTCCTCTGGCACCGGACTACCCCGATGACGAAGTAGGCCAACTGGCCGCCGCCTTCGACAGCACCCTGGGGCAGGTACGGCAGTCGCTGGAGCGTGAGCGCCTGTTTACCAGCGATGTCAGCCATGAGTTGCGCACGCCCTTGATGGTCATTGCCACCTCCTGCGAGCTACTCAAAGAAGCCACCCTATCACCCCGTGAACGCCAGCAGATTGAGCGCATTGCCAGGGCCAGTGAGGAGATGCGCGAGCTGGTGCAAACCTTCTTGCAACTGGCCCGGAGCAAGGCCAATGAGACCGCTTTTGTTGCAGACAGCAGCCTCGCCAGTATCGCTGCCGCACAGACAGAGCGCTGGGAGCCGATGTTCAACGACAAGGGCTTGACCTTCCAGCATGCGCAAGAAGGCAACGATAGTGGCCTCTACAACGCCACATTCCTCGGCACGGTCATGGCTAACTTGCTGCGCAACGCCTTGCATTACACCGAACACGGATTGGTTCGCCTGGTGCTGGAAGAAGGCGGCTTTCGTGTGGAGGACAGTGGCACGGGTATTCCCCAAGAGCAGCACGAGCAGATTTTCCAACCCTTCGTGCGCGGTCCGCAGGCACGCGGCGAAGGGCTCGGGCTTGGGCTGTCACTGGTAAAACGCATCTGCGCCAAGCAAGGTTGGGCAATATCTGTACACAGCCGTGCAGAGGGAGGCACTTGCTTCAGAGTCAGATTCAACCTACCGGCTAACGAAATTTTCACATCCCTTTAACAGCCTGTTGATGCCCTGACACCTAATGTGGCGAGCGTTCCCCCTAACCGGACGCTCAGCCATGCTTGCACTGCCTACTCCTAATCGCCTGTACCCTATGGGTTCCCCGTTGCGCCGTACACAACTGCAGAAACTGGAGCTGCCCACATGAGCGGCAAACCCACTGCAGAGACCCATGACGCCCTCTCGCTCAAAGGCCGCACCGGGCTACGGCGCATTCTCGACGCAGGCGGCTATTCACTTATGGGCTTACAGGCGGCCTATCGCGGCGAGGCGGCGTTCCGCCAGCTGCTGCTGCTCAATGTCGTGCTGCTTCCGCTGGCATGCCTGGTAGACGTCACACGCAGTGAGCGCGTGCTACTCATGCTTGTGCCGCTGCTATCACTGATCGTCGAGCTGCTCAACTCCGCCATCGAAGCCACCGTAGACCGCATCTCCCTGAGCCTCCATCCACTGTCCAAGCAAGCCAAGGACATGGGCAGCGCGGCGCAGTTTATTGCCCTGCTGCTGATCGGTCTGACCTGGGGCCTGATCCTTTTATAAGCGACAACAAGCAGACGCTAGTGTGGCCGACTTGGCATCGTCAGCCCGCCGCGAGTGAACTCCCCACGCCCGGCGGATGTCTGTGTGCTGTCGGCCCGCCGGGTGGATTGCATGGCCATTTGCCCAGTGAGCAGCTGCATAGCGCTGCACCATCCCGACCGCCTAACTGCTCACGGCAATGCGCCTGGCCGGCATTTATCGCACCCGCCTGAGGGTTTCGTTTAATCGCCATGTGAAGATTGCCCCATGTCCCTATTCCGCCATCGCACCGCCACGTTTACCCCACTGCACAACCTGGCCTTCGCAGCCTGCCTGCTGGCAAGCGCCAGCGCCCAAGCCGAAGAAAACTCCAGCAACAACCGCTGGGTCAGCGACAGCCTGAATACCTATGTACGCAGCGGTCCGACCGACGGCTACCGCATCGTCGGCACACTGGTCTCCGGGCAGAAAGTCACCCTGCTGCAGACCTCTGGCGATTACAGCCAGGTGCGTGGTGAAAGCGGCAGCGCGGTATGGATTGCCAGCCGCGACCTGCAGGACGTCCCCGGCCAGGCCGAGCGCCTGCCGCAGCTGGAACAGAAAGTGACCGAACTGAGCGCCGAGCTAGACGGCATCAACGACACCTGGAAAGCCCGTGTACAAGGCATGCAGGAAACCCTCGACTCACGCAAAACCCTGATCGACGAACTGCAAACCGCCCGCTCAACCCTGGACATAGAGTTAAGCCGGGCCAACTCCGAGCTACGCGAGCTGCAAGCGCAATTGGGCGAAGAAAACCAGCACGTGCTGATGCGCTATATGGCCTACGGCGGCGGCATCGCCGGTGGCGGACTGCTTGCAGGGCTGATTCTGCCGACCATGCTGCGGGTACGACGTAAGCGCAATGATCAGTGGATTTAATCGCTCGGATGCCGCCATATTTGCGCCCAGAGAATCACCTACTAGGCCGCTAAATGAGCAATCGTATCGACGTCATGCTGAACCCGGGAGAAGCGCACCGCAGCGCTATTCTCAAACCGCTGCGGGAACACAACAGGTCACAGGCCGGTGATCCAAAGCCAGAAACCATCGCGCTGCTGGTACGCGATGAACATACCGATGAGGTGATTGGCGGGCTGTATGGAGAAATATTTTACCGCTGGTTATTTATTGAGCTGCTCGCCATACCCGAGCACACAAGAGGCCAGGGCATAGGAACCCGCCTGATGAACATGGCTGAAGACCTGGCACGGGCAAAAGACTGTGTTGGCATCTGGCTCGACACCTTCGACTTCCAGGCGCCGGCTTTCTATGAAAAGCATGGCTTCAGCGCGTTCGGCCAACTCGACAACTTTCCCCCTGAACATCAGCGTTTCTTCTTTCAGAAGAAGCTCACTTGATTCGCTGACTAGCACAGCGCAGGCAAACGTCCTTAGCAACGCTACGGTCGCTCAACCCACCCTATACACCTGCGACTGAACGAGAGGCGGGCCACGGCATGGGGACCGAGGCTCGCCTCTTAATCATCCCGTGTCAGCACTTCCAACAACTCAATCTCGAAGATCAGGTTGGAGTGCGGTTTGATATGCGCACCGAACTCTCGCTCGCCATAGCCTAGGTGCGAGGGTACGAACAGCTTGCGTTTGCCGCCGACTTTCATGCCCATCATGCCAATGTCCCAGCCCTTGATTACCCGGCCAGTGCCGATCACGCATTGAAAAGGCTTACCGCGAGCATAGGAGGAATCGAACGTGCTGCCATCTTCGAGAAAACCGTTGTAGTGGGTGGTAATCAATGCCCCCTTGACCACCTCCTTGCCGTCGCCCAGCTGAATATCTTCGATCACCAATTCGTTGCTCATCACTCACCTCGTCATAGTCGCCAAGCCTACTTGCGGCCGGGCTTGCAGGAAAATCACTCAGCTGCTGGTTCGAGTACCGCCAACAACTCAGATAGCCGCGCATCCAGTTGCGCCAACTCCGCTGCAGCAATCGGGGCCAGAATCCTCGCCTCGTTGTGCACATGCGCGGTTACCGCGCGATCAATCAGCTCCAGCCCCACCGGCGTTAACTGCACCAGCATGCTGCGCGCATCGCTGGGATTGGCCAAACGGCTGATCCAACCTGATGCCTCGAGCTGCTGCAACTGTCGGGTCATGGTGCCCGAGGTAATCATCAGGGTTGAGAACAGGGTAGTCGGAGCCAGGCAGAAGGGCTCGCCAGCACGCCGCAAGGTGGCAAGCACATCAAACTCCCAGGCGGTCATACCGAATGTATTGAACACCTTATCCAGCTCACGTCGCAGTAACGCCGAGCAGCGCCCAAGCCGGCCGATCACCCCCATTGGGCTGACATCCAGATCGGGCCGTTCACGGTGCCACTGCTGAAGAATTGCATCGACTGCATCCATCTGTCGCTGAACTGCCATTGGCTTACCCCTGAAATTTATCTTGAACTCAAGACAAGTCGACATTAGCCTCGTATTTTATCTTGAATGCGAGACAAATGCATGGACAGCTCACCATCACGTAGCACCTGGCTGGATGTGTTGATCACCGCCATGGCGCCGGCCATTTGGGGCTCGACCTATATTGTGACCACTGAAATTCTGCCACCGGATCGGCCCTTTACTGCCGCACTGTTACGCGCCCTACCCGCCGGGTTGCTCCTGGTGCTGTACAGCCGCTACCTGCCTAAGCGTAGCGAGTGGCCGCGCTTGCTGGTTCTAGCCGCGCTGAATATTGGTTTCTTCCAGGCGCTACTGTTTGTCGCCGCGTACCGCTTGCCGGGCGGCTTGGCGGCGGTGGTCGGGGCGATTCAACCGCTGCTGGTGATGGGTTTGGTGTGGTCGATGGATCGTCAGCGGCCGGCGTCTGTGGCGGTCGCCGCCAGCGTCGTGGGTATCGCCGGAATGGCTACCCTGCTGCTGGCGCCCGGCGCCAGTTGGGATGCGATAGGGATTGCCGCCGCCTTTGTCGGCACCGCCTGCATGGCCAGCGGCACTTACCTGACGCGACGCTGGCGGCCGACTGTGCCGCTGCTGGCGTTTACCGGCTGGCAGCTGTTGATTGGCGGCCTGTTCCTGCTGCCGGTGGCCTGGCTGATCGACCCACCGCTGCCGCAACTCAGCCCGTTGCAGTGGCTGGGTTATACCTACCTGTCGCTGTTCGGCGCGCTGTTGGCCTATGTGCTGTGGTTTCGCGGTATTGTTCGGCTTGCCCCGGTGGCGGTGTCTTCTCTGGGCTTGCTCAGCCCGCTGGTGGCGGTGCTGCTGGGCTGGGCATTATTGGGGCAGAGCATCACCGGCGTGGCACTGCTGGGGTTGATTGCGGTGTTGGGTAGCATCCTTGCGGTGCAATGGGCAGCATCGGCTAAGCCGGCAGTTGTCGCGCCCCATGTTAAAGTCGCGCCCTGACACGATCCAAGGCGACAAGTAGCGATTATGCAAATCCCGGCATTTACTGGCGAACTGGAAGACTGGAGCACCCTGAACAGCAGCATCGGCTGCCCCGAGTTGTTGATTGGCAACGGCGCGAGTCTCGCGGTATGGCGCAAGTTCGCCTACTTTTCGCTGTTTGACGAAGCCCAGACCACCCGTAACCGCCCGCTCAGCCCAACCGAGCTGAGCGTGTTCCGCGCGCTGGATACCAGCAACTTCGAGCAGGTGCTCAGCGCGCTGAAAAACAGCATCCGGGTCAATGCCGCCTTGACCATCAACTCGTCGTCGCCGCGCCACCGCTACTTCGCCATCAAGGAAGCGCTGATCCACGCCGTACGCTCGGTGCACATTCCTTGGAGCCAAATGCAGGCATCCAGCCTGACGCGGATCAACAGCGCCCTCAGCCAGTACCAGACGGTGTATTCCGGCAATTACGACCTACTCAACTACTGGGCGGTGATGCAGAGCCAGGATGCGTTTGAAGAGATGTTCCGTGGTCCTGACTCGACCTTTGACCTCGGCAACAATGCCCGCCAGAGCAGCGCCACACGCATGCTCTACCTGCACGGCGGCATGCACCTGGTAAAGAATATTGATGGCAGCACACGCATGCTGAACTCGTCAGAGAGCACCCTGCTGGCCAGTTTCGCCATCAACCAGTTGGGTGATATCCCGCTGTTCGTCAACGAAGGCAGCAGCGCCGACAAGCTCAAAGCCATTCGCAGTTCCGACTATCTGTCGTTCTGCTACAGCCAGCTATCGCAGCCCAAAGAAACGCTGTGCATCTTCGGCCATAACCTGGCAGCGCAGGATCAACACCTGGTTCAGGCCCTGCTGCAAGCGGGGCTGAAAACCCTGGCTATATCGATCTACCCGCACAACCCAATGTTTATCCAGCAACAGAAACAGCACTACGCCAATCTGTTCGCCGAGCAAGACGTGGAATTGCGCTTCTTCGATGCACTGAGCCACCCACTGGGCCATCCAGAGCTGCGCGTGGCAATCACCCCAGCGCAGTAAATCCGCTACTGACTGATCGAGCGCACCACACTCAACTCGGCCGGCACACGCCGCTGACTGAGGTAACGGGTGCAGCTAACGCGCAGGAACGAGGCGAAATTCACCACTTCGCCGCGGTAGTCCATAACCTCGTCATACAGCTTGGTAATCAGCTGATTGGTGGTCATGCCATCGACTTCGGCGATCTCGCGCAGGATGTCCCAGAACTGGTTTTCCAGACGCAGGGTGGTGACTACGCCACGGATGCGCAGCGAACGGGCGCGAGACTCGTAGAGAATCGGATCGGCTTTAACGTAAAGCTCGCACATATCAGTTTCCCTCGTTGGATGCTGGGGCCACGCAGGCCCCAGATATGGCTTAGCGTTTATAGCGTGATCTGGGTACCCAGCACGTTCAGGAACGCAGCTAACCAGTTTGGGTGCGCCGGCCAAGCCGGAGCGGTGACCAGGTTGCCCTGTACATGGGCCTGGTCCACGGCGATATCGATATATTGCCCCCCCGCCAGTTTCACCTCTGGCGCACAGGCCGGATAGGCACTGCATTCGCGACCTTTCAATACACCGGCGGCGGCCAGCAACTGCGCACCGTGGCAAACCGCAGCAATTGGCTTACCGGCCTTATCGAACGCCTGCACCAACGCCAGCACTTGCTCATTCAAACGCAAGTACTCCGGCGCACGGCCACCTGGAATTACCAGGGCGTCGTAGGCGTCGGCCTTGACCTGGGCAAAGTCGAAATTCAGGGCAAAGTTATGCCCCGGCTTTTCGCTGTAAGTCTGCTCGCCTTCAAAATCGTGGATGGCGGTGCGTACGCTCTGCCCGGCGGTCTTGTCTGGGCACACAGCATGCACCTGATGACCGACCATCAGCAGCGCCTGAAACGTCACCATCACTTCGTAGTCTTCGACGTAGTCGCCGACCAGCATGAGAATCTTTTTCGCGGCCATGTGCTTGCTCCCTTTATTGATTGAGAAGCACAGAGTGTTGTCCTGATCAGCCCGGCGTGGGTAATAACCCGGTACTACAGGGCAAATCCTGGACAGACGGCGGCGAAAGAAAAACGCTGAGCCACCTGAAGCAGCTCAGCGCTTAGGTGGCGTTACTCCAGCACTTCCTCATCACGCAGCAGCACATAGGTGCAACCGCTGTCATCTTCCAGGTAGTCGTGCACGTAAAACATCACCACTTCGCCAAGGCCGGGCTGGGCCGCCACGTAATCACCGATATCCACAGTGAAATGGCTCTTGGAGCCTGGCTTGGCCTCGCACTCAATGCGCGCATTGACGAACAGCTCAGGCGCGCTGTCGCCGAAATAATCTTCACGTTCTGCCGCATCCCAGTCAGCAGGCGCCTCAAACGGGCCGCAGAACAGCACCTTGGCATCACCCAGATCCACTTCCTCGGCTTCCGGGTCCTGATCATCCGCGCGGTATACCGTGCAGTCCTGCGCTTCAGGGTTTTCCAGGATGGCCAGACGGGCCGCCAGTTGTTGCTCAGTATCCATAGGGGGCATAACTATCTCCGAGCGTTTGGCGTTGTAAGAGGGTGTCTACAAACTACTGCGCTCGGCCATGCTGCGTTGAAATCAGCCTCAAAATGCTCATGTACAACTCGTACACTGCGCTTTTTCGGCTGATTTCGCCTTGCCTGGCCTTCGCTCGCTACGTTTGTAACCACCCTCTAAGGTCAGGGCAAATCAAACCTGCCGTCATACGGCAAGTAGGGCTTTGCAGGCTATGGGCTGGAGTGGTTGCAGTGCAAGCAATGAAATGCCCGTTGCCGTCTGCGCAGAATATTTACCGCCTTAATTTAGCGTTAAGACTGCGAGCAGAAACTCACACCCAAGTTCTCAGATGAGGTTCCTTCCATGGAGCTGCCTTGGGTGTATCAAGATACTGCACTTGCACAGATCGGCCGTGAGCAACCGCTCAGCCTCTACCTGGCCAACAGCGCAAGCCCACGCCGGGCAGGCATTGAAGCCTTTATCGGCGAGCGCTTCGCGGTTCAGCATCAGGCGCGTATCCGCCACTTCATGCCGTGCCTATTGAGCCTGGAAGACAGCAGCGGTCAACTGCTCGGGGCGGTGGGGTTGCGCAGCGCCGGCGCGGGCCCGCTGTTCCTTGAGCGCTATCTGCAGCAACCGGCAGAGCAGGTGATTGCCACCAAGAAAGTGGCCAATGCACCGCAGCGCACGCAACTGGTGGAAGTCGGCAACCTGGCTGCAGGCAGCCCCGGCGCCGCCCGTCTGTTAATTGTGGCGCTGACCGACCTGCTGGTGGCGCTGGGTTACCGCTGGGTGACCTTCACCGGCACCCTGGCCCTGCTCAACAGCTTCCAACGCTTGGGACTAACACCCGTAGCGCTGGGCCCAGCCAACCCTGACTGCCTGGGCGATGAACAGGCCGACTGGGGCACCTATTACGACAACCAGCCGCAAGTGATGGCCGGTGACATCTATGCCGGGCACCAGCGCCTGTTGCAGCTGGGCGCATACCCACGCCTGGCCCACCAAGCCTTTTATGCCCTGGAGGACATGCCCAATGTGGCCTGCCGCTAAAGCGCTTTTCGACCACCTGGCCGCCCTCGGTGACGCCATCGCCTTGCGTGAAGGCAGCCGAAGCCTGAGTTATGCCCAGTTATTGGCCGAGATCGAAGTCCGTAGCCAACACCTGCAACAGCTAGGCGCCCGACGCATTGCCCTGGCTCTGGATAACGGCATTGACTGGGTACTCTGGGACTTGGCCACCCTGCATGCCGGGCTGGTCTGCGTGCCCGTACCGGGCTTCTTCTCCACCAATCAGCAGGTGCATGTACTCGACAGTGCCAGCATCGACTGCCTGATCGGCCCGGAAAATACGCTGTACAGCGCGCTGGGTTTCAGTGCGAGCGCAGCAGCGAGTGCAACAGCGAGCGCAGCCGGTGTGCTGCAACGGCCGCGCGCTGTGGTCAGCGAATTACCCGTCGGCACCTGCAAGATTACTTACACCTCTGGTACCACCGGTCAGCCCAAGGGCGTGTGCCTGGATGTGGCGACACAACTGGCCGTGGCCCACAGCCTGGTGCAGGCCAGTGCCAGCTGTCAGGTAGAACGCCACCTGTGCGTACTGCCGCTGGCCACACTGCTGGAGAATATCGCCGGTATTTACGCCCCCCTGCTGGCCGGCGCGCAAATCGAGTTGATGCCTATGGCGCAAGTCGGCCTGCTGGGCGCCAGCCAATTTGACCTGCCGCGCTTTCTGACGGCGCTGGGTCAGGCGCAACCCAACAGCCTGATCCTGCTACCGCAGCTGCTATTGGCGCTGGTCAGCGCCGCCGAACGCGGCCTGCCCGTACCGGACTCACTGCGCTTTATTGCCGTCGGCGGCGGCCGCGTGTCCAGCCAACTGCTGCAACGTGCCGATGCCCTGGGCTTGCCGATCTTCGAGGGCTATGGCCTGTCGGAGTGTGCGTCGGTGGTGTGCCTGAACACCCCTGAGCATCGCCGTATCGGCACCGTCGGCCAGCCACTGCCACACTTGCAGGTTCGTCTCGGCGCCGACCAGGAAGTGCAAGTCAAAGGCCCGCGTCTGCTGGGTTATCTGGGCGAACCGGCAACCGATGAAGAATGGCTGGGCACCGGTGACCTCGGCCATTTCGAGGGGCCGTTTCTGGTGCTGCACGGGCGCAAGAAACACCAGTTCATCACCGCCTTTGGCCGCAACGTCAACCCAGAGTGGGTCGAGGCCGAGTTGGTGCAACAACTGCCCATTGCCCAAGCCTGGCTGCACGGCGAAGCCCTGCCCGGCAACGTCGCCGTACTGGTGCCGCGCTTCGAGACGACCAGCGACAGCCAACTGGCCGAAGCCGTAGCTGCCGCCAACCAATCACTGCCTGACTACGCCTGCGTGCACCACTGGCTACGCGCCGCACACCCTTTCAGCAGCAGCAACGAGCTGGCGACCAGTAATGGCCGGCTGCGCCGTAATGCCCTGTTTTCCCACTACCAGAGCGCCATCGAACAATTGATGGCCGACCAAACCTGCTATGGAGATGCTTGATGAGCTTCTATGAATCCCTGCTCGAACAAACCAGTGCTGAACGCAACTACCTGCTCAGCGCTCCGATCATTGCCCAGGCCATGGCCGGCACCGTCAGCCTGAACAGCTACATCGCCTTTCTCACCGAGGCCTATCACCACGTCAAACACACCGTGCCCTTGCTGATGGCCTGCGGTTCGCGCCTGCCGGAGCGCCTGGAGTGGCTGCGCGAGGCCATCGCCGAGTACATCGACGAAGAAAAAGGTCACCAGGAATGGGTCCTCAATGACATCGCCGCCTGCGGTGCGGACAAGGAAGCCGTACGTAACGGCCTGCCGCATATGTCGACCGAATTGATGGTCAGCTACGTCTACGACCGCATCGCCCGGCATAACCCGGTGAGTTTCTTCGGCATGGTCAATGTGCTGGAAGGCACCAGCATCGCCCTGGCCACCCAAGTGGCCGGCGTGATTCAGGACAAACTGCAACTGCCGAACAAGGCCTTCAGCTACCTGAGTTCCCACGGCAGCCTCGACCTGGATCACATCGAGTTCTTCAAAAAACTGATGAACCAGTTGGACAATGATGATGACAAGGCTGCGGTGGTACACACCGCCAAAGTCGTCTATCGCCTGTATGGCGACATATTCCGCAGCCTGCCACTGAGCGCATAGGAGCTTCGATGAAACTTTCTGAATGCCGCGCCGTGATTACCGGTGCCAGCGGCGGTATCGGCCAGGCGTTGGTCAGTGCCTTACTGGCCGAAGGGGCACAGTTACTGCTGGTCGGCCGTCAGCCAGAGGCGTTGCAGGCGCTGGCGCAGACGCAAAGCGGCAAAGTTCAGGTGGTACAGGCCGACATCCGCGAGCGCAGTGGCCGTGAAGCCGTGGTTGCTGCCGCGCAGCGCTTCGGCGGCATCAATACGCTGATCAACGCCGCCGGGGTCAATCACTTCGGTTTGCTCGAGCAGCATGATGAAACGGCCATCGCTGATCTGATCGGCCTCAATGTCACCGCCACGCTGCAACTGACCCACCGCCTGCTGCCCATGCTGCGCCAGCAAGGCCGCGCGCTGGTGGTCAATCTCGGTTCGACATTTGGCTCCATCGGTTACCCCGGCTTTAGCGCGTATTGCGCCAGCAAGTTCGCCCTGCGCGGTTTCTCAGAGGCGCTGCGCCGTGAACTGGCGGACACTCAAGTGAAGGTTCTCTACTTCGCCCCGCGCGCGACGCAAACCAGCATGAACGCCGCCAACGTGGTGGCCATGAATGACGAACTCAATGTCGCCATGGATGACCCGCACAGCGTAGCCCTGCAACTGCTGGCCGCCATCCGCCGCGAGGAGGAGGAGCGCTACCTCGGCTGGCCGGAAAAACTCTTCGTACGCCTCAACAGCTTGCTGCCGCGTGTGGTCGACCAGGCCCTGCGCAAGCAACTACCGATTATTCAGCGTTTTGCACGCAGCAAACCCTAAGGAGCCTGTATGAACCCTATCCGTAACGCCGCCTGCGCCCTGCTCTGCTTCGCCAGCCTGCCCGCCTTCGCGTTAAGCGAACAAGGCCAGACGCAACTGCAAAGCCTGCAAGACCGCTGGGCCGAGATCAATTATCAGGTGCCTAAAGAGCAGCGCGAAAAAGCCTTTGCCAGCCTCAGCGAACAAGCGCAAAAAGCCGTCAGCGCCGAGCCAGACGCCGCTGAGCTGCATATCTGGAACGGCATAATCCTCAGCACCTACGCGGGCGCCAAAGGTGGCCTGGGCGCACTCGGCTTGGTCAAGGACGCTAAAGCCAGCCTGGAACAAGGCCTGGCCCTGGACCCCAAAGCGCTGTCCGGCTCGGCCTACACCAGCCTCGGCAGCCTGTATTACCAAGTGCCCGGCTGGCCAATCGGCTTTGGCGATGATGAAAAAGCCGAAGCCATGCTCAAGCAGGCCCTGGCCATCAATCCGGATGGCATCGACCCCAACTACTTCTATGCCGACTATCTGGCCCGTGCCAAGCGCTATGCCGAAGCCAAAGTGGCATTGGAAAAAGCCCTGCAAGCACCGGCGCGCCCTAATCGCCTATCCGCCGATGCCGGCCGTAAACAGGACATTCAGGCGCTACTCAGCAAGGTCAACGCCGAGCTCAAGTAATACGCCGCTAAACCCCACCTGATCGGTCCCTTGTGGAGCCGATCAGGTGTTCAAAACAGCCTTGACTTCCTCGCCTAGGCTTTGCAAGGGTCTGTTAGTCTCAGCACGCACATTTGAATAAAAAACAGGAAGTGGCTGCATGCGTATTCTGCTGGTCGAAGATGACAAAGCCCTTGGCGAAGGGATTCGCACCGCGCTCAAGCCCGAGGGCTACACCGTCGACTGGGTACAGGATGGCAGCAGTGCACTGCATGCGCTGACCAGCGAGAGTTTCGAACTGGCCATCCTCGACCTTGGCCTGCCGCGCATGGACGGCCTGCAAGTACTCAAGCACCTACGTGCTGCTGCCAACCCGGTGCCGGTACTGGTACTGACCGCCCGCGACTCGACCAGTGATCGCATCGCCGGGCTGGATGCCGGGGCCGATGATTACCTGGTCAAACCCTTCGATGTCGCCGAGCTCAAAGCGCGCATGCGCGCTTTGCTGCGACGCAGTTTCAACCGCCCGCAACCGGCACTGGAATACCGCGGCATCAGCCTTGACCCGGTCAGCCAGGCCGTCAGCTATCAGGGCCAGGCAATCAATTTACCGCGCAAAGAATTCCTCCTGCTGCACGAGTTGCTCGCCCAGCCGGGCCGGGTGATGACCCGCGACAAGCTGCAGCAAGCGCTTTATGGCTGGGATGAAGAGCTGGAGAGCAATGCCCTGGAGGTGCATGTGCATCACCTGCGCAAGAAGTTCTTTCCCGAGCTGATCCGCACCGTGCGCGGCGTTGGCTATTTGGTGGATAAATAACATGCCGAAGTTGTTGCACTCGATTCGCGCGCGCTTACTGGTATTGCTGCTGTCCCTGCTGACCGTGAGTTTGAGCCTGATCAGCTACAAGATTTACAGCGATGCCAGCCATGAAGTGGAAGAGCTGTTCGACGCTCAACTGGCACAGACCTCTCGCATGCTCATGGGCCTGGTCCGCCACGAGCTGTCCAACGACTCGCGCCGCGATCTGCAGGCCGCGCTGGACGAAGCCCTGCTGCTCAAACACAGCTCACGCAACCTCGAGGGACTCCTGGGCCACGACTACGAAAGTAAGCTGGCGTTCCAGATGCTCGATGACAATGGGGAGTTGGTGTTCCAGTCAGCCAGCGCCCCTAAAGGGCTGTTGATGGAGATGATTGCCCAACTCGGCCTCAGCCTGCCAAATGCAGAAGAACCATTGAGCGCGCGCCTGAGCCGCCTGGCCAAATACCTCAGCGGCTATCACACCCTGACCCTGGGTGAGCACCGTTGGAGGGTTTTTGTCCTGCATGACAACGTCGACCATCACTGGGTACTGGCGGGTGAGCGTGAAGATGTGCGCGGCGAACTGTCGAGCAAAATTGCCCAGCGCAGCCTACTGCCCTTACTGGTTGGCCTACCGCTGTTGGCCCTGTTGCTCTGGCTGGCGGTCGGCTGGGGCCTGCAGCCTCTGCAGCGCATGGCTGAATCAATAAAAGCACGCGCGCCGGACAGCCTAGCGCCGCTGATGTTTGGCCCCCTGCCCTACGAACTGGAGCCCATGGGAGCGTCGATAAACCGCTTGCTGATGCAGGTCAATCAGCTACTCGATCAGGAAAAGCGCTTTATTGCCGACGCCGCCCACGAACTGCGCACACCGCTGGCCGTTCTGCGTATCCACGCGCAGAACGCGCTGGAAGCACCCGACCCGCAGGACCGCGACGACGCTCTGCGTCAGCTGGGCAGCGGCGTGGAACGCGCCACCCGAGTGGTGGCGCAACTGCTCACAATGGCGCGTCTAGACCCCAACGTGGTGCAGCTGGCCATGCGCGAAATGGACCTGCTCGGCTATGTGCGCAATGAGCTGGCAGAGCTGATCCCGCTGGCACTGGAACGGCACCAGGAGCTCAATCTCGACACCGATGACCTGGCGGACTATCACCTGCTGGCCGACGGCCCGAGCCTGGGCACCCTGCTGCAAAACCTGGTCAGCAATGCCGTGCAGTACACCCCCGACGGCGGGCACATTCAGGTACAGCTGGATGCCCAGCCCGACGCCATTGTGTTGCGCGTACAGGACAGCGGCCCTGGCGTAAGCGAGGCGCAGCGCGACAAACTCTTCGAACGTTTCTACCGCCTCGGCACGGGCCAGGGGGCAGGACTCGGGTTGTCCATCGTACGCCGCGTGGTAGAACTACACCGCGGCAGCATCAGCCTGGGCGACTCCCACCTGGGTGGCCTTGTGGTGGCGGTGCGCCTACCACGCAAGCGCTAACGGGTTGAGCTAACACCCCGGCGCAGGGCGCGCTCTTCGCGGCGCGCCTGCTGCTGCACTTCGGCCAGCACTTCCTGCACATAATCGATATGCCGGTTGGACAGCGTGCGGGCATCTTCGGCGCGGCCTTCGATAATCGCCTGGTACAGCGTGCGGTGCTGTTCGATCAACATGTCGCGGGTTTCATCACGCTGCGCATACATGCCGCCGATATTGGTCACCACGTTGCGCTTGAGCAGGTCGAACAGCCCGCGGATGGTGTGCAGCAGCACGGCGTTGTGGCTGGCCTCGGCAATTGCCAGATGGAAGTTGGCATCGGCGGCGCCCTCTTCGGCGCGGGTCACCTTGCCGCTGCGGCTGTAGCAATCCTGCAGCACGGCAAAGGCATCGGTCAGGCGCTGGCGATCCAGTTCAGTGGCGCGTTGCGCAGCATAGAAGGCGCAGGATCCTTCCAGAGTGTGGCGAAACTCCAGCAGATCGCGCTGCGCTTCGGGATTGCTTTCCAACAGGTGTAACAATGGATCGCTGAAAGTCGAACCCAGGGTTTCGGCCACATAGTTACCGCCACCATGGCGGCTGACCAGCAGGCCCTTGGCCGCCAGTTTCTGAATCGCTTCACGTAGCGACGGCCGCGACACGCCGAACTGCTCGGCCAGCACCCGTTCCGCCGGTAGGCGCTCGCCGGCCTTGAGCGTGCCTTCGAGGATCATGGTCTCCAGTTGGCTGACGATATCGTCCGACAAACGGCGCTGACGCACCGATCCCACTTCCATAGCCCGCACTCCATTGGTTTGACCACCTGCCATGGGCCTTTGCGACCCGCTGCCGGCAAGCCTATCGCCGCCTCAGCTGCCTAGCAAGACGCAGCTTTACGACCAAAGTCGTAAGGCAGCTAATTGACAGGCTGGAGCCCACACTTTTACCCTGAGCGCGCAGTCTTGTTAATTGGTATTACCAATTAACCAAACAAAAACAATTCCAAGAATCCATGAGGTCTCCCTATGCCGGCTCTATTGCTTACCCCCGCCGCAGCGCTGCATGCCGATGCGCATCCGCACTCACCCATGCGCATTGCGCAGCGTTAAGGAGAGACCACCATGTCGACGGGTCTTCTTGCCCTACTGGCTTTTTCCCCAATTCTGCTGGCTGCCGTTCTACTGATCGGTCTGCGCTGGCCAGCCAAGCACGCCATGCCGCTGGTCTACCTGCTCACCGCTGGCGTTGCGCTATTTGCCTGGGATATGAGTTTTAACCGCGTGCTGGCCTCCACCGTGCAAGGTCTGCTGATTACCCTCGGCCTGCTGTGGATCATCTTCGGCGCGATTCTGCTGCTCAACACCCTCAAGCACTCCGGCGGCATCACTGCCATTCGCGCCGGTTTTGCCACCATCAGTCCAGACCGGCGCATTCAGGCAATCATCATTGCCTGGCTGTTCGGCTGTTTTATTGAAGGGGCTTCCGGCTTCGGCACCCCCGCGGCCATCGCTGCGCCATTGCTCGTCGCCATCGGCTTCCCAGCCATGGCTGCGGTAATGCTCGGCATGCTGGTACAGAGCACGCCGGTGTCGTTCGGCGCGGTGGGTACGCCGATCATCGTTGGGGTCAATACCGGCCTGGACTCAGCCACCATTGGCGCACAGCTGGTTGAGCAAGGTTCATCCTGGGCGCAGTTTCTGCAGTTGATCACCAGTGAAGTGGCGATTGTTCACGCCATTGTCGGCACCGTGATGCCGCTGATTATGGTGCTGATGCTGACGCGCTTCTTCGGCACCGAGAAAAGCTGGAAAGCCGGCTTTGCAGTACTGCCATTCGCGATCTTCGCAGGCCTGGCGTTTACCATTCCCTACGCGCTGACCGGGGTGTTTCTCGGCCCAGAGTTCCCTTCCTTAGCTGGTGGCTTGATTGGCCTGGCGATTGTCACCAGCGCCGCGCGCATGGGCTTTCTGCTGCCAAAAACCACCTGGGATTTCGCCCCGGCGGACAAATGGCCTGCCGAGTGGCTGGGCAGCGTAGAAATGAGACTCGACCAACTCACCGCCAAGCCGATGAGCGCCCTGCGCGCCTGGCTGCCTTACGTACTTGTTGGCGTTCTGCTGGTGATCAGCCGGGTATTCCCCGAGGTGAGCGCCGCACTGAAAGCGGTGATGCTGAACTTCCCCGATCTACTCGGCGAAACCGGTGTCAGTGCCAACTTCCAGCCGCTGTACCTGCCGGGTGGGATTCTGGTCACCGTGGTGCTTGCCACCTTCTTCTTCCACGGCATGAAGCTGCGCGAATTGGGCAGCGCCGTGAAGGAGTCGTCGGGCGTGCTGCTGAGCGCCGGCTTCGTGCTGCTGTTTACCGTGCCGATGGTGCGCATCCTGATCAACTCCGGGGTCAACGCCGCCGAGCTGTCGAGCATGCCGATCCTGATGGCGCGCTGGGCGGCCGACAGCGTGGGCGGTATCTACCCGTTGCTGGCGCCAAGCGTGGGCGCCTTGGGCGCGTTTATTGCCGGTTCCAACACCGTCAGCAATATGATGTTCAGCCAGTTCCAGTTCGGCGTGGCCAGCAGCCTGGGCATTTCCAGTGCGCTGATTGTGGCGGTGCAGGCAATTGGCGCGGCCGCCGGCAATATGGTGGCAATTCATAACGTCGTCGCGGCTTCGGCCACGGTTGGCCTGCTGGGCCGCGAGGGCAGCATCCTGCGCAAGACCGTCTGGCCGACCCTTTACTACGTGCTGTTTACCGGCCTGATCGCGCTGTTTGCCGTGTATGTGCTGGGCATTAGCGACCCGCTGATGGCAGGCTGATAAGCGTTCGTGGGCGCGAGCCAAACCGCGCGCCCGAGCGTTGTAACAACCCTCATTCTCCACCTGGGTGACTCCATGATCATTTCTGCCTCCACCGACTACCGCGCCGCCGCCCAACGCCGGCTGCCGCCGTTTCTGTTCCACTACATCGATGGCGGCGCCTATGCCGAGCACACGCTCAAGCGCAACGTCGCCGACCTGGCGGACATTGCCCTGCGCCAACGCGTGCTGCGCAACATGTCGGAACTGAGCCTGGAAACCCGCCTGTTTAACGAAACCCTGAGCATGCCGGTGGCCCTGGCCCCGGTCGGCCTGACTGGTATGTATGCCCGCCGTGGTGAAGTGCAGGCCGCCAAGGCAGCCGCTGCCAAGGGCATCCCCTTCACTCTGTCCACCGTTTCGGTATGCCCGATTGAAGAAGTCGCGCCGGCCATCGACCGGCCGATGTGGTTTCAGCTGTATGTGCTGAAAGACCGTGGCTTTATGAAAAACGCCCTGGAGCGCGCCAAGGCAGCCGGCGTCACCACCCTGGTATTTACCGTGGATATGCCTGTGCCCGGCGCGCGCTACCGCGATGCCCATTCCGGCATGAGCGGCCCGAACGCGCCGCTGCGGCGCATGCTGCAAGCCATGACCCACCCACGCTGGGCCTGGGATGTTGGCCTGCTGGGCAAGCCCCACGATCTGGGCAATATCTCGGCCTACCGGGGCAACCCCACAGGCCTGGCCGACTATATCGGCTGGCTGGGCAACAATTTCGACCCGTCGATCTGCTGGAAGGATCTGGAATGGATTCGTGAATTCTGGGACGGCCCGATGGTGATCAAGGGCATCCTCGATCCGCAGGATGCCAAGGATGCGGTGAGCTTCGGTGCCGACGGCATCGTCGTGTCCAACCACGGCGGCCGCCAGCTGGATGGCGTGATGTCCAGCGCCCGCGCCCTGCCGGCGATTGCCGATGCGGTCAAAGGTGACTTAGCGATTCTTGCCGACTCGGGCATTCGCACCGGCCTGGATGTAGTGCGCATGATTGCCCTAGGCGCCGACACGGTGATGCTCGGCCGCGCTTTTATCTACGCTCTGGCCGCTGACGGCGAGGCTGGCGTGAGCAACCTGCTGGATTTGATCGAGAAGGAAATGCGCGTGGCCATGGTGCTGACCGGGGCCAAATCGATCAGCGAGATCACTGCTGATTCGCTGGTGCGCGAACTGCACCACGCCGCGTCCTGACGCTGCACCTGACGCCGAATCTGACTACGGAGCCTGCATGAGCCTGCCTGCC
>JAHJXZ010000275.1 GCA_018827205.1 Gammaproteobacteria bacterium | reverse complement strand
TCGCAGTTGATCAGTACGATCATCAAAACCATTAGTGGTATTGCTGACCAAACCAACCTGCTGGCCCTCAATGCGGCCATTGAAGCTGCTCGCGCCGGTGAGCAAGGCCGTGGCTTTGCTGTGGTAGCCGACGAGGTTCGTAGTCTGGCCGCCCGCACCAGTCAGGCAGCGAAAGAAATTGTCGATGTGGTGCAAAAGAATCAGACCCTGGCTCAGGTGGCCGTCGAGAGTATGGCCAGCAGCCGTGTGCAGGCTGAGCAAGGCTTGAGCCTGGCCAATGAGGCGGGCTCGGTTATGGTCGAAATTCAGGATGGTGCTCAGCGGGTGGTCGATGCAGTGGGGCAATTCGCCAGTCAGCTGAAAAGCTAAGGCACAGAGCAATTGCAACACGCTGTACCCCTCTGGCGCTTTCGCCCCGGGCAGGAACTCAAGCAGGCGACCTACTGCTGGGGTTGAGCGTCGCGCATATTCGCCAGCACGCGTCCGGCGTTTTCACTGCAGGCCATGCCTTCTGGCTTGCTTTCAATGGTGGCGATGATGTTCAGCAGCTGCGCCTTGTTCTGCGCCAGGCGCTGCTGCATGAGCTCAATTTCGCCGATCTTGCGCTGCAAGCTGGCGAGTAATTCATCGTGCCCCAAGCCCTGTGAATCGGCTTGTGGCAGCAAGCGGCGGATCTCGTCCAGGCTGAACCCCGCCTGTTGCGCGCAGCTGATGATGCCCAGCGTCTGCACCGCTTGCTCCGGATAGCTGCGATAACCATTGGCCTGGCGTTGGGCGTTGATCAGTCCGCTGGCTTCGTAGAAGCGGATGCGTGAAGCCGCAAGCCCACTGCGTGTAGCCAGTTCACCAATCTTCATTCTCTGCACTCCGGGCTATTGACCTTAAAGTTGACTTTAACCTTAGGCTTGCGGCATTGACCATCCCGGAGTTCTCCATGAGCGCGTTCGAAGCCCTGCAACTGCCCAACGGCAGCGTTATCCCTAATCGTATTGCCAAGGCGGCGATGGAAGAGAACATGGCCGACGCCAGCCAAGGGCCGTCCGCTGAGTTGCTACGTCTGTATCAGGCCTGGGCTGAAGGCGGTGCTGGTTTGCTGCTGACTGGCAATGTGATGGTCGACCGCCATGCCATGACGGGGCCAGGCGGTGTGGTGCTAGAGGATGAGCGGCAGCTGGATAAATTCCGCGAGTGGGCGCGTATCGGCCGAAGTAAAGGCGCGCAGATCTGGGTTCAGCTCAACCACCCCGGTCGGCAAATGCAGGCCAACCTCGGCCAACAGACTGTCGCGCCCTCTGCGGTGGCGCTGGAACTGGGTGGATTGTCGAAAATGTTCCCGCTGCCCAAGGCGCTCAATGAGGCGCAAATTCATGAGCTGATCCAGCGCTTTGCCCGCAGTGCCCAGCTGGCCGAGCAGGCCGGCTTCAATGGTGTGCAGATTCATGCGGCGCATGGGTACTTGCTCAGCCAGTTTCTTTCACCGTTGAGCAATAAACGTACGGACAGCTGGGGTGGCTCGCTGGAGAACCGTGCGCGCCTGCTGCTGGAGGTGGTGAAGGCGGTGCGTGCGAGCGTTACGCCGGGCTTCAGCGTTGCGGTCAAGCTCAACTCGGCAGACTTCCAGCGTGGCGGCTTCGCAGAGGCCGATGCCAAGCAGGTGGTGCAGCTGCTCAATGAGCTGGCAGTGGATATGGTCGAGTTGTCCGGCGGCAGCTACGAAGCGCCGGCGATGCAGGGTGATTCACGCGATGGCCGGACGTTGGCACGTGAGGCTTATTTTCTGGAGTTTGCCGGCGAGATAGCCGCCGTGGCGAAGATGCCGATCATGGTCACGGGTGGTATTCGTCGCCTGCCGGTGGTGGAGCAGGTCTTGGCCAGTGGCGTGGCCATGGCCGGCATCGGTACGGCGTTGGCCATTGAACCGGCGCTGCCCAAACAGTGGCAGGCGGGGCAGCACGAGGCCCGCGCGGAACTGCCGGCGATTCGCTGGAAGAACAAGGCGTTTGCCTCGCTGGCTTATATGGCCACGGTGAAGTTCCAACTGCGCCAGCTCAGCCAAGGCAAGCGCACCAATGCGCAGGTCTCGCCGTTGCGCGCCTTGATAGTGGAGCAACTGAAAACCGCGCGGCGCACGCGTGTCTACAAACGCTTGATGGCCAGCCTTGGCTAATCGGGTAGGTGCCCGGTTTTCACCCAGATCAGGCAGCCCTGTTCACTGAACGGGGTGTGCTGCGACAGGTGCGGGCTGCGTAGCCAGCTACCGGCGGGGTAGTCACCGAACTCATCCTGAAAAGTGCCTTCGAGCACCAGAATTTCTTCGCCACCCCAATGCCGGTGCGCATTGAAATAGGTGCCCGGCGCCCAACGGACCAGCGCCACATGCTCGGTGCCATGCTGATGCAGCGGCAACACCTGCAGACCCGCAACCAAGCCTTGTCGCCACTCGGCCCGGTTGCTGTCGATGACGACGTGCTGATCATCTGCCGCAGCAAACTGCATGAGTTTGACGAAGATCGTGCAGCCATCGCGGCTGAATGGTGCATGTTGGCTACCGATCGGGTTACGCACATAGGTACCGGCCGGGTAATCACCGCGCTCATCGGAGAACACCCCATCCAGCACTAGAAACTCTTCACCCCCAGGGTGCTGGTGCGCGCTGAAGTGAGAGCCCGGTGCATAGCGCACGATGGAGGTTGCGCGCGCCACCTCCTCGCCAATCCTATCGAGCATGCGCCGTTCTACACCCTGCATTGGCGATGCCACCCAGGGGCTGTCATCCGGGCGGATCAGCGCCCGTTGGCTGAAGTCGGCGTTGAGCTGCATGGTCGAGATTCTCTCCGGCTGGCGTTCAGGTGGTGTGCTGCCCTATGTACGCTACGCGCAACCCGGACGCCAGTTCACTCGAGTCTTAGTGGCTTTTCAGCAGCTTCATCAGCGCTTCGGCGGTGGCATCCGAAGAGGCCGGATTTTGCCCGGTAATCAGCAGGCCATCGACCGCCACATGGCTATGCCAGTCGTTGGTGCTGCTGTAATGGCCACCGTTGGCGATGAGCATGTCCTGCACCAGGAAGGGAACCACCTCGGTCAGTTGCACCGCGGCTTCTTCACTGTTGCTGAACCCGGTGACTTTCTTACCGCTGACCAGTGACAGGCCGCTGGCTGCCTTGGTGTGGCGGAATATCCCGGGTGCGTGGCAAACCGCGGCTACAGGCTTGTTCAGCACTTGGAAGCGTTCGATCAGGGCAATCGAGGTGGGGTCTTCGGCCAAATCCCAGAGTGGGCCATGGCCGCCTGGGTAGAACACCGCATCGAAATCATCGGCCTTTACCTGACTCAACGGCAGGGTGTTAGCCAGTACCTGTTGCGCTTCGGGGTCGGCCTTGAAGCGCTTGGTGGCTGGGGTTTGCGCGTCGGGGTCATCACTTTTCGGGTCAAGCGGTGGCTGGCCGCCCTTGGGCGAGGCGAGGGTCAGCTGCGCACCGGCATCCTTGAACACGTAATAGGGTGAGGCGAACTCTTCCAGCCAGAAACCGGTCTTGTGCCCGGTGTCGCCGAGTTGGTCGTGGGAGGTCAGTACCAGCAGAATCTTCATAGGGTGCTCCATGGGGATAAATGCCCGTGTGTAGCGTGGGTGGCGTACAGCATAGGAGCGCCACTATGATTCGATAATTCAAAAGTTTTTATTTCTGGTATCCAATTTATGAATATCGCCAACAAGGACCTTAATCTGCTGCTGGTGTTTCATGTGGTGTATCAGGAGCGCAGCGCTTCGCTGGCGGCGGCGCGTATGGCGCTTAGCCAGCCGGCCCTGAGCCACAAGCTGAACAAGTTGCGCCATGAATTCGCCGACCCTTTGTTTGTGCGTGCGCCGCGCGGGCTGACCCCGACGCCGCGTGCGCATGAGCTGGCACCGCTGGTGCAGCGGCTGGTCAGTGATATGGAGGGCTTCTACGAGCGCTGCGAAGGCCGCGATTTCCTCGCCCGCGCAGAGCGCATTCACCTCTATAGCACGGACTATGTTGAGCAAATCCTGCTGCCGCGCCTGTTGCCGCGCTTGCGTGAGCAGGCGCCGAACCTGCAACTGATCACCCATAACACCCGCGGTTTACTGCCGCGCGAGGAGCTGGAGAAAGGCACCTGTGACTTGGCCATTGCCGGTTTCTTTGCCGACCTGCCGGATACCTTCCGGCAACAGCGCCTGCTCAGTGAAGATTTCGTAGTGCTGGCTTCGCAGAGCAATCCGCAGCTACAGGCGGGCCTCGATATGCAGGGCTTTCTCGCTTGTGAACACCTGCTGACCACCCTCACCGGTGACCTCAATGGCCTGGTTGACCGTGCCCTCGCCGAGCGTGGTCAGGCGCGCAAAGTAGCTGCCGGGTTATCCAGTTTCATCGCGCCACCGCGTTTGTTACGTGGCACTGATCTGCTGCTGACCTGCTTGCGTTCGGTGGCCGAGGAGGCCGTGGCCTATGACAGCGATCTGCGTATTCATCCGCTGCCTCTGACATTGCCGCGGGTTGAGGTCATGCAGATCTGGCATGAGCGCACGGATGCTGATCGGTTAAGGCGTTGGCTGCGCCAGCAGATTCAGCAGGTGGCGGAAGAGTTACAGCAGGCGCTGGCCAGCCCCGGTGAAACTCAAGGCTCGGGCTTGTAGCCCAGGCGTAAACCACCCCAATGGCGGCCCTGCACCATGATCGGCACGGACAGGTCGTGCATCAGCTCGCCGGTGTCGCGCATATAGGTTTGCAGCAGCAAGGGCTTCTGATGGCTGCCACAGCGGATGCCGGTGCGGTCATTGAACAGGCGCTTGCTGCGGCTCTTCAGGGTGTCCACTGTGCGATCACCGCAGGGCGGATGATTGAAGGCGTTGTTGTGGGTCGGTACGTAGCCTTCCGGGGTGCAGGCAATGGCGAATACCAAGCCCTCATGCTGGCTTAGCAGGGGCTCCTGAATGGCCGGCAGAATCTGATCGGCGTAGCTATCGAAACGGGTCGTGTACTTGGCTGGGAAGCTACCGGCAATCGGCTGGTAGTGACGATCGAACAGATCGCTGATGCTTACCCGGCCGCTCTGCAAGTCTGCTTCGAACTGCGCGGCAATCTGCGCCGCTGCGCTGCGAGCGAGGTCATAGATGTGCTGGTGGTAAGCATCCAGGCCGACTTCGGCGAGCTGTTCACTAACGCTTTCCGCCTGCCCGACCAGGCGTTCGGCGGCACTGCTGAGCTGACGTGTCTGCCCTTCACTGTCGCCCACATCACCGCGCAATTGACCCACCGCCACTGACAGCTCGGCCAGACGTTCGTGGTTCTGTCGGGTGCCGCTGTCGATCTGACTGACCTGGTTTTCCACGTCCACTGCCAGTTCGGCAATCCCTTGCAGCTGCTCGCCGGTGTGCTCGACCTGTTGTGCGGCAAGGGTCAGTTGTTCGGCCTGTTGTTGCATATGGCTAACCACGGCGGCGCTCTGCTGGCGGATATCACTAACAATTTGCGTAACTTCCTCGGTGGCGCTGCTGGTGCGTCCGGCCAGGTTGCGCACCTCATCGGCAACCACGGCAAAACCACGGCCGAGGTCGCCGGCGCGGGCTGCTTCGATGGCTGCATTGAGGGCTAGCAGGTTGGTCTGGCTGGCGATGGACTGGATCACCTGGGTGACGTTCTCGATCTGTTCGGTGCGGCTACTGAGGCCGTCGATCAGCTCGCGGCTGGTGGCGGTCTGCGCGCTCAGGTGCTGCATGGCATCAATTGCCTCACGCAGTTCCTGCTGCCCGCTGCTGCTGTTCTGCCGCACGCTCTGCGCGGCCAGCAGGGTCTGTTCCGCGCGCTGGGCGTTGTCCTGTTCGGTATGAGTGATCGCCTCGGCGGCCTGGTTGATCTGCTCGGTGGCGCTCAACTGCGATTGCAGTTTGCCGGCCAACTGTTGCGCAGCATGCGCCACTTCGGCCGCGGCCAGGGCGTTATGGCAGGTGTGCCGCGACAGGCTTTGGGTCAGGGTGCTGAATGACTCGTGCTGCGAATTGACGTGCTCCGGCTGCTCTTCATGCTGGCGCTGCCAGGGCCCGAGCCACGGCCACAGGGCCAGCAGCAGAAAGGACGGAATGCTGATAAACCAAGGCAGCTGGATCTGCTGGTAAGCCACCATCAACCCGGCCAGCCCGATGGCATGCAGCAGGCAGGCCTTGGGATAGGTAATAAACGCAGAGCGCATGACAAACCTCATTATTTTTATTCTGGTTAAACCACTACCAGAAACTGCCTGTGGCGCGCCGCTGTTGGGTGGGCGGGCCATGCCTGCTGGAACCGGAGTGCGTGCTGCTGGATATGCCTGGGTAGGCAATCGGCCGTTGTCGGCAATTCTATAGACCATAGCGGGTGACGCTCCCTGCGGCCAACCTTTGGTGGGAGGTTGATTCGAGCACCCATGGCGTCTCAGGGCCATGGCACTTTGGTCGCAGGTGGTTCAGTGCTTAAAGACGATGACGCTGGATAAAACCCTTGTCGAGAAAGTCCTTCCAGCGCCCAAAGAGTCGCCCGCCGGCGCTGTGCCCATGCCAATCCAGCAACGCCCCGCCGTCGCCGGTGGCGAGTAGGGCCAGGCTCTGTCGTTGTGGGCGGTAGCGCTTGAGCGACAGGCCGCGCAGTGCAGCATTCAGGTTATTCGCCAGCACCGGACCCTGGCGTACCGAGTACACCCCGCTCTTGCGTGCACCGGGCAGGCTGGCGCAATCACCCACGGCGAAAATCGTCGGGTGGGTGTAGCTCTGCAGCGTTGGCGCAATCAATACAAAGCCGTTCTCGTCGCAGCCCAGGCCACTGTGGGCCGGCCAGGCAAAAGCCTTGGCACCACTGGCCAGCAACAGCCGCTGGCCGCGCCAGACTGGCTCGTCGCCGCTGAACAGGCAGTCGTTCTCGATGCGGCTGATTGGGCAATCCTCACGCACCCATACACCGCGCTGACGCAGATGGCCGAGGGCGCGCAGGCGCACTCCCGCAGACAAACCATCGAGCAGATGACCGGCACAGAACAGCGCCAGCTGCGGCACCTTTCCGGCCAAGGCCAGCGCCAGCTCGACCCCGGCGGCGCCGCCGCCGAGAATCGCCATGGGCTCTGGCATGGCTTGCCATTGCTGCCAACCAGTCAGGAACTTATCGAAGGGTTTTACCGCCAGCAGATGCATCGCATCCCCGTGTTGCTCGGGAGTGGCAATCTGGGCGCCGACATTCAGCGACAGCCAGCTGGCGTTGAGGGTTTGTCCGTCAGCCAGTTGCACCTGCTGCTGGGCGGCAGAGAGGCTTTCCACTGGACTGATAAGCAACTCGACCTTGGCCGCGCGGCACAGTGCCTGCAGCTCGACTTCGCAATCCTCCGGCCGATGCCGTCCAGCCAGCAGCCCCGGCAGCATGCCGGAATACCAGGCCACCGGCCCGGCGCTGAGCAGGGCGATCCGCCCCGGCGGTCGTTCGACCAACGCCCAGCGCCGCAGCACCCCGAGGTGGGCGTGGCCGGCACCGATTAACAGCAGGTCGTAATGCTTCATGGCTGTTTCAGTCCTTCGCGGTAATGGCTGGGCGCTTGTCCGGTCCAGCGTTTGAACGCACGGCTGAAGCTGCTGGTGTCGGCGAAACCGAGCAGGTAGGCGATTTCGCTGATCGAGCAGCGCGGGTCGCGCATGTGCTGTAAGGCAAGGCGCTGGCGGGTGTCGGCGAGCAGGCTTTCATAATTGAGGCCTTCATCGGCCAGATGACGCTGCAGGCTGCGCAGGCTCAGATGTAGGGTCTGCGCGATACGTTCGGCGGACGGTTCACCATCCGGTAGCTGGGCCTCCAGGCAGGCGCGCACTTTGTGCGTCCAGGTGGCGTGCTGCAGCTGTTCGAGAGTGCGCTTGAGCACCGTCTCGTTGTGCTCGGCCAGTTCCGGGTTGCCGTCGTCCAGGCGCTGCTCGAAGGCGGCGTGGGGAAAGCGCAGCAGGTTTTCAGGTGCGGCAAAAAACAGTGGCGCGCGGAAGACTGCATGCCAGGGCTGCGCATCCATCGGCGCGGCACGCTGTAGATGCACCGCCAGCGGGGCGAAGTCACGACCGAGACGATTGCGGCAGCTGCGCACATAGATCGCCGCAAAGGCATCCAGCGCCTCGGGGGCCGGCGGCGGGCTGCCGGGCGGTACGCGAAAGCGGAACTCGTAGCAGTCGGTACATTCGCGCAACTCCAGTTCCAGGGCATCGCTGACCACCCGGTGATAGCGCACGATGCGCTCGAACATTTCGCGCAGGCTACTACTGGCGACCAGGGCGTAACCGAGTGCGTGAAAGGTGGTCGGGCTGACGAACTGCGAGGTCTTCAGGCCCAGCGCCGGGTCACCGCTGGCCTCAACGGCCAGTTGCCACAAGCGCGTGGTGATGGACAGCGGGCAACGTGCGTTGGGGTCGTCAAGCAGGCTCGGCTCTAGCCCTGCAGCCTGGCACAACGCGGCACTGTCGAGGCCCAGCGCATCGAGTTGCTTACGCAGGGCGCGGGTCCAGCTGGCCAGGGTTGTGGGTTCGGCAGTCATGCAGATTGGCGGGTCCGGTCAACAGGTTGGCGTTCAGGGTCAGGCTCAGGCCCGGGCTTCGCGGCACAGTGGTGGCCTCATCAACAAGAGGATGTAGGCATGCCCCACTCCCCTGCAAGCACTGCTGCATTAAATGACGCACAACGTGCCGCGCTGATCCGCCAACAGGTCATGGCCCACGGTGTCGAACTGCGCCAGCGCTTCCCCCTGCTTAAGCATCAGGACGCCCTCGGTGCGGGCATCCTGACTTTCGCCCTGGTTGGGATGATCGCTTCGGCGGCGCTGTATATCGGCGGCTACCTGGCCTGGTGGGCGTGTCTGCTGCTGAACGCCTTCTTCGCCTCGCTGACCCATGAGCTGGAGCACGACCTGATTCACTCGATGTACTTTCGCAAGCGCCGCGTGCCGCACAACCTGATGATGGCGCTGGTCTGGCTGGCGCGGCCGAGCACGATCAACCCCTGGGTGCGCCGCCATCTACACCTTAATCATCACAAGGTGTCCGGCAGCGAGCAGGATACGGAAGAGCGTGCCATCACCAATGGCGAGCCCTGGGGCTTTGCCCGCCTGCTGATGGTCGGCGACAACATGATGAGCTCGTTTATTCGCTGGCTACGGGCGACGAACCCCAAGCACCGCCGGTTGATTTTGACCCGCACGCTCAAGGTCTACGCGCCGCTGGGTCTGCTCAATTGGGGCACCTGGTATGTGTTTCTTGGCTTCCACCTGATCGATTTCACGGCCGCCGCGCTCGGTGCGCCTGTAGCCTGGTCTGCGACCACCTTGCAGGTGATGGCAGTGGTGAATATCGCCGTAGTGGTGTTGGTTGGCCCCAACGTACTGCGCACCTTCTGCCTGCACTTTGTCAGCTCGAACATGCACTACTACGGCGATGTCGAGGCGGGCAACGTGATCCAGCAAACCCAGGTGCTCAACCCCTGGTGGCTGTGGCCGTTGCAGGCGTTCTGCTTCAACTTCGGCAGCAGCCACGCGATCCACCATTTCGTGGTCAAGGAGCCCTTCTATATCCGCCAGCTCAGCGTGCCGTTCGCGCACAAGGTGATGCGCGAGCATGGCGTACGTTTCAACGATTTCGGCACCTTTTCCCGGGCCAATCGCTGGACGCGCCAGGCCGACAAGCAGGCGGTGCAGCAGACGCAAACCGCCTAAGGTCGTGAATAGGTATTAAGGCGTGCCGCGCTGCAACAGTGGCGCGGCGAAATAGCTTTCTGCCGACTCGCCGGTGTTGTCGCTGTCGGCGGCAAACACCACGCCGAGAATCCTGCGTGGCGCGCTGCCAAAGGCGGCAGTGGCGTCGGCGCGAAGATCGCGGGACTCCGCCAGCCACTCACCCAGCGCTGCTTCTGGGCCACGCAGTACGCGCATCTCCACCGTTTCGGTATAGGCGCTGCGGGCATGGGTGCCGGGGGCTTCGCGGTTATCCCAGACGTAGCTGAGGGTTGCCGCCGGCAGATCGGGGTCGAAGAAGGTCCGCGCCAGGCGCAGCTTCTGTCGGGTAACGAAGCTTAGCGAGTCCAGCGGGTAATCCAGCAGCACATACACCCGTGCGGCGTAGTCGTCGCCTTCGCGGGTGG
>JAHJXZ010000274.1 GCA_018827205.1 Gammaproteobacteria bacterium | reverse complement strand
GGTTCCATTGGCGTGGCCCGCGCTGGAACCGGGTAGGTTGCTAAAGGCGTGCAGTGATGTACGTCGTAGAGGAATGACTGTCCTCGACAGAACCCGGCTTACAGATCGACTCTCCACCTCCCTCATTTATCCGCTTCACTGTTTCGCCTCCTTTCTAAGACCGAAAAAATCTTACTCTTAACAAACTACTTTAACTTCTCAGTTCAACGCGCTGCATGCGCTCATTTTTATATCCGTTTCTTCGCGTTATTTCTCCGTTTTGCCCCTCTCAAAGTTCGCTAAATCGCCGTTCTATAAGGATTTTTCCCGCCAAGCGTGCCTTGACGGTGGGGGGCGTGCGTTCCTATAGTGTGCGCGAGTGGTAGGAAGTGGCACAAAGTGGGTTTCTTAGGCATGGATAGCTAATAAAAAGGGGTAGCGCGATCGTGTTTCGCGGAGCAAACGCCATCAGTCTCGACGCCAAAGGGCGACTCGCGATGCCAAGTCGGTATCGGGACGAGCTTGTGTCGCGTTGCGCTGGCCAGCTTATCGTCACGATTGATGCCATCGACCCCTGCCTCTGCGTCTATCCACTGTCCGAGTGGGAGCTGATTGAAGCCAAGCTCCGCGAACTCGCCTCCTTCCGTGAAGAAAACCGCCGCCTGCAGCGTTTGCTGATCGGCAACGCCGTTGACCTTGAGCTGGATGCCAGCGGTCGTTTCCTGGTACCGCCGCGTTTGCGCGAATACGCCAAGCTCGACAAGCGCGCGATGCTGGTCGGTCAACTCAATAAATTCCAACTGTGGGATGAGGATGCCTGGAATGCCGTGGCCGATGCCGATCTGGCCGCGATCAAGCAACCCGGTGCTCTGTCCGACGACCTACGTGACCTGATCCTGTGACCATGACCAGCAATTTCCGCCATATCACCGTGCTACTCGACGAGGCTGTCGAAGGGCTGGCTGTGCGCGCCGATGGTTGCTATCTGGATGGCACCTTCGGGCGCGGTGGGCATAGCCGGCTGATTCTGGAAAAGCTCGGGCCAGACGGTCGCTTGCTAGGGTTTGATAAAGATCCCCTGGCAATTGCGACGGGAAATGCGCTGGCGGCCGAAGACGGCCGCTTTGTCGTTGTGCAGCGCAGCTTTGCCGAACTGGGCGACGAGCTGGCGCAGCGCGCTCTGGGCGGCCAGGTCAGCGGCATTCTGCTCGATCTGGGTGTGTCTTCGCCGCAGCTGGATGACGCCGAGCGCGGCTTCAGCTTTATGAATGACGGCCCGCTGGACATGCGCATGAACCCGGATGCGGGTGTCAGCGCCGCAGATTTTATTGCCAACGCTGCGGAAGAAGAAATTGCCCGGGTGTTCAAGGAATACGGCGAAGAGCGTTTTGCCAAGCGCATGGCCCGGGCCGTAGTGCTGCGCCGCGCCGAGCAGCCGTTTACCCGCACTGCTGACCTGGCTCAGGTGCTGACCGTGGCCAATCCTGCCTGGGAAAAAGGCAAGAACCCGGCAACGCGCGCCTTCCAGGGCTTGCGCATCTATATCAACAACGAGCTGGGGGATTTGGAACGCGGCCTTGATGCGGCGCTGGAAAACCTCGCAGTGGGCGGGCGCCTGGTGGTGATCAGCTTCCACTCGCTGGAAGATCGCATCGTCAAACTCTTTATGCGCAAGCATGCCAAGGGTGAGATGGATAAGTTGCCACGCGACCTGCCGATCATCCCGAAAGCCTTCGAACCACGCTTGAAGCTCATCGGTAAGCCGGTGTTCGCCTCCGAGGGCGAGCTTGCGGCCAACCCGCGTTCGCGCAGTGCGGTGATGCGCATTGCGGAGAAAGTGCGATGAGCGCGCTTTACGCCAAGCCATTGCCAGGTGGCAGCTTATTCATGCTGCTGCTGTTTCTGGCTGTGTTGGTGTCTGCGATTGGGGTGTCTTACAGCGCCCACTGGAATCGCCAACTGCTTAATGACCTGTATGCCGAGCTCAGTGTGCGCGACAAGGCTCAGGCCGAGTGGGGTCGGCTGATCCTCGAGCAAAGCACCTGGACCGCGCATAACCGCATTGAAACCCTGGCCACCGAACGCCTGAGTATGCGTATCCCGGATGCCGCCGAAGTGCGCATGGTGGCGCCATGATGGGGCTTGAAGGCGCGCTCTATCCCTGGCGCTTCCGCCTGGTGCTGCTGTTGCTGGCACTTATGGTCGGTGCGATTGCCTGGCGTATTGTCGACCTTCAGGTGTTCGATCAAAGCTTCCTACAGGCCCATGGCGATGCGCGCAGCGTGCGGCATATCCCCATTCCTGCGCACCGCGGACTGATCACTGACCGTAATGGCGAGCCGTTGGCCGTCAGCACGCCGGTGACCACTCTGTGGGCCAACGGCAAGGAGCTGCAGAGCGGCAAGGCTAAGTGGGATGAGCTGGCTGCTGCTCTGGGGCAGGACGCCAAAACATTTTCTGCACGTTTGGCGGCGGCCCACGAGCGCGAATTTATGTATCTGGTGCGCGGGCTGACGCCTGAGCAGGGCCGGCGCATTCTCGATATGAAAGTGCCGGGTGTATATGGCATTGAAGAGTTTCGTCGTTTCTACCCGGCAGGCGAGGTCGCCGCCCATGTGGTGGGGTTTACCGATATTGATGACCGCGGCCGTGAAGGGATGGAGTTGGCTTTTGATGATTGGCTGGCCGGTGTTCCCGGCAAGCGGCAAGTGCTCAAAGATAGGCGCGGCCGGCTGATCAAAGACGTCCAGGTGGCACAGAATGCCAAGGCCGGTAAGGCCTTGGCATTGTCGATTGACCTGCGTCTGCAATACCTCGCCCACCGTGAGCTGCGTAATGCGCTGCTCGAGTTCGGCGCCAAGGCCGGTAGCTTGGTCATGGTTGATGTGCGCACCGGTGAAGTCTTGGCAATGGTCAATCAGCCGACCTACAACCCGAATAATCGCCGTAATCTGCAGCCCGCAGCGATGCGTAACCGGGCGATGATTGATGTGTTCGAGCCTGGCTCGACGATGAAGCCGTTCTCCATGAGCGCCGCGCTGGAAAGTGGCCGTTGGAAGTCGTCGGACACGGTCGATGTCTATCCGGGTACCTTGCAGATTGGTAAGTACACCATTCGTGACGTGTCGCGCAGCAGCGGCCCGCTTAGTCTTACCGATATTTTGATCAAGTCGAGCAACGTTGGCATGAGCAAAATTGCATTTGATATCGGTGGTCAGTCGATTTACGAAGTCATGCAGCAAGTTGGGCTGGGCCAGGACACTGGGCTCGGCTTTCCGGGTGAGCGCGTTGGCAACCTGCCTAACTACCGCGAGTGGCGCAAGGCCGAAACGGCCACATTGTCCTATGGCTATGGCTTGTCGGTCACCGCAGTACAGCTTGCCCATGCCTATTCGGTACTCGCCAATAATGGCCGCAGCACAAATCTTTCACTGGCGCGTGTTGATCGTAAACCGGACTCCGTTCAGGTGATTCCGGAAAACATTGCGGTGGTCATCCAGGGCATGTTGCAGCAGGTCATTGAAGCGCCGGGTGGCGTTTATCGCGCCAAAGTGCCGGGCTACCACGTCGCGGGCAAGAGTGGCACTGCGCGTAAGGTTTCAGTGGGTAGTCGTGGCTACCGAGACAATGCGTATCGCTCGCTTTTTGCAGGTTTTGGTCCAGTTAGTGACCCGCGTATTGCGGTGGCCATTGTGATCGATGAGCCAAGCCAGGGTGGTTATTACGGTGGCCTGGTCTCTGCCCCGGTGTTTGGCAAGGTCATGGCCGGTGCGCTGCGTCTGATGAACATCGCCCCGGATAACCTGCCGCCAGCTGAGCCGGTAAAAGTTGAAACCGCAGCCGTTGATCCCCTTAAAGGAGGGCGCATCTGATGCCTATGCCCCTTAATCAGTTGCTGCCGGAAGCCGCCAGCTCCACCCTGATTCGTGAATTGACTCTGGATAGCCGCAAGGTGCGTCCGGGTGACCTGTTTCTGGCTGTGCCAGGCACCCAGCAGGACGGCCGCGTGCATATTGCTGATGCCGTTGCCCGTGGCGCCGCCGCCGTGGCCTATGAGGCCGAAGGTGCCGCCGTGATGACCGCGCACAGCGCCGAACTGGTCGCGCTCAAAGGCTTGGCTAATCAGCTTTCGGCCATCGCTGGGCGCTTCTATGGCGAGCCAAGCCGTGGCCTGCACCTGATTGGTATCACTGGTACCAATGGTAAAACCAGCGTCAGCCAGCTACTGGCTCAGGCATTGGATCTGCTTGGCGAGCGCTGCGGCATCGTCGGCACCTTGGGCAATGGCTTCTACGGCGCGCTGGAGCAGGGCCGTCACACCACGCCTGATCCCATCGGCGTGCAGGCGACCCTGGCTGACATGAAGAACGCCGGTGCCCGCGCCGTGGCAATGGAAGTCTCCTCCCACGGTCTGCATCAGGGCCGCGTGGCTGCCTTGGCGTTTGATGTGGCGGTGCTGACCAATCTGTCCCGTGATCATCTGGATTATCACGGTTCGATGCAGGCCTACGCCGAGGCGAAAGCCGCGCTGTTCGCCTGGTCGGGTCTGCGTTGCCGCGTACTCAACCTGGACGACGCTTTTGGTCGTGAACTGGCCGCTGCAGAGCACGAGTCGCGCCTGATCAGCTACAGCCTGATTGATGCTGATGCTTACCTGTATTGCCGCGACGCGCAGTTCGACGAGCAGGGCGTGCGCGCCACGCTGGTGACTCCGCGTGGTGAAGGCAGCCTACGTAGCTCGCTGCTTGGTCGCTTCAACCTGAGCAACCTGCTGGCAGTGGTCGGCACTCTGCTCGGCCTGGATTACCCGCTGGATGAAATTCTCAAGGTGCTGCCGCAGCTGCAGGGTCCAATTGGCCGTATGCAGCGCCTGGGTGGTGCCACTTCGGGGCGAGCCAAGCAGCCGCTGGTCGTGGTGGATTACGCACACACCCCTGATGCCTTGGAAAAAGTTCTCGAAGCCCTGCGTCCGCATGTTAAAGGTCGCCTGCTGTGCCTGTTCGGCTGCGGCGGTGATCGCGACAGTGGCAAGCGCCCACTGATGGCTGCAGTGGTTGAGCGCCTGGCCGATGCGGTGCTGGTGACCGATGACAACCCGCGCACGGAAACCCCTGCGCAGATTTTCAGCGACATCCGCGCTGGCTTCGCTAGTCCGGAGTCAGTGCAGTTCGTTCATGGCCGTGGCCAGGCGATTGCCCAGCTGATTGCCGCTGCCAGTGCCGATGATGTGTTGGTGTTGGCCGGCAAGGGCCATGAGGACTATCAGGAAATCAACGGCGTGCGTCAGCCGTTCTCCGATCTGGTCGAAGCGGCTAACGCTTTGGCGGCATGGGAGGTGGCGCATGCTTAAGGCGCTGCGGTTGAGCGAAGTGGCTGCACCATTGGCTGCCCGGGTGATCGGTGCGGACGTGGCATTCAGCGCCGTCAGCAGCGACAGCCGGGCGATTCAGCCGGGCCAGTTGTTTGTCGCCCTGGCCGGCCCGCGCTTTGATGGTCATGACTACTTGGCTGAAGTCGCTGGCAAAGGTGCAGTGGCTGCACTGGTTGAGCGTGAGGTGGTTGGCGCACCATTGCCGCAACTGCTGGTCGCAGATACCCGTTTGGCCCTCGGCCAATTGGGCGCCCTCAATCGCCAGGCATTCAACGCGCCACTGGTCGCTATTACCGGTTCCAGCGGCAAGACCACTGTGAAGGAAATGCTCGCCAGTATTCTGCGTGAAGGCCTGCAAGGCCCGGTGCTGGCGACTCGTGGCAACCTGAATAATGATCTCGGCGCGCCGCTGACCCTGCTGGAATTGGCCCCTGAGCATGTCGCCGCAGTGATCGAGCTGGGCGCCAACCATGTTGGCGAGATCGCCTACACCGTCGGCCTGACTCAGCCGCAGGTGGCCATCATCAACAATGCCGGTACTGCCCATGTTGGCGAGTTCGGCGGCCCGGAAAAAATTGTTGAGGCCAAAGGCGAAATCCTCGAAGGCCTGAGCGACAGCGGTGTGGCCGTGCTCAACCTCGACGACAGCGCCTTTGCCACCTGGCAGCAACGCGCCCAGGGCCGTGCAATCAGCAGTTTCGCTCTGCGCAATGCTGCCGCTGACGTCTACGCCAGCGAGCTTGCACGCGACGCCCGAGGCTGCTCAGCCTTTACCCTGCATTGCGCCAGCGGCCAGGCACGTATTCAGCTCAATCTGCTCGGCGAGCATAACGTCGCCAATGCCCTGGCTGCAGCGGCTGCTGCCCTGGCGTTGGGGCTTGCCCCGGCAGCGATCAAAGCCGGGTTGGAAGGCCTGCAGCCGGTCAGAGGTCGTACCGTTGCGCAGATTGCGCCGAACGGCCTGCGCGTGATCGACGACAGCTACAACGCCAACCCGACATCCGTCTGCGCCGCTATCGATATCCTGGCCGGTTTCCCTGGTCGTCGCGTGCTGGTGCTGGGCGATATCGGCGAGCTGGGCGCGTGGGCCGAGCAGGGTCATCGCCAGGTCGGCAGTTACGCGCGCAGTAAGGTTGATGCGGTATATGCCGTTGGCCCGCTGATGGCTCACGCAATTGAAGAATTCGGCGCAAATGGCCGGCATTTCGCTGACCAAGCCAGCCTGATCGACGCGCTGCTCGTAGAACAAAGCACCGAGCAGGGCGACACTACCCTTCTAATTAAAGGCTCACGCAGCGCGGCGATGGAAAAAGTCGTTGCGGCGCTGTGTGGCACATCCGGGGAGATTCACTAATGCTGCTGCTGCTGGCGGAATACCTGCAACAGTTCCACAAGGGTTTCGCAGTGTTTCAGTACCTGACACTGCGCGGCATCCTCGGCGTGCTCACTGCGCTGGCGCTGTCGTTGTGGCTCGGCCCCTGGATGATCCGCACCCTGCAGATCCGCCAGATCGGCCAGTCGGTGCGCAACGACGGCCCGCAGTCGCACCTGTCGAAAAAGGGCACGCCAACCATGGGCGGCGCGCTGATTCTCTCGGCCATCGCCGTCAGCACCCTGCTCTGGGCTGACCTGTCCAACCGTTACGTATGGACCGTGCTGGCCGTGACCTTGCTGTTCGGCGCCATCGGCTGGGTCGATGACTACCGCAAGGTGATCGAGAAGAACTCCAAGGGCCTGCCGAGCCGCTGGAAATACTTCTGGCAGTCGGTGTTCGGCCTGGGCGCAGCGTTCTTCCTTTATATGACTGCGCAAAGCCCGGTGGAAACCACCCTGATTCTGCCGATGCTCAAGGATTTCAGCCTGGAGCTGGGCTTGGGCTTCGTGGTGCTGACCTACTTTGTGATCGTCGGCTCGAGCAACGCGGTCAACTTGACTGACGGTCTCGACGGCCTGGCCATTCTGCCCACCGTGATGGTTGGCGGCGCGCTGGGGATCTTCTGCTACTTGTCGGGTAACGTGAAGTTCGCCGAATACCTGTTTATTCCCTACGTGCCGGGTGCGGGTGAGCTGATCGTGTTCTGCGCCGCCCTGGTCGGTGCTGGCCTTGGTTTTCTCTGGTTTAACACCTACCCGGCGCAAGTATTTATGGGCGATGTCGGCGCGTTGGCGCTGGGCGCGGCCCTGGGCACCATCGCGGTGATCGTTCGCCAGGAAGTGGTGCTGTTCATCATGGGCGGCATCTTCGTGGTGGAAACCCTGTCGGTGATCATTCAGGTTGCCAGCTTCAAGCTGACCGGCAAGCGCGTGTTCCGCATGGCGCCGATCCATCACCACTTTGAACTGAAAGGCTGGCCCGAGCCGCGCGTAATCGTGCGCTTCTGGATCATCACCGTGATTCTGGTGCTGATCGGCCTTGCCACCTTGAAACTGCGTTGAGGAACCCATGACCCTGATCGCTTCTGACCACTTCCGCATCGTTGTCGGCCTCGGCAAGAGCGGCATGTCCCTGGTGCGCTTCCTCGCGCGTCAGGGCCTGCCGTTTGCTGTGGTCGACACCCGTGCCAACCCGCCGGAGCTCGCCACCTTGCGCGAGCAATTCCCGCAGGTGGAAGTGCGTTGTGGCGAGCTGGATGTGGAGTTCCTCTGCCGCGCCAGCGAGTTGCTGGTAAGCCCGGGTCTGGCCATCGCCACCCCGGCGCTGCAGGCTGCCGCTGCGCGCGGGGTCAAGCTGTCGGGTGATATCGACCTGTTCGCCCGTTATGCCAAGGCACCGATCGTGGCGATCACCGGTTCCAACGCCAAAAGCACGGTGACCACCCTGGTCGGCGAGATGGCCGCCGCTGCGGGCAAGAAGGTCGCCGTCGGCGGCAACCTCGGTACCCCGGCGCTGGATCTGCTGAATGATGAGATCGAGCTGTATGTCATGGAGCTGTCGAGCTTCCAGCTGGAAACCACCGATCAGCTCAATGCCGAAGTGGCGACCTGCCTGAACATCAGCGAAGACCATATGGATCGCTACGCCGATCTGCCGGCTTATCACCTGGCCAAGCACCGCATCTTCCGCGGCGCGCGGCAGGTGGTGGTGAACCGCGATGATGCGTTGTCGCGTCCGCTGGTGGCTGATCAACTGCCGTGCTGGTACTTCGGCCTGGGTAAGCCGGACTTCAAACGTTTTGGGCTGCTCGAAGAAAATGGTGAGAAATCCCTGGCGTACCAGTTCGCTGCGCTGCTGCCGGTGCGTGAGCTGAAAATCCGTGGCGCGCACAACCAGTCCAATGCCCTGGCGGCCT
>JAHJXZ010000273.1 GCA_018827205.1 Gammaproteobacteria bacterium | reverse complement strand
TACGGCCCGGAGCAGGTGGATTTTCTGCGCTATCGCCCGGTGCTGAGCAACCGCCGGCTGAAACAGGACTTCGGCTTTAGCCCACGCTATAGCTCGCGCGAGGCGTTTCTGGCGTTTTTGCGGGCGCAGGGGATTTAAGGATTTATAAGGGGCGAGCTTTAGCTCGTCCTATTAAACGAGACGAACGGTTTGAAACACTGGTTAGATTGCCGGCTCAATGTAGCAACTAAGTATTTGGGCCTTTGAGTATTTGTCTGGGCCGTTCACGTCTTCTTGAGGCTGGTCAAACGTCACCCAGTAAAAGAAGTCGTGGCCCTGCAGTGTTTCTACAGGTTCAGCTGCACTGCTGATTTTTCCGAAGACAGTTTGCTTCCAGCCACCTTCAGCTAGAACTCGAACTCGGTCATTTAAAGAGAAAGTCTTTCTTTTTGCTGACATCGGTATCCATTCCCAAGAACGATCTAATCAGTTGTTATTGCGCTTTCTGCTGCGCCCGATATTCACCCGGCGTTAACCCAGTCCATTGGCGAAATGCGCGGAAAAATACGCTGGGCTCCGAGTAGCCCAGCAGCAGGGCGATTTCTGCGGCGGGTAAGTCGCCGGTGCTCAGGTGTTGTTCGGCCAGTTGCTGGCGGGTGTCGTTAAGCAGTTGCTGGTAGTTGCGGCCTTCGTCGGCCAGGCGTCGTTGCAGGGTGCGCTCGCTCAGGTGCAGGTGGCGCGCCAGTTCGCTGCGATCCGGCTCGCCACGCGCCAGTTGTTCGCCAAGTAAAGCCACTACCCGTGCACTTAGCCCTTCGTTGGGCAGGCGCGCGAGCAGGGCTTCGGCATGTTGGCGCAACAGGGTTTGCAACGGCGGGTTGGCCTGGATCAGCGGGGCGCTGGCCAGGCTGCGCGGCAGGACGATGCCGTAATCACTGGCGGCAAACTGCAGCGGGCAGGCGAAGGTCGCGGTGTAACTGTCCAGCACTGGCGGCTGCGGGTGCACAAATTGCGCGCGCAGCAGCTGCCAGTTATCCAGCAGCGGATGCAGCATCTGCACCCAGCAAGCCATCAGCGCCAGCACACGGGTGCGGGTGGCTGGCAGCTCGGGATGCAGCGGGCGATACAACAGCTGCAATTCATCGCCCTGCTCGCGTAATTGCACCTCGCCGCCTTCGCCCACCAGACGCTGATAGCGCAGCCCAGCGGCCAGCGCGTCGCCGAGGGTCGGGCTACTCTGCAACAGGTAACCGAGCACGCTGAACGGGCCGGGGGCGAGGTTGCAGCCCAGGGCCAGGCCAGGTTCGGCATGTTCGATGCGACTAAGCTGTTGCCAGAGTTGTTCCTGAGTGGCGAAGGGTACGCGCGCATCGGGGTCGCTGAGTTGGCTGTCATGCAGCTCACAGGTGCTCATCAATTGGGTGCGATCAACGCCCAGGCGGCTGGCAGCATGCAGCACCGCGAGGGTGATGCTGGCGCTGACCGAGGTGTGTTGTGAGTCGAGTGTGTGCTTGGGCATGGTCTGATTCTGCCCAAAGCTGTGGCTTGGCGGTAGCGTTAAGACGTCTAGCTAAACACTTGGTTACCAGGGGCGTCGGCATTACTCCGTGCAACCTGTGGCTGAGCGGTTAGACTCTTGTCCTTCCGGGCGCACTCAAAAGGTGCGGCCGGTTCAAAAATAAACAGAAAAGGAGAACTCCCATGAAAGGTAAATCCCTGGCATGGGCCCTGTCGGCTGCACTCGCAGGTATTACCCTGAGCAGCGCCGTACAGGCCGAAGAGCAATTCGTCACCATCGGCACCGGTGGCCAAACTGGCGTTTATTACGTTGCCGGCCAATCGATCTGCCGTTTCCTCAATCGCGGTGCAGCTGAGCACGGCATCAAGTGCAACGCTCCAGCCAGTGGCGGCGGCGTGGCCAACGTCAACGGCATCCGCAGCGGCGAATTCAATTTCGGCATCATGCAGTCGGACCACCAGTTCAAGGCCATGAAGGGCGTAGCGCCGTTCGAGAAAGAAGGCGCGATGGATGACATTCGCGCGGTGTTCTCGCTGCAGAGCGAAGTGTTCACCATCCTTGCTCGCCGTGACGCCAACATCGCCAGCTTCGATGACCTCAAAGGCAAACGCGTCAATATCGGCAACCCAGGTTCCGGTCAGCGCGACACCCTGGAAGAGATCATGCAGGTCAAAGGTTGGGACCGCTCTGCGTTCTCTCTGGCTGCCGAATTGAAGCCGGCCGAGCAGGCTTCTGCTCTGGGCGACAACAATATCGATGCGATGACCTACTTCGTTGGCCATCCAAATGGCGCCATCCAGGAAGCCACCACTACCACCGACGCGGTGCTGGTGCCGGTGACCGGTGCGGAAATCGACAAGCTGCTGGCTGAGAAGAGCTACTACACCAAGGCTGATATCCCAGGCGGCGTATACAAGGGCAACGACGCGCCAACTCCATCGATTGGCGGCAAAGCGGTGCTTTCCACCTCGGCCAAGGCCAGCCCGGAAGTGGTTTACCAGCTGGTTAAATCGGTATTCGACAACATTGATCGCTTCAAGCGTCTGCACCCTGCATTTGCCGACCTGAAAGAAGAAGACATGATCAAAGTCGGCCTCAGCGCACCGCTGCACGAAGGTGCCGTGCGTTACTACAAAGAGCGCGGCTGGCTGTAAGCAGCCTACGCTGCCCGCCCAAACAGGCTAGCGTCTCTAGATAAGCAAACCCGCAGCTGTAAGGCTGCGGGTTTTGCCGTTTCCGTACTCTCGAATGCAGGTTCGACCCATGCATGACAAGCAACTGTCCACCGAAGAACTGATCGCCCAGGATGTCGGTGCGCGTACCCCACTGGGGGCGATGGCCCAGGTAATCACCGGCCTGGCCCTGCTCTGGTCGCTGTTTCAACTGTGGATCGCCTCGCCACTGCCGTTTGTCTTTGGCATTGGTGTGTTCAACGACACCGAAACCCGCTCTATCCATCTGGCATTTGCCTTGTTGCTGGCCTTCCTCGCCTACCCGGCGTTTAAGAAGTCGCCGCGCGACCGTGTGCCGCTGCTGGATATCGCTCTAGGCTTGGTCGCTGCTTCCAGCGCCGCCTACCTGTTTATTTTCTACCAGCAGCTGGCTTTACGTCCGGGCAGCCTGACCACCGCGGACATGCTCACCGCGTGTATCGGCATCCCGTTGCTGCTGGAAGCCACCCGCCGGGTGCTCGGCCCGCCGCTGGCGATCATCGCCGTACTGTTCTTGGTCTACAGCCTGGCCGGGCCCTATATGCCGGGGATGCTGGCGCACCGTGGGGTCAGCTTCAATGCCATGGCCAACCACCAGTGGATTACCACCGAAGGGGTGTTCGGCATCGCCCTCGGCGTATCCACCAGCTTCGTATTTCTCTTTGTGCTGTTCGGCGCCTTGCTCGAGCGCGCGGGGGCGGGGCATTACTTTATTCAGCTGGCTTTCAGCATGCTCGGCCACTTCCGTGGTGGCCCAGCCAAGGCCGCAGTGGTTGCGTCCGGCTTGACCGGGCTGATTTCCGGCTCGTCGATTGCCAACGTGGTCACCACTGGCACCTTCACCATTCCGATGATGAAGCGCACTGGCTTCTCGGCCGAGAAGGCCGGCGCGGTGGAAGTAGCCTCGTCGGTGAATGGCCAGATCATGCCGCCAGTGATGGGCGCTGCGGCCTTTTTGATGGTTGAGTACATCGGCATGCCCTATGTCGAGATCATCAAGCACGCCTTCCTGCCGGCAGCGATTTCCTACATCGCGCTGCTGTATATCGTCCACCTGGAATCGCTCAAGCTCGGCCTGCAACCGGTGCCCGGGCATCAGCCCAAACCCTGGCTGCGTCGCCTGACCGGCTTCGCCTTTGGTGCGGCGCTGATCAGCGGCCTGTCGCTGGCGGTGTATTACGGCCTAGGCTGGCTCAAGCCAGCATTGGGTGAATACGCTCTACCAGGCATCGGCGCGCTGCTGGCGCTGGTCTACCTGGGCCTGTTGAAAATCGCCGCCAGCGTGCCGGTATTGCCCGCCGAAGACCCGGACGCGCCGCTCGATAAATTGCCGCAAACCCGCGCCGTGCTGCTGTCTGGTCTGCATTTTCTGCTACCGGTGGTGGTGCTGGTGTGGTGTCTGATGATCGAGCGCTTGTCCCCTGGCCTGTCGGCCTTCTGGGGTAGCGTGATGCTGGTGATCATCCTGCTCACGCAGCGCCCGTTGCTGAGCTGGCTGCGTACCGATGGCACGCATGCCCACGGCTCGTTTATGGATGGTGTTATCGACCTGCGTGAAGGCCTGATTGCTGGTGCGCGCAACATGATCGGCATCGGCATTGCCACGGCTGCCGCCGGGGTGATTGTCGGTGCGGTGTCGCAAACCGGGGTTGGCTTGGTATTGGCCGACTTGGTCGAACTGTTGTCGATGGGCAACCTGCTGCTGATGCTGGTGCTTACCGCAATCTTCAGCCTGGTGCTGGGCATGGGCCTGCCGACCACTGCAAACTACATCGTGGTGTCCAGCCTGCTGGTGCCGGTGATCGTCACCCTCGGCCAGCAGAACGGCTTGATCGTGCCGCTGATTGCCGTGCACCTGTTCGTCTTCTACTTCGGCATCATGGCCGACGTGACGCCGCCGGTAGGTCTGGCTTCGTTCGCTGCTGCGGCAGTGTCCAAGGGCGACCCGATTAAGACCGGGATTCAAGCGTTCTACTACAGCCTGCGTACGGCGATCTTGCCGTTCCTGTTTATCTTCAACACCGATCTGCTGCTGATCGATGTGGATTTCTGGCACGGCGTGCTGATCTTTATCATCGCCACTGTCGCCATGCTGATCTTTGCGGCCGGCAGCCAGGGCTATTTCCTGGTGCGCAGCCGTTGGTACGAGAACGTGTTGCTGCTGTTGGTGGCCTTCACCCTGTTCCGTCCGGGCTTCTGGATGGACATCGTGCACGATCCTTACCGTGATATCCCGCCAGCACAGCTGGCCCAGGCGTTGGGTGATGTGGCCGATGGCAGCCAGCTGCGCTTGCGCATCAAGGGTGAGGATGCGGTCGGTGATGCCCGCGAATTCAGCCTGTTGCTGCCCGTGCCGGAAGGTGCCAGCGGCGAAGAGCGCCTGGAGAAACTTGGCCTGCTGACCTATGAAGAGGGCGGCAAGGTGCTGGTCGACAGCGTCACCTTCGGCAGCCCGGCAGCCGAAGCTGGCCTGGAGTTCGATCAGGAAATCCTCAAGGTGCGCGCGCCAACGGATCGTTGGATCAAGGAATTGATGTGGATTCCTGGCTTCCTGCTGTTCGCCTTGGTGGTCTGGTTGCAGCGTCGCCGGCGTAGGCTAGAAGCCTAATCGAGGGGTTCTCGGGCGTACTTCACAACAAAGGCAGCCTCGGCTGTCTTTGTTGTTTATGGAGGTTTGCTTCAAGGCGAGGCTGGTTTTGCATTACTACTTTGCAACAACTCCGGCCTCTCCCTCTGCAGTTTGCTCTGCAACATTTCCAGTTGCTCCAGCGCCGCGCGGGCTTCGTCGATTTCGTTGGCGTTGCGTTCGCCGGACTGGGCGGCTTGTTCGATGCGTTCGCGGATGGCGGGGATCTGCTGCACGCCGCTGGCGTAGGCCATTATCTGATCACGGGTTTGTTGGTCTTCGAAGGCGCTGTATTGGGCTGGGTCGGCTAGTTGCGCAGCGGAGGCCCGTTCGCGGGGTTTGAGTTGGCCCAGGGCTGGACTGCGCGGGTCGCCTTGGTCGGCCATGAGTTGGATCAGCATTTGCGCTTCTTGAACATTCAGTTGCGGCTCGTTGGTCGCGGCTTCTACCGGTTCTGCAGCTGGCGCTGGAGTGGCTACGGGCTGCTGTACCGGGAGGGCCGCTGGTATGTCTGGTAAGCGGATTGACGGCTTAAGCGGTGCTATAGCCTGTTGCGCAAATGCTGGCGCTGTATCGGCTTGTGGTGTGCGAACGACCACGATAGCCACCGCCGTCACCACGCCGAGCAGACCAATTCCGAGCCAGCCTTTCATAGCCCTTGTACCTCGGCATTGCTCAGCAAGGTTTGCAGGCGGGCCTGGAACTCGCGGGCCAGCTGCTCCTTGGCCACGGCCTGGTTGACCTCATAACGCACGCTGGGATCGCTGAGCGGCAATTGCTTGTCTTCACGCTGGCGCACTTGAACGATCTCGAACGCACCGTCGATCAGCATCGGTTGGGAAATGCTGCCGGCCTTTTGTAGCAGAGCGGTTTTACGCAGAAAATCCAACTGTGCATCCTGCGGGCGAATCAGCCCCAGGTCGCCGGCCGGTGTGCGATTTTTGTCCTCAGCGATTGAGTAACGCTTTACGGCTTCATCGAAGCCCAGACCTTTTTCCAGCTCTGCATAGACGCGATCAGCGCTGGCCTGATCGGCCAGGCGTATATGCGCAGCCTGCACCTCAGAGACGTTCAGGTACTGCTGCAAGTTGCGTTGGTAATAGGCGTCGGCCTCTGCGTCGCTGACCTGGCGCGCGCGTTGGCGCAGGCTCTCGGTTTCGTGGTGGAAATCGTTATGCAAACCTTGCTGGTGCAGGTACTTGTGGCGGATCAGCTTGTCGCGCACCAGCTGGCGTACTCCGGCCAGTTCATCGGCGCTAAAGCCCTTCTGGCCCAGTTGGTACCAGAGGTAGTCGCGCAGCGCTTGCTGGCGCACCTGTTCCGCCAGGTAAACCAAATTACCTTGTTGCAGCTCGACCTGGCCTTGCACGTTATCGCCCTGGTACAGCTGTAGCAGGTTGAGGCGTTGCTCGGGCTGGCCGGGGAACTGCCAGCTGATGAGCTGCACCTGCGCGGCATCGGCTTGTTGCTGGGTGCTCAGCTGCAAACTGTCGAGCACCACGCCCTGTTGCGGCGCACTGAGTACCTGGCGTAAGCGCGCACTGCTAAGTGGCTGCGGTTGACGCAGAAACGGCCGCACATCGTGGTCGAACTGCTTGCCGTAGACCTGCTCGATCAGGTTGGCGGATTCGCGCTCGACCAGCACATCGAGATCACTGCGGTATGTGCTGTTCAGCTCCCCCTCGACCTCGCGGGCCAGCAGGTGGTTTTCCGCCAGGCCCGTGCGCAGCAGGCGCAGGTCGGTATTGAATTTGACCCGGCTCATTGCCTGCTCCAGCAGGCCGATGCTCTTGCCGGGCAGGCGTTCACCATCGATGCGCAAGTCCTGGCTGCCCAGGGCTGGCAGGCAGATGCCGGTCAGCCCCAGTACCAGCAAACTGCGCTGGATTATCGCGCGCACCTTACAGGCCACCCTGGCCATAGAAGGTATTGGCGCCCTTGGTCAGTACACTGACTGTGAGGGCAATGGACTCGGGAATCAGCTCCTTGGCAACCTGCAGGCGGGTGGCGTAGCTGCTGTCGTAGAGCGGTTCGGGGCGCTGGTAGGCGACCTGGGCGGTTTGGGTCAGCAGGTCGCGGATCGGCTTCTGCGGGTCATAGCTGCCAACCCGGTTGGCCACGGCGGCGATATTGTTCAGGCCTTCGCTGAAGTAGTGGTCGTCCACCCAGCCTTCCCAGCCGGAGTGACCGTTGCCCGAGGTAACCCAGGCGTGGTGCGGCTGCGCGACATCACCGGTGGTGTGCAGCGAGTAACCGATGGTTTGCAGGGATGGGGCGTTCTTGAACTGATCGAACCAGTACTTGGCCAGGTTATCGATGGGCTGGAAAGCCGCCGTCTGGAAGTCACCGTAGTGCGTCTGCCAGTTGGAGCTGGTGCCCTGGCGGTAGTGCGCCTCGGTGGTGTCGAAGTCGCTCTTTTTCAGCTCGCGGTTGTACAGGTAAACCATCGCGTACCAGTCGACGTCACCGCTCCAGCTGCCATCCACCTTGCGATAGCGGTAGTCGTAACCGCCGTGGTCATTGCCATGGGCGTCGCCCTGGCGGGCCATGTTGATGAAGTGCCAGTAGGAGGTGTAATTGACCAACGATGCGGCGGCGCCATACACCGGCGCATGCTCGTAACCGACCCACCAGCCACCCAAGCGGGTGTCCTGGAAATCATCGACGTCATAGGCTGCTTGGCCGAGTATTTCGCCAGCGCGGGCTTCGCTGCCGGCGGCACCGACGTAGAACTGGTAGGCACGTTTCATCTCGGGCGTGGCGTGCGCCGAGTTGAGGAAGGCCAGGGCGTCTTTGACGATGTTCTTGTGCGTAGGTTGCGACCAGGCGCTGGCATGGCTGGCACTAAAAGCCAGGCCTAGACCAACGACCAGGGAGGTGAGGGTTTTCATAGGGAAGGCGCTCTTTTGTTGTTGGAGTTGAGCAGTATTAGCGGGCATTGATGGCAAAACTGTTGCAATGCCGCACGCCAACTTAAAGCCTATGCACTGGGTTGCCTCAACCCAACTAAGGTTTGGTGGTATAGACCAATTTCCTTGCGCGCCTTGTGCCGCGCCGCTGTTTCTATGGTGCAAAGCTGCCTGGATACTGAGGCATTGGCGACCTGAGCCAAGCTGCAGAGTGTGAGCGGTGTCTCGTATTGCTGCGGCGCATATCACCGACAATGCCGCGCCGGCCAGGACGCCGCCTCCTCCTGGCTACCCCATTGCCTCAATCCTCAAGGACGATGACCATGAAACTGCAGTTCTCCCTTTGCGCCCTTGCGCTCATTACCTTGCTGTCCGGCTGCCAGAACATGAGCCCTGACGCCATGCTCAATACCGGTCTGCAAGCCATGCAGGCCGCCACGCTCAGCGATGCTGAAGTGAAGACCATGGCCGATGAAGCCTGCGTGCAGATGGACGCCCAGTCGCCCATCGCGCCGGCCGATAGCACCTACAGCAAGCGCCTGGCGACGATCGCCAGCAACCTCGGCAGCCAGGTCAATGGCACGCCAGTTACCTACAAGGTTTATCTGACCGATGAAGTGAACGCCTGGGCCATGGCCAACGGTTGCGTGCGCGTATACAGCGGTCTGATGGACCTGATGACCGACAACGAAGTGGAAGGCGTGTTGGGCCACGAGATGGGGCACGTTGCCCTCGGCCACACCAAGAAGGCCATGCAGGCGGCTTACGCTACGTCGGTAGCCCGTGGCGCGATTGCCTCCTCCGGCAACAGCGCTGCCATGGCACTTTCCAGCTCGCAACTGGGTGATTTGGGTGAGGCGCTGATCAACGCGCAGTTCTCCCAGTCTCAGGAAAGCGCCGCCGACGACTTCTCCTTTGATTTGCTGAAGAAGCGCAACATTCCGCTGCAAGGTCTGGCCAGCGCCTTCGACAAGCTGGCCCAGCAGGGCGGCGGCGAAAGCAGCATGTTCGACTCCCACCCAGGTTCGGCTGAACGCGCCGCGCATATTCGCCAGCGCATCTCTGCCGAGAAGTGATCGACGATGGGGCCGCAGTAGCGGCCCCGTCTGTTTCAGCGTCAGCTCCTTTTGGTTCTCCTCTGGCAGCCCTGCCTAAAACCGCCGCAGATTACTCATCCGCCGAGTCCTGACTGTGCAGCGCCCCTGTATCGCTACTTTCCAGCACCGCGTAAGCACTTGAGCAGAACAGCGAATTGAGGCGCTTCATATCGGCGATCAGCTCCATGTGCAGGCCGCTGGTTTCGATGCTCTGCACCACTTGATGATGCAAACGGCCGACATGTGCGTGGGCCAAGCGCCGTTCCTGGGCGCGGAAGCGGCGTTTTTCGCGCAGTAGCTGACGGGCGCTTTCCTTGTCGCCGGAAAGAAAGACCGAAAGTCCCAGGCGCAGGTTGGCCGTTAGTTGCTGATGCAGACTGGCGAGCTCTTCCAGGCCTCTGTCGGAGAAAGAGTGGCGCTGGGCGGTCTTCTGATCCTGCACCTTGCCGAGCATGCGCTCGATGATGTCGCCGGCCTGCTCCAGGTTGACTGCCAGCTCGATGATCTCTGCCCAACGGCGGTTGTCGTG
>JAHJXZ010000272.1 GCA_018827205.1 Gammaproteobacteria bacterium | reverse complement strand
CCGTTGATCGGGTTATCCGCAGCTAGACTAAAGTTTTACCCCGTACGGCCGCCAACCAGTCAGATACACCGCCTAGGAACTTTGCCATGAACCCCCTGGCCGCAAATTTATCCTCTGCTTCACGTCCTACCTCCGCTACTGCTCAGCCGGTTGTGCGTAATGCTGCCGATGCGCAGGCAACACTGGCCAACCGCCTGGCTGAACGTCTCGGGCTGGAGCCTGGGGCGCTGGCTGGCAAGGCTAATGACTACACCCCGGAGAAAGTCGCCGGACGTATTCTCAGTTTTATCGAGCAGCGCCTGCAAAGCGAACAAGCGGTTGGTGCCGACCCAAGCAAACTCAAGGGGTTGCTTGAGCAGGCCCGCAGCGGCGTGGAAAAGGGCTTTGCCGAAGCGCGAAAGATTCTCGACGGTATGGGCGTGCTGCAAGGCAAGGTGGCGAGCGATATTGACGACACCTACCAGAAAATTCAGGACGGTTTCAGCGACCTGGATAAGCGCTTTAATCCGGATGCCGCGCTGGTTGAGGGGTCAACCAATATCGCCGCTTACAGCGAGCGGTTTGCCGCGCAAGCGGAAACCTTCGATATGGAAGTGACCACCCGTGATGGTGACCGCCTGCGTATTTCTATTGCCCAGGCTTCGGCCAACTGGTCGCAGAGCGGCGTTGTCGCCAGCAGCAATGGCAACGGCAGCTCGGTAGTAGCCAGCAGCCAGTCCGGCAGCATGCAGATCGGCGCCTGGCAGGTCAGCGTTGAAGGTGAGCTGGATGACGAAGAGCGCGCAGCGCTGGAAAAACTCTTCGGCCAGGTGCAGGACCTCTCCAACAAGTTCTATGCCGGTGACCTGTCCGGTGCCTTTGACCGCGCCATGGCGCTGGAAATGGATGGCGAGCAGTTGGCGTCTATGTCCCTGCGTCTGACCCAAACCACTGTGCGTCAGGCGACCGATGCCTACAGCACTGTGGCGCAAGACGGCGGCCAGGCGGCCAGCGCAGTCAACAGCTCGTTGATCGACTACGCCCAGGGCTTGCTTGAAGCGCTGCGTAGCGCCAATCAAGTGGCTGAAGAAGGCACCGCTAAAACCAGCCTGCTGGATATGCTCAAAGGCGGCTTCTCGCTGGATGAGCGTTTCGACAGCGGCCGCCTGGACAAGGCCGAGCAGCTCAACAGCCGTTTGCTCGATGGCCTGCAAAATCTGCTTAACCCCGCCCTAGACAGCAGCAAGTCCAAGGACGCCTGAGCCTAGGGCAGTGCTAAACTGCACCTCCAGTAGTCAGTGGAGGTGCGCAGATGCTCCCGGAATGCCAATTATTCGGTACGCTCGGCTGCCACCTGTGCGAGGTGGCCGAAGCTTTACTGATGCCTTTTGTCGAGCACGGCCTGTTGGTCGAGCTGGTCGACATTGCCGAGCATGAACACTGGGTCGAAGACTACGCTCTGCGCATTCCGGTGCTGCGCCGCATCGATACCGGGGCCGAGTTGAACTGGCCGTTTGAGGCTGAACATATCGTCGAATTCTTGCGTGATAGCCATGGATAACGTGTTGGCAGGGATGACGCTTTTACAGGAAACATACGCATGAGCATCGTGTTGGGTGACGCCTTGTCGCTGCTGCTGTTTCGTTTGCACAGCGGCCGCTTGTTAGGGATAAACCTGCTCAAGGTCCAGGAAATTATCCCTTGCCCAACGCTGACCAAACTGCCTAGCCGTCACCCCCATGTACGCGGGGTGGCTACTTTGCGCGGTTCTGCGCTGACGGTGATCGACTTGGGCAAGGCCATTGGCGAGCAGGGCGTCCCCGGTAGCAAAGATGGTTGCCTGATTGTTACTGAGTTCAGTCGCTCGCGTCAGGGGCTGCATGTGCAAAGCGTGGAGCGCATCGTGCAGTGCTCTACCCGCGACGTCCGCCCGCCGCCGGCAGGTTCCGGCAGCAAAGCTTTTATCACCGGGGTGACGCAGATCGACGGCAAGATTGTGCAGATTCTCGATATCGAGAAAGTCCTGCACGAACTTGCGCCGATGATTGTTGAGGAGCTGGACGAACAGCTGTTATCAGAAAGCGAACGTGCTCTGCTCAAGGGGCGTCGCGTATTGGTGGTGGATGACTCCCACGTCGCGCTGCATCAGACCATGATTACCTTGCGCAAGCTGGAGCTGGATTGCCAGATGGTACGCAGCGCCGCCGACGCGCTTGAGTTGCTGCAGAAGCAATTTGATGCTGGGGAGCCCATCGAGGTGCTGGTGTCGGATATCGAAATGCCGGAAATGGACGGCTACGACCTGGTGCGTACGCTGCGCAAGAAACCGGACATCGGCCAGATCTATGTGCTGCTGCACACCTCGCTCGACAGCACCATGAACACCGAAAAAGCCAAGGCAGTCGGCGCCAATGACGTGCTGACCAAGTTCTCCACCGTCGACCTGAGCAAGGCCTTGGTGCATGCCTTTGAAAGCTTGCAATAGGTTTTACACAGGCACAAAAAAGCCCGCGTTTAAGCGGGCTTTTTTGTGGATTTTGGTCGGAGAGACAGGATTCGAACCTGCGACCTTCTCGTCCCGAACGAGACGCGCTACCAAGCTGCGCTACACTCCGGATGGGTCAAGATTTTACTGAGAAAGTCTTACCGCACAAGCGGTTAGGATTTAATTTTTTCTATTGGCCAAGCGCTTTGAATATATCGATCAGAGCCCAGGCGCTGGGCAAATAGTGCGTTGCAACGCCTGGGTTATCGGCTTACAGCTCTTTAACGGTACGTACTTGATCTTTGTTGACCTTGGCGCGTTTGCCATCGAGTTGTTCAAACTCGTAGAAGCCCGAATCCTCGTCAAAATTCGGCTCGTCGATGGTCTGAATTTCGCGGCCATCATTAAGGGTAATTACTGTTGGGGACGCGCAACCTGTCAGCGCGACCAGGCCCAAGGTAAGCAGCAATGCTGGAATAATCCGCTGAGTCATGGGTTTCTCCTTGATTGATAGAGGTTTTTACCCTGCATGTGACGAAAACTTGCCGATCAAGTTCCCTTATCGGCATTTATCCGTGTGTCGTCAGCAAGTCCGGGGTGTTGAGGTTGGCCAGACGAGGGTCACCGAGCGGGCATTCGACTGCCAATGGGTCAAGGCTGCGCAACCAGCGTTGCGGGCTGCGCTCACCGGATTGCCAGGCCTTTTCCAGGTCGGCATGCAGTGCACAGGGAATAACGCTGAATAGCGGTTCGAGAAACTCGCCTTGGCGCACCACAACTGCACGCTCACCGGCCAGGCTTAGCAACGCGAACAGCAGCGTCCTGTCAAGTCGCGGCGCATCGCACGGCAAGATCAACAGATTAGCTTGCTGTGCGACGCGTAGGCCGGCGCGAATGCCCGCCAGCGGGCCTTGGAAGTCCGCCTCATCATCACTGACCAAGCGATCCGCGAAGGGCGCATAGCGCTCGGTGTTGCGGTTGCAGGAGATGATCAAGTCGTCGGTTAGCGGTCGCACCAGCTCGTGCAGCCAGGCAATCAGCGGGCGGCCTTGCCAGTCGAGCAGGCCCTTGTCGGCCCCGCCCATACGCTGCCCACGGCCGCCAGCAAGCAGCAAAACAGAACAGCGTGGTAGGGGGGCAGAAGCGG
>JAHJXZ010000271.1 GCA_018827205.1 Gammaproteobacteria bacterium | reverse complement strand
TCGCGGGATCTTTCACAGTGAAGATGAAGATACGGCCGTGGAGTGGATAGGCAGCGAGGCCTTCCAGCATGCCTACAACGAAGCCTCGATGATCCTGCAGAAGAAAAACGCGCGCGGCACCCCAGGCGTCCGCGCATAAACGAAGGGGTTGTTTTGGCCTCAACCTAGGGCTCCCGGGCCCTGGAGTCTGTAAAAAAGCCCGTTCTGCGGTTCTGCCGCGCAGAGCGGGCAAGGGGTGACTCAGGCGTGCTGCTCCAACCAATCAGCCAGGCGCGCCAGCATGGCGTCGCAGCCGGCCAGTTGCTCACAGCTGACAAACTCATCGGGTTTATGGCCCTGCTCCATGCTGCCGGGGCCGCAGACCACGGTGGGGATGCCGGCCTGGTAGAACAGGCCGCCTTCTGTGCCGAATGCCACGGTGGTGTACTCGCGGCTGCCGCTAAGCAGGGCCAGCAGTTCGGCCGCTTCGCTATGTGGATCGGTGACCAGGCCGGGGTAGGCTGACAACGGTTGGAAATCGATGGTGCTGGTACTGCTGCGTAGGCGCATCTGCGGCAGCAGTTCCGTTTCGGCGTAGGCGCGTAGTTCATCGGTGACCTGCTGCGGGTCATCGCTGGGCAGGGCGCGCACCTCGAAGTCGAACTGGCAGTCGGCTGGAACAATATTCAGCGCGCGGCCGCCGCTGATCAGTCCGGTTTGCACCGTGGAATAGGGTGGGGCGAAACGCGCATCCTGACATTCAACGGCGCTCAGGCGCTGGCCGATTTCACCGAGCTTGTTGATCAGTTTGGCGGCGTATTCAATGGCATTCACTCCCTGCGGGGCATAAGCGGAGTGGCAGGCCGCGCCTTGTACCTGGCAGCGCATGGCCAGTTTGCCTTTATGGCCGAGCACCGGTTTGAGTTCAGTGGGTTCGCCAATTATGCAGAGCACGGGTTTGTTGGGGCGCTGCTGCAGGTCGGCGAGCAGCGAACGCACGCCCAGGCAGCCGACTTCTTCGTCATAGGAAAACGCCAGATGTACCGGCAGGCGCAGTGGCTGGGCGAGAAAGCGCGGCACGGCGGCCAGCACGCAGGCGATAAAGCCCTTCATATCGGCCGTGCCACGGCCATACAGCTTGCCGTCGCGCTCGCTCAGCTCGAAGGGCGGCAGGCTCCAGGCTTGGCCATCCACCGGTACCACGTCGCTGTGCCCGGAGAGCAGCACGCCGCCACGGTCCGTTGGGCCGATGATGGCGTACAGATTGGCCTTGCTGTGCGGTGTGTTGTAATCCAGCTCGCAGGCCACGCCAAGTTTGTTGAGGTAGTCGCGAACGAATTCGATCAGTGCCAGATTGGAGTCGCGGCTGACGGTGGGGAAAGCCACAAGTGCGGCGAGTAGGTCGCGGCTGCTTGGATTACTCATCGCCAGGTACGCCATAGCTGGGTGCGCGGGTTGGGTCGAGGGCGCGGATTACGTAGTCCTGCATCTGCGGCCGGTAGGCTTGCCAGAGGCTGTCCAGCTGGCCAATCGGGTTGTCATCAGCCCAGTCCACGCGCAAGTCGATCAGCGGCCAGGTGAGATCGTCCACCACCTTGAGCGCCGCCGAATGCACCGGCCCGGCTTCGCCGCCTTCTGCCATCGCTGCGTGCATGGCGGCGAGCAGGCGTTCGGCCAGCAGCCCCTGTGTGTGTTCGAAGGCGTTGATCATGGCAGCGATCACTGCAGGCGAGGCCAACAGGTTGCCGGCCGCCACGCATTGCTCGCCAGCCAATGCGTTGTGCAGCCCCAGTGCTTCACTGCCGGAGAAAAGTGCGCTGCGACCCTGGTTGTCGAGCAGCGCAACCTGGCGGTACTGGCTGTAACCATTGCGACTGAGTGCTTGATCCAGCGCTGCTGCCGGTTCCAGGCCGGCCTCAAGTGCGTCGAGAATCTGCGGGCCTAGGGCCGGCAGGGTGATGTTTTGGCTGGCCACCGCGCCAACCCCAGCGCGCAGCCAGGGGCAACGCGCGCCGACGGCAATGCTCGACGAACTGATGGCAATGCCCAGCTGACCGGTTTCGCTGCAGCGGCCGACGATGGAAAAGGTCATGGCGCGCTCCTTAGGCTTTTGCCTGCCAGTCGTCCGGGATCACCGCGATCACATCGATCTCCATCAACCACTCCGGCTGGCCGAGGCCACTGATTACCAGGCCGGTGGAGATTGGGAACACGCCCTTGAGCCACTTGCCGACTTCCTTGTAGACCGGCTCGCGGTAGCGCGGGTCGATCAGGTAGGTTGTGGTTTTGACGATGTGCGACAGGTCGCTGCCGGCCTCTTCGAGCAGTTGCTTGACGTTCTTCATGGCTTGTTCGGCCTGGGCGCGCGGGTCACCGAGGCCAACCAGCTTGCCGCTAAAGTCAGTACCGATCTGCCCGCGTACATACACGGTGTTGCCGGCGCGCACGGCCTGACACAGGTCGTTGTCCAGGCTCTGGTTGGGGTAAGTGTCTTTGGTGTTGAACATGCGGATGCGGGTATGAGTAGGCATCGACTTGCTTCCTGTAAACGGAGTGGTTGAGGAGGCCCTGCAGGGCCTCGGTCGGCAAGCTGGGGCGGGCGCTCAGTCAGCGCTCTGCCGCGCTGTGCTATCGCGATAGGCCAGGTAGGTGCGCTGTGTAGCGATATGCCCGGCGACGTGTTTGGCGTCGTGCCACACGCCCCAGATAAAGCTCGAACCACGACGCGACAACCACGGCAGGCCGAGGAAGTAGATCCCCGGCTCGCTAGATACACCGCGCTGGTGCTGCGGCTTGCCCTTGGCGTCGAAGGCATTTACCTGCAGCCAGCTGAAATCCACGGCATAGCCGGTGGCCCAGATGATCGAGGTGACGCCGGCCTTGGCCAGGTCCAGTTCGAGCAGCGGTTTGGTCACGCAGTCCGGGTCCGGGAACAGGCTGCGTGCCTCGGGCTCTTCCGGCAGGTCGAGGCCATTGCGGGCGATATAGGCGTCGGCCGCGTCCAGCAGCGCGAGGTAGTTCTCATCGCCGCGCGCCAGGTTGTCGGCCAGGTCCTGCTGAAAAGTCACCACGCTGTTGTCGAAGGCTTTGGTCAGCCCCACGAGGGTCATGCCCTGATGGGCCAGGCTACGGAAATCCACGGTATGGCCGCCCCGAGCGCCGCTCACGGCGATGGTCACGTGTTCCTTGCCCGGCTGGGCGGCTTCCGCATCCCATTCGCCGAGCACGCCAAGCCACCAGCAGAAGTCACGGTTTCGGTAGCTGCGTGGCGGACGATCATGCGGGCCGACCGAGAGGTAAACTTTGCGTCCGGAGCGTTGCAGCTCATCAGCGATCTGCACGCCTGACGAACCAGCACCGACCACCAGCACGGCACCGTCCGGTAACTGATGTGGATTGAAGTACTGCGCCGAGTGGATCTGCACCAGTTGCTCATCCTTGGGCGCAATCGGCGGGATCACCGGACGCTGGAATGGCCCTGTGGCGCAAACCACGCGGTTGGCCTGAATCACGCCTGCGGAGGTCTCAATGGTGAAGCCTGGACGATCGCTGTTGCGCACCACCTTCTTTACTTCCACACCAGTGTGAATCGGCGCGTCGAACTTTTGTGCGTAGGCTTCGAAATAGGCAGCCATACGTTCTTTCGGCGCAAAGGCATCGGCGTCTAGATCGTCGAATTCCAGCCCCGGAAAGCGGTCGTGCCAGGCTGGGCCGTTGGCCACCAGCGAATCCCAGCGACCAGTGCGCCAGGCTTCAGCGATGCGGTTGCGTTCCAGTACCAGGTGCGGCACGCCGAGTTTGCTCAGGTGCTCGCTGATGGCCACACCGGCCTGACCGGCACCGACCACCAGTGTGTCGATTTCTGTTCCTTCAAGGTTCACGCCGGTGTGCATGCGCAAGGCGCTTTGATTCAGGTCGGTCATGGCAGGGTCCTCTGATTCCGAACGTTATTGTTCTAGTGCGGCTGACTGTGGGGCTTGGCCGCATTCTGTTCGGAGCCGAGGAATGGCGAAATTATGATTTTTGTAGTCGCTGGCAAGATAAAAGCGTGCCCACCAGCAAAGTGCCGGTGCGGCTTGGTAGAGGGCTTGGGCTATAGGTTTTTTAGCGCTAGAGGCGACAAATTAGCTGGTGTGGCGAGGGTGGTTTTTGCGCCAACGCACTTGTGGATAGTCGCCGATGCGTGGCCTGCTACGACTGTGTCAGGCGTCTGCGTATTGCTGTTCCGAATACATCAGTAAGCCACCACAGCAGCAGACCGGGTAGCAGGGCGATTGCAAGTAGGTGCCGGTGCGCGAGAAACAGCTCGAAGAAAATCTCTGACGGCGCCCAGGTATTACCAAAGGCCTGGGCAAAGACCTCGCAGCTGAAGTAGGCCGCAAGCACAGCGAGCAGAACAAAGCTGGCAGCTCGCCGTAGGGGCTTTTTCAGCACTCTAACTGATGTTGTATAGAGCAACATACTGGGTATCGAGAGCAGCAGGGTTTCCAGCAGCGGGGAATTGACATCAATTAAAAGTGGCCATTCCAGCGTGAGGCGCTGGTTGTTCAGCTCACCTGTGACAGCGCAGATAAACAGCCCTGCCACCAGGGGAATGCCCAGCGTCTGAATAGTTACGAGGATAAAACTGATAAAGCGTTGCATGCCTGGCACTCCTTGCCGGATAAGTGCGCTCAAGCCTCGCCCTTGATCTCTTTCAAATGCTTGTACACCGTCGCGCGGCCCATATTCAGCACGTTGGCGATGTAGTTGGCGGCGCTTTTGCCTTTGAAGGCGCCCTCTGCGTGCAGAGCTTCGACCAGCTCGCGTTTGTGCTCGCGGGTCAGCAGGTTGAGGCCGAGTTGGCGCTGACGCAGCCAGCTGTGCAGGAAGGTGTTGATGCGCTCCTGCCAGTCGTCGCGGAACAGTGCGTCGGGCTGCGGCACCAGTTTGCTGGAGGAGAGAAACAGATCCAGCGCCTGCTTGGCGGTTTCAAACATCGAGATATTCAGGTTGATGCACAGCACGGCGATGGGGGTGCCGCTGGCGTCACGCAATACGCTGCTGACCGAGCGGATCTTCTGGCCGTCCCAGTTGAGCTTTTCGTAGGGGCCGATGTTGCGTTCATCCACTTCGCCGCTGAGCATGTCTTCCAGCGCTGCGTCATCACCGATCACGCGTTTGGAAATGTTGTTGGCGATGTAGTCGACCTTCTGCGTGCGCAGGTTGTGCAGCACCACTTCGGCGTGGGGGAAGAACAGCGTGGCGATGGCGTCGGCGATGGTGCGGTAGTTGTCCAGCTCGGGGGCAGGGCGGGGCGGCGTCATGCGGCTAACTCTTCGGGCTTGGGAGGCGTTGCGAGTGTGCCGCAAAGCGCCCGAGGCGTCATCTTTGGGCGCTGCGACTGATCACTTGAGCAGGCGGGCGGGCGAAAGCATGGCCTCGGTTAAACCAAACTGTTGCAAGTGTTCGGGCAGTGGCTCACCACGGGCCAGGGCGGCGCAGGCCATGCCCATGGCGGCGGAGGTCTGGATGCCATAGCCGCCTTGCGCGGCGACCCAGAAGAAGCCCGCCACCTGTGGGTCGAAGCCACCGACCAGATCACCATCGGCGACGAAGGAGCGCAGCCCGGCCCAGGTATGCGCCGGGCGTCGGATGCTCAGGCTGGTGTGTTCTTCGATCTGGTAGATGCCGAGGGCGATGTCCAATTCTTCTGGCTGGACATCGTGGGGCTCGACCGGGTCCGCGTTGGCGGGCGAGCCGAGCAGCAGGCCGGCGTCAGGTTTGAAATAGAAGGACTCGTCCAGGCTGACCACGCAGGGCCAGGCATGGCAGTCGATACCTTCAGGCCCATTAAAAGTGAAGGCCGCACGACGCTTGGGGATCAAACCGATGGGCGCCACGCCCGCCAGGGCGGCAATCTGGTCGCACCAGCCACCGGCGGCATTGATCAGCACCCTGGTGCGGTAGTGCGTGTTGCCACAATTAACCAGCCAGGCGTCGCCGTCGCGTTGGATGTTAAGCACTTCGCAGTGCGTATGGATTTCCCCGCCTTGCTGGCGAATACCGCGCAGGTAGCCCTGGTGCAGGGCGTCTGTGTCGATGTCGGCGGCGCTGGGGTCGAGCATGGCGGCTTGTACCTTATCGCGGCGCAGCACCGGCACCAGTTCGCAGGCTTCATCGGCGCTGAGCAGGCGCATCTCCGGCACGCTGGCTTTGCCGCTGTCGAACTGGCGTTGCAGCTCGGCGGGGGCGCCCGTGAAGTCCACCACCAGTTCACCGCGCGGGGTCAGCAGTGGGTGTTCGGCAAAACCGGCCGGCGGCGCGTCGTAGAACACCCGGCTGGCGGCGGTCAGGGCGCGCACCTGCGGCGTGCCGTAGGCCACAGTGTAGAGCGCGGCAGAGCGGCCGGTGGAGTGGTAACCCGGCAGCTGCTCGCGCTCCAGCAGGATGGTTTTGCCGTGGGGCGCGAGAAAGTAACCGGTGGAAGCGCCGGCAATGCCCGCGCCGATGATCAGGTAGTCGGCCTGGTGCATCAGCATGTCTCCTGCTTGAGCTGATAGAGCGCGTGGGCCAGGGCGACATCTTCCAGGCCCAGGCCGATGGAGCGGAAAAATACCGAGCGGCGGTAGTCCGGGCGCACGGCTTTACCGCTGACGAGTTCGGCCAGATCACCGAGGATATCAGCGCTGTTCCAGCCCAGGCGGTTGGCCAGGAGCATTTCCCCGGCGCTGTCCGGGGTGGTGGCGCGGTAGTCGCAGTAGACATCCATATTCAGCAGGCTGGCGGGCGTTACTTCATGGGCGCGCGGCGCGTTGGTGCTGATCGAGGTGATCAGCGCCGGTTTATCCAGCTCGACGGGATCGAGCAGTGGTTTCGCCGATGAGGTGCAGAGCATCACTACGTCGGCATCGCGAATGGCGTCTGCCTGGCTGGCGCACAGCTGGATGCGTGGGTCGAGTTGCTGCAGCTTGAGCAGCTGCGCGCCGGTTTTGCCGGCCAGGCCTGGCGAGTAGAGGCGGATGCTTTGCCAGGGGCGCAGCTGTTTGGCGTAATGCACATGGGCCTGCGCCACGGCGCCGCTGCCGATCACCGCCAGGCGGCTGGCTTCGGGCGCGGCCAGAGCATCCACGGCCACTGCGGTGGTGGCGGCGGTGCGCGCGGTGGTCAGGCTGCCGGCGTCGCACAGCAGCAGCGGCTGGCCAGTCTGCATCGACATCAGCAGGGTCCAGGCGGTAATCAGCGGGCCTTGCTCGCGGACGATATAGGGTGAGGTTTTTACCCCGTAAACGCCGGCCCCGGCCAGCACACCGAGGTAGTTGATAAAGTCGCCGCCGCCGTTGGGGAACTCCACCAGCTGCTGCGCCGGCTGCACCGCACTACCGGTTGCTAGCTCGCGGAACATTGCGACCATGGCCTGGTGTACATCGACCTGGGCCAGCAGCTGTTCGGCTGCGCTTTTATCCAGCACATAAGGGGTGGCCGACATGAGCAGCTCCGTAACGATTTGAACAATTAATTCCATTTTGGACTTTAAGGTATTAATCGACAAGCGTTGGCGCGGCAAGTTGATACGTTGCTGCGACGTTTAGTTCGCTTGGCGTAGGCGCTTGCGGAACGCTCCAGGGCTTTCCCCGCAGAGCTGCTTGAACAGCTTGGCAAAGGTGGCGCGGTCGGCATAACCGACCTGTTCGGCGATCTGCTCCAGTGATGCCGGGCTACGTAGGGCGCGCTGCGCGGCGCTGATGCGCACACGCTGCAGATAATCGTTGGGCGTCAGCCCGGTGCTGGCCTTGAAGCGCCGCAATAGAGTGCGCGATGAGCAGTTGGCTTGGGCGGCCAGGCGATTGAGGTCAATATTTTCGCCATGATGACGCTGCAGCCACTGCAGCACTGGCGTGAGCTGGCAATCACTGCTGGCCGGTGGCAGCAGCGGGGCAAAGCGCGATTGCAGGCCGCGCTGGCTGTCGAACACCAGGGCATTGGCCACCTGTTGCGCCAGGCCGTCGCCGCCATGCTGGGCGATCAGGTGCAGGCACAGGTCGAGCCCGGCATGCGCGCCGCCGGAGCTGAGCAGGTGGCCGTCTTCGCAGATCAGTTGCTCGATCTGCAAATTGACCAGCGGATAACGCTGACGAAACTGGTCGGCCAGCGCCCAGTGAGTAGTAGCGCGGCGACCATCGAGCACACCAGCGGCAGCCAGGAGAAAGGCGCTGCTGCATAGGCTGGCCAGTTGCTGACGCTGCGGTCGCAGGGCCAGCCAGGGCAGTAGCGCTGCATTATCGCTCAAGGTGCTGTTGATGGCGCTGCCCGTGGCGGCGAGCAGAATCAGGTCTACATCCTCGGCCTGGCTCAGGTCGCCATCGACCTGGATCTGCGCAAAGCCCAGATCAACCGCTTGCCCGTTCAGGCTGACGCGCTGCAGCTCAAACAGCCGTTGCTCGGCCAGGCGGTTGGCCAGCACGAAGGCGTCCATGGCCATGCTCAGGCTGGAGCACACGGTTTGCGGGCAGACGTACAGGGCAATCTTCAGCATGACTAACTCATCACTGGGAGGGCTTTGGCGATTATTGACACAAGAGTGTCTTTTACGCCAATCGCGAATAAAGGCTTTAGGGGCAATACTCCTCGCAGTCCCCATACGGAGTTCTGCCCCATGAGCCATCCCAACGCCGCGCTGATCACCCGTTTCTACCAGGCCTTCCAGCAGTTGGATGCCGAGACTATGGCCAGCTGTTACAGCGCGGATGTGCAGTTCAGCGACCCGGTGTTTACCGACCTGCACGGTGCGGCGGCCGGCGATATGTGGCGCATGCTCTGCGCCAAGGCGCAGGGCTTTTCCCTGACGTTCGATGGCGTGGCAGCGGATGACCACTCCGGACGGGCGCGTTGGGTGGCGACCTACACCTTTAGCCAGACGGGCAATACCGTGGTCAACCACATCGACGCCAACTTCCGCTTTCGTGACGGCAAAATCTGTGAGCACCACGACCACTTCGACCTGTGGCGCTGGGCACGTCAGGCCTTGGGCACTAAAGGGTTGTTGCTGGGTTGGGCGCCTTTTGTGCAGAACGCCATTCGCCAACAGGCGGGCAAAGGTTTGGCGGCGTTCCAAAAGAGCCGCTAAGCTCGGCGACCTTGCTCACTGTGTGCCGATTTGTCTGATGCCTGAATCATCCACTGCCATTGTTGCGCCCGCCGCCAAACCCTGGTTTGTCTATCTGGTACGAGCGGCCAATGGCGCGTTGTACTGCGGCATTAGCGACGATCCGCACAAGCGCTTTGCCAAACACCAGAGCGGTAAGGGTGCACGCTTCTTCCACTCAAGCCCGGCGCAAGCCTTGGTGTATATCGAACCCTGTGCCGGTAAAGGCGATGCGCTGCGCCGTGAGCGGGCGGTCAAAGCCTTGGGTAAGGTAGCCAAGGAAGCTCTGGTAGCAGCCATGCCTGTTATCGCTGTAACTGATAATGCGCCATCAGGCTAAGCGGGTAGGCCGCCACGGCTTGCGCGGTTAAGCTGCGGGTCTACCTGAATCCTTGCGGAGCCTGTCATGCACGAGTTGATCCTGCACCATTACCCGACCTCGCCCTTTGCCGAAAAAGCGCGGTTGATGCTTGGTTTCAAGCAGCTGTCCTGGCGCTCGGTGATGATCCCGCCGGTGATGCCCAAGCCGGATCTGACTGCGCTGACCGGTGGCTACCGTAAAACGCCGGTGCTGCAGGTCGGCGCTGATATCTACTGCGATACAGCATTGATCGCCCGTCGCCTTGAAGCGGAAAAGAACACCCCTGCATTGTTGCCAGAAGGTCAGGAATTCAACGTTGCCTGCTTCGCCCAGTGGGCTGACTCCCAGGTGTTTTTGCATGCCGTGAGCTTGGTGTTCCAGCCAGAATCCATCGCTGCACGCTTCGGTAAACTGCCACCGGAATTCCTCAAAACCTTTATTGCCGACCGTTCGTCCTTGTTCACTGGTGGTATGGCTGCCCGTGTTCCATTGGAGGTGGCCAAGCACCAGTGGCCGACTTTGATGGCGCGTTTGCAGCAGCAACTTGAACGCGAGCAGGGCGATTTCCTCTTTGGTGAGCCGTCTCTGGCAGATTTTGCCATGGCCCATGCGTTGTGGTTCCTGCGCGGCACGCCAGTGACTGCGCCGTTGGTTGATGCCTACCCTGCGGTGGCGACTTGGTTGGCGCGGGTGCTGGATTTCGGCCATGGCTCATTCAGTGATATGAGCGGTGAGGAGGCCGTAGAAATTGCCCGCAACGCCACTCCGGTGGCCTTGCCGGATGCTGCACTGGTTGATCCAAATGGCTTCACCATCGGCCAGCAGGTGGCGATTTCCGCCGTCGATTATGGCGTGGATGCGGTGGAGGGTGAGCTCGTTTTCAGTGGCACTGAAGAACTGATCCTGCGCCGCGAAGACCCGCGCGCCGGCACCGTGCATGTGCATTTCCCGCGTATGGGCTTTGCCATCAAGGCACTGTAAACAGGATGACAATCGCGGGCAAACCCCGCGATTGTTTAAGAGCGCTGCAACTCTTCCAAACTGAACGGCGGCGAAGTATCCGGCCAGTCCAGCTGCAAACGCTCCAGCTCGCGGGCCAGCAGGCTGGCCACCAGCCAGTCGCGTAACCAGCGATGATCGGCTGGGATCACATACCATGGCGCTGCTTCAGTGTGGCTGGCTGTTAGCTGCTCGGCCCAGCGTTGCTGGCGCAGATCGAATTCGCGGTAGGACTGTAGATCGCTGCTGTGCAGCTTCCAGCGTTTATACGGCTGCTCCAGGCGTTCCTGTAGGCGTTTCTTCTGTTCGTTTTTGGATAGCTGCAAAAAACACTTCAGTGGTCGAATTGATTCACTGAGCAACTGCGCCTCGAAGGCTTGAATAGCCTGTTGGCGCGCGGGCAGCTCGGCGGGTTTACACAGGCCATCCAGCGGGTCGCTGATCAGTCCTTCGTAGTAGCTGCGGTTGAATACCCCAAGCAGGCCCGCCCCGGGCAAGCGCCGCTGGTAGCGCCAGAGAAAGTCATGGCGTTGCTCGCAGACATCGGGTTTCTGAAAACTATGGATGCGCAGGCCCTGCGGATCGAAGCTGCTGATCACCCGGCGAATCACGCCATCCTTGCCGGAGCAATCGGTGCCCTGCAGGATCAGCAGCAGGGCGCTACGGCGATTGGCCCAGAGCATGCGCTGTTGCTGGTTGAGCCAGGGCCGAAGTTCGGCCAGGGCCAGTTGAGCGGCCTGCTTGTCCAGACCAAAGTCGCGTGCCGGATCTTGGCCAAACGGTGCGCTGGGATCACAGCAGCAGGCATCCAGTAGGCTATCCGGCAGGCGGCTCATGCTTAGTTTTTGCGGCGCTTAAGCTGATCGGTAAGCTGCGTCGGCAGGTTGCGGATCACCAGAGTGTCAGTGCCTTCGTCGTATTCGATCTTCGAGCCGAGCAGGTGCGCCTCGAAGCTGATCGACAAACCTTCGGCGCGCCCGGTAAAGCGCTGGAACTGGTTGAGGGTGCGTTTATCCGCCGGGATTTCCGGCGACAGGCCGTAGTCCTTGTTGCGGATATGGTTGTAGAAGGCTTGCGGGCGTTCTTCGTCGATCAGCCCGGACAGCTCGGTCAGGGTCATCGGTTCGCCCAGCTTGGCCTGGCTGCTGGCGTAGCCGACCAGGGTCTTGGTCTTCTCGCGGGCTTGTTCTTCCGGCAGGTCTTCGCTTTCGACGAAGTCGCTGAAAGCTTTCAGCAGGGTGCGGGTTTCGCCTGGGCCATCGACGCCTTCCTGGCAGCCGATAAAGTCGCGGAAGTATTCCGAGACCTTTTTGCCGTTCTTGCCTTTGATAAACGAGATGTACTGCTTGGAGTTGGCGTTGTTGCGCCACTCGGAGATGTTGATTCGCGCGGCGAGGTGCAACTGGCTCAGGTCCAGGTGCTTGGCTGCGGTCACGTCCAGCGCATCATTGACCGCAACACCTTCACTGTGGTGCAGCAGTGCGATGGCCAGATAATCGGTCATGCCTTGCTGATAGTGGGCGAACAGCACATGGCCGCCGGTGGACAGGTTGGACTCTTCCATCAGCTTTTGCAGCTGTTCCACGGCCTGGCGGCTGAACGCGGCGAAGTCCTGACTTTCATCCAGATAAGCCTTCAACCAGCCGCTAAACGGGTAGGCACCGGACTCTTCATGGAAAAAGCCCCAGGCCTTGCCCTGCTTGGCGTTATAGCTCTCGTTGAGGTCGGCGAGCATATTCTCGATGGCTTGCGAGGCAGCCAGCTCGGTGTCGCGGGCATGCAACACGGCAGGGGTGCCGTCGGGCTTTTTGTCGATCAAGTGGACGATGCAGTGGCGGATCGGCATGGCGGCCTCGTGGTGCGTAAACGGAAAGCGCGCATCTTACCCGACCAACTGCTTGGCAGTCGTGCGCTGCTGCAGCGCATGCAACCGCTCGATCATATAGCGCAGGTGCATATGCAACTGGTACAGCTCACTGGAGTAGGACAGCGGCACTTCTACCCTTGCCAGCTCATCTTCCAGGCGTTCCAGGCGATTGATTTCGGCGTCCAGGTCGCTGGGCAACTTGCCCTTGTAGAGTTGCTGGTCGATCTCGCGCAGGTGTTTGTACCAGCGGTAGATGCGTGCACGGATGCGCCATTGATAGATCGGCCCCACGGCCTTGAACAGTGGGAATAGCAGAACCAGCAGTGGGATGGCCAGGATGATGTAACGGTCAGCCAGCGAGGCGATGCGAAACGGTAGGTAGCGCTGCAGGATTGGCAGGCCCTTGTCGTAGTAGTAATCGGCTTCGCTCAGGGTATTGAGTGATAGCGGTGGTTTGGCCGGGTAGCTACCGGCCGGATCGAGCAGGCTGCCATTTTTCAGCACGGTTTTTGCCGCTTCGAGAATCAGCGGCGTCAGTGACGGGTGAAACTCCTCGCCGGCCACCAGGGTGGCAACTGGGCCGAGGGTGACGATGTCGCGATCCGGGGTGTTGTGCGCCATATCGAGCATGCCTTCTCCTACCTGCAGCTGGCTCAGATAGGGCAGGCGAGCTAGGTAGGCCTCCGTACGTCGCAGGGTGACCAGGCGCACCTTAGGCTCTGCCGCTAGGCGCTGAATTAGCGCGTTCTCCGCTGGTCCGACAAAAAAGGCGGCGTCCAGCTTGCCGGCAATCAGGGCATCGGCGGCGCGGCTGCCGCCCAGTTTCTGCCAGCGTTCGGGGTACTGCGCCGGCTCGATTCGATTGGCGGCGAACAGCGCAGCGGTGACCGCCTGGGTGCCGCTGCCCTGCGCGCCGACCGCCAGGCGCAGCTTCATCAGATCGCTCAGACGCTCGAATTTGACCTTGTCGCCGAGAAACAGCCACAGCGGTTCGCGATACATCACGCCCAGGCCATTGAGCTTGTCGCGCGCCTCGTCACTCAGGGTCAGCTCCTGGCCGCTCTGTACCAGCGCCAGTTCCACTTCACCACTGCCGAGTTTGCCTAGGTTGTCCTCGGAGCCTGCGCTTTCAACCAACTCCAGGGTAAAGCCTTGCAGTTCCAGCTCCGCCTGCAGGCGCTCGCCAAATGCATGATAGCCACCACCCACGGCGCCGGTGGCCATGCGCGCATGCATCGGCGGCGGCGGCGCGGCGAAATAGAACAGAGCGCCAACCAGTCCCGCAATTACCGGCACGATCCACAGGTTGGTGAGAATAAGGATTTTAAGGTCATGAAGAATTCGGCGCATGGTCAGTCCTTGTCGTTAGCTGGGCTCAGAATAGCTGCAATGACTGGCCAAGCTAAATGCCAAGTACGTATCTCAGCCGCTTACGTTAGCCAGATGGACGCTGCGCTGCTCGCGCCAATGGTCCAACAATCCGAGCACCAACAGCAAAGCCAAGGCATACCCGGCATCCATGCCCAGCATCAGCAGCACCAGGCCACACAGCAGTGCGCTGAATGCCGCTAGCCAGCGCCAGATGCCGCGCAGGAGCACCCAGCCGGCAGCCATGCTGAGTAGGTAGATGACCACGAAGTTGCCGTTGGCGTAGCGGATCAGATCATCCACCGTCAGGTTGAGCACGCTGGCAAGGCTTGCGCACAGGGCGCAGCTGAAGATCACTAGCAACAGGGCGCGGGCCGGTACGCCGTGCTGGTTGCGCTGGGCCAGGCTGCTGGGCAGCTTACCTTCGTCGGCCAGGCTCCAAATCAGGCGGGCGAAGCCTTGCATATAGACGTTCATCGAGGCGAAGCAGGCCAGGTAGCCCACCGTTGCAGCGATCCAGCGCGCCTGGTCGCCCAGCAGCAGGTCGAGCATGCGCGGCAAAGAGGCGGCATCTGTCGTCACGTCGCCGTAGCTATGCAGGCTCAGCACCGCGACCGAACAGGCCCAGTACACCAGGCCGGCCAGCAGCACGCCAAACAGTAAGGCCAAGGGGAAGTCGCGCTCGGGGTTCTTGAACTCTTCGCCCATATGGGTAAAGGCCTCGATGCCGACAAAACACCAAAACATTACACCCAGTGCCGCCGGCAGTAGATGCCAGGAGCCTTGGATGGGCGGCAGCAGCGGCTGGCTGCTGACGGGCAGATCGCCGACCCACCAGATCAGCGCAATCGTCGCAATAATCGCCACGGCAATAGCGCCCTGAATCATCCCGCTGGCCTTAGCCGGACGCTGGCCGAGCAGCAGCATGGCGGCCAGGGTGGCGAGTTGAATGGTCAGGGCTTGGCCACGGCCAAGATCGAACAGCGCCTGCCAGAAGCCGCTGGCGATGATTAGCGCTGCCGGCAAACCCACCGGCAGCACGGCAAGAAACAGCAGGGCGCTAAGGCGCTCCATTCGTGCACCAAAAGCGCGGCCAATCAGGTGCGGCGCGCCGCCGGCATGGGGGAAGTGACGGCCCAATTGGGCAAAGGTAAAGGCCACCGGCAGCACCAGGGCGATCAGCAACATCCAGGCCCATAAAGACGCCTCGCCAGCAGCGGTGGCGGCCAGTGCCGGGATCACAAAGATGCCGGTGCCCAGCAGTGAGGTGCTCAGCAGGCCAATCCCTTGCAGTAGGCCCAATTCCTGATTCAGACGACTCATGTTGTATGCTCTGCGGTTTCGTTCGCCATGTTAAATCGTCCACCTGTTGCAGGCTGCTGGCGAAGCGTCGTCTTTGACCGACTAAATGGTGGAATTGACCGTCAAATTGCCTTTCTGAGAGCCCCTCGTGGACAAGTTCGATCAGCAGATACTCGCCCTGTTGCGTGCCGATGCGCGCTTACCTGTCAGCCAGATTGCCCGCGAGGTCAACCTGTCACGTTCGGCGGTGAGTGAGCGAATTCGCCAGCTTGAGCACAGTGGCGTAATTAGCGGTTACCACGCTCAAGTGGCGGTGCCGGGCGAGGCGGCAATCAAGGTCTATCTAGAGCTGTTCTACAGCGGTGGCCGCTGTGAGCACTATGTCGAGCTGATGCGCGTGTTTCCCGAAGTGCGCCGTTGCAGTGGCATCAGCGGCGAGACCGATATGCTGGTGTATATCGAGGCCCCGTCGATGCTGCGCTTCAGCGAGGTGCGCGGTGAGATCGAGAACTTCCCCGGCATGCAAAAGGTGAAGACCCATATGGTGGTTAAGGACTGGCAGTTTTGACTCAGCCCATACGCATCCTGCACACCTCCGACTGGCACCTCGGTCAGCACTTTATGGGCAAGACCCGCCAGGCCGAGCATCAGGCGTTCTGCGCCTGGCTGATTGAACAGGTGCGCGAGCAGGCGGTGGATGCCGTACTGATCGCCGGCGATATCTTCGATACCGGCGCGCCGCCCAGTTATGCCCGTGAGCAGTACAACCGCTTTATCGTCGAATTGCGCGCCACTGGCTGCGAACTGGTGGTACTCGGCGGTAACCATGATTCGGTGGCCATGCTCGGTGAAAGCAAATCGCTGCTGGCGCAGCTCGGCACGCGGGTTATTCCCGGTGTTTGTGAGCCGATTGAAGAGCAGCTGCTGGTGCTGCATCGGCGTGACGGCTCGCCTGGCGCGATCCTTTGTGGCATCCCCTTTATTCGTCCGCGCGATGTGTTGCTCAGCCAGGCCGGGCAGAGCGCCCAGAACAAACAGCAGTCCTTGCAGCAGGCGATCCAGCAGCACTACCAAGACCTCTATGCTCTGGCCGAAACCAAGTGTGCCGAGTTGGGCGGCGATCTGCCGATTATTGCCAGCGGCCACCTGACCACTGTTGGTGCCAGCGCCAGCGATTCAGTACGCGAGATTTATGTCGGTAGTCTGGAGGCCTTTCCCACCAGCGCCTTCCCGCCGGCTGCCTATATCGCCTTGGGCCATATCCACCGGCCACAGAAGGTCGGCGGCCTGGAGCATATTCGCTACTGCGGCTCACCGATTGCGCTGAGTTTCGATGAGGCCAAGCAGCAGAAAGAAGTGTTGCTAGTGGAGCTGAATGCCAGCGGTTTGCGCCAGATCACCGCGCTGCCGGTGCCGCGCTTTCAGCCGCTGTTGTCTTTGCGTGGTTCGCTTAAAGAACTTGAAACCGCCATTCAGGAAGCAGCCAAACAGGGCAGTGCCGAGCAGCCGGTTTGGCTGGAAGTGCTGGTCGGCACCGACGACTACCTGAGCGACTTACAGCTGCGGATTGCCGCCCTCTGCGAGGGGCTGCCGGTCGAAGTGCTGCGTATCCGCCGTGAGCGCGGCAATGTCAGTGCCAGCCTGCAAGGCAAGGCTAAGGAAACCCTGGATGAGCTGAGTGTGGAGGATGTATTCGCCCAACGGCTAAGCAGCGAAACCCTCGACGAAACTGAGCAAGCCAAGCTGTTGGGGCTCTATCAACAAGTGGTCAGTGAACTGCGCGAGGGCGAGGCATGAAGATCCTCAGCCTGCGTCTGAAAAACCTCAATTCGCTCAAGGGCGAGTGGAAGATTGACTTCACCACCGAACCCTTCAAAGACAACGGCCTATTTGCCATTACCGGGCCAACCGGTGCGGGCAAGACCACGCTGCTGGATGCCATCTGCCTGGCCCTGTATCACCGCACACCACGGATGAGCACGGTGTCGACCAGTGCTAACGAGCTGATGAGCCGGCACACCGCGGATTGTTTGGCTGAGGTCGAATTTGAGGTCAAGGGCGTCGGTTACCGCGCCTTCTGGAGCCAGCGCCGCGCCCGCGACAAGGCCGACGGCGCGCTGCAAGCGCCCAAGGTCGAGTTAGCTGCCGCTGACGGGCAGATCATCACCGACAAGATCAATGAGAAGCTGCGCGAAACCGAGCGCCTGACGGGCCTGGATTTCGAGCGCTTTACCAAATCCATGCTGCTGGCTCAGGGCGGCTTTGCCGCCTTTCTTGAAGCCAATGCCAACCAGCGTGCCGAGCTGCTGGAAGAGCTGACCGGCACCGATATCTATGGGCAGATTTCCCAGCGGGTGTTCGAGCAGTGCCGCGAGGTCAAGGTCGCCCTCGATCAGTTGCGCGCCAAGGCCGAAGGCGTCGAACTGCTAAGTGATGAGCAGCGTATTGAGCTGCAAACGCAGGCCGAGCAACTGGCTATGGATGACGCGGCGCTCGGCACACAACAGGCCGAGTTGCAGCGCCAGCGCCGCTGGTGTGAGGAACTGAGCAAGACCCAGACCCAATTGCACGCCAACAAGCAGGCCGAGCAGGCTACGCAGGATGAGTTACTACTGGCCCAGCCGCAGCTGGCGCAATTGGCCGCCAGCGAGCCGGCACTACGTTTGCAACCGCTGCACCATGACTGGCAGCAGGTCCGCCAGAGCCTGGCTCAGACTGAGCAGGGCCTGCAGCAGAATGCCGTCGAACAGCGCCAGGTTGAACAGGCTCTCGCCGAGCACACTTGGCAGGCCCGCGAGCTTAGCGCCTTGCTGCTGGCCGATTGCCAGGCGCAGCGTCAGCTGCTGGACGAGCGGTTGCGGCAGGTGCAGCAACAACTGGCAGCCCAGCCGCAACATGGTCAACTGGGTGAGCAGCTGGGTAGCTGGAGCGAGCAGCTAAAGGCGCGCCAGCAGCTGGCCGAGGAAATCGCCCAGCTGCAACTCAGTCAGCAGCAGCGACAAGACAGCATCGTCGCCCAGCAGACGCAACTGAGCCAGCAGGCTGAACAGCTCGGCAGCGAACAGCTCCGCCTGCAGCAGGCGCGCGAGCAGGAAGACGCCGCGCAGCAGCAACAGCAGGCGCTGCTGGCCGGGCGCAGTGAGGCGGCTTTGCGTGAGCGCTGGCAGCAGCTGCATATCCAGGGCGGCCTACTGAATCAACTGAGCGAATTGGCCACGACCCAACAGCGCCTGGCAACTGAACAGACCCAGTTGGCCAGCGCCCTGACGCTGTTGCGCGAGCAGCATCAGGCCAAGGGTGCCGAGGTGGCGCAATTGCGCCTGAGCTACAAGGATCTGCAGCAACAGGTGCAGGCCCAGGAAAAACTGCTGGAGCAGGAGCAGCGTATCCAGGCCCTGGAAGCCCATCGCGCTCAACTGCAACCCGGCGAGGCCTGTCCGCTGTGTGGCTCCGAGTCGCACCCGGCAATCAGCGCTTACCAGGCCCTGGATGTTTCTGCGACCAAGACGTTGCTCCACAGCAAGCGCAACGAGCTGGAGGCCCTGACTGAACAAGGCCGGCAATTGGCTGGCGAGCTGGAGAAACTCGCCGCGCGCCTGGAACAGCAACAGCAGCAGTTCGAGCGTGGTCAGCAGACCCAGGTCGAGCAGAGCGAACGCTGGCAGGCTCTTAGCGCGCAGCTGCCAAGGCCGCTGTCCGATGCCGTTGCCCTGGCGGAGCAGCAGGCGCAACAAAACAGTGAGCTGCAGCAACTTGATCAGCAACTTGAGCAACTGCAACAGCTCAACAGCCACCTTGAACAATGCCAGCAGACGCGGTTGGGTTTGCAGCAACTGTGCAGCGAGCTGGAACAGCAGCAGGCGCTTAATCGCCTGCAACTGCAGCAACGCCAGGAGCAGAGCGAGCAAGGCCAACTGCGCCTGCAGCAATTGCTGGAGGTTGCCCGCGAGCGCAGCACCAGCCTAAGTCAGGCCCTGGCCAGCTTCGGCTATCAGCTGCCGGAGGATGCTAGCGCCTGGCTGGCCGAGCGCCAGGCAGAGTGGCAGCGCTGGCAGCACAATCAGCAGCAAAGCCTGGATTTACAGCGCCAGCTAAGTGAGCTGGACCATGGCCTGCAAAGCGCAACTCAGCTGGCTCAGCTCTGGCAGCAACGCTGGGCTGTACTGGACCTGGCCGGTCAGCCGGCTTTGGCCAAACCCGCTGATGTGCAGGCGGCCTTGCAGCAAGCGCAGGTTCAACTGGAAGAGGCGCAGCGCCGTCAACAGCAGTTGGCCGGTAGCCGTCAGGCCCTAGCCAGTCGCTTGCAGGATGAACAAGCGCGCCTGCAGCAGGCTGAACAGCAGTGGGCTGCTGCGTTAAGCGCAAGCCCGTTTAATGATGAGGCGGGTTATCTGGCCGCCTTGCTGGATGAGGCGCAGCGCGGCGCCTTGCAACAATTGCGTCAGCGCCTGGATAAAGCCCTGAGTGATGCCCAGGCGCTGGCCAGTGCAACCGCACAGCAGTTGGCGACTCTACAAGCCAGTCCGGCCACCTCGCTCGGTCTTACGCAACTGGATGAGCAACTGCTCGCCCTGAGCGCCCAGCTAAAAGCCCTGAGCGAACGTCAGGGCGAAATCCGCGCCCAGCTGCAGGGTGACGATGCGCGCAGGCTCAGCCAGCAAAGCCTGTTTGCCGCGATCAGCGCCAAGCAGGGCGAATACGACTTGTGGCAGCAGCTCAACAGCCTGATCGGTTCGGCCGATGGCGCCAAGTACCGCAAGTTCGCCCAGGGCTTGACCCTGGATCATCTGGTTTACCTGGCCAATCAGCAGCTGGAACGTCTGCACGGCCGTTATCAATTGGCGCGGCGTAACAGTGGCGAGCTGGAGCTGGAAGTGATCGACACTTGGCAGGCCGATGCGGCGCGTGACACCAAGACTTTGTCCGGCGGCGAGAGCTTTCTGGTCAGCCTGGCCCTAGCCCTGGCGCTGTCCGATCTGGTCAGCCACAAGACCAGCATCGACTCGCTGTTTCTCGATGAAGGTTTCGGCACCCTCGACGGCGAAACTCTTGAGGTGGCGCTGGATGCGTTGGACAACCTCAACGCCAGCGGCAAGATGATTGGTGTGATCAGCCATGTCGAGGCACTCAAGGAGCGCATTCCGGTGCAGTTGAAAGTGCACAAGGGAGTGGGCATGGGCTATAGCGGCCTGGATAAGCGTTTTGCGGTCAATGCCGGGGATAATTGATCTACGCCCACATTGCATTTGCCAGGTCTATCTATACTCAGGCATAGCGCGCAGCAAGGCGCGCCCAACAACCGCGAGATCCATTAGGACGTGGCGGTTATTACTGTCTCGGAGCATTGCACTTGGCCAAGCTGTTGATCTGCCTGCTGTGCAGCTGTTGCCTGGTTGTTGAAGTGTTCGCCGCCTCGCGCTCAGCTGAGGCTCTGACCCTGTGTTATGAGGATCAGAACTCTTATCCCTGGGTGATGACTGACGGCACCGGGCTCAATCTGCAGTTATTACGTTTGGTCGCTGACGCCTTGCCGATGCAGTTCAGCTTTGTCGCGGTGCCCTGGAAACGCTGCCTTTCCGGACTGGCCCAGGGTACCTACGACGGCGCCTTTGCCTCCAGCTTCAAGACGGAGCGCCTGAGCCTCGGCCGTTATCCGCAAGATGCCGATGGCCGCTTGGATGAGCGCAAGCGCCTGCACACCTCGATCTACGCCCTGTACCGGCGCAAAGGCAGTGCGGTGAGCTGGAATGGTGAGGAATTTCGCCAGTTGCGCGGGCGAGTGGGCTCTTTGAGCGGTTTTTCGATTGTCGACTTTATTCGCGCTCAGGGCGCTGAGGTGGATGAAACCAGTCGCGATCCTCTGGCGCTGTTGCAGATGCTTAGTCATAAACGCATCGAAGCGGCGGCGCTGCAGAGCCTGCGTGGTGATTTCGTGCTGCAGGCCAACCCGGCACTGGCCGCGCGGCTGGAGAAAGTTATGTTGCCGTTGGAGGAGAAGGCATATTACCTGATGCTGTCCAACGCCTATGTGGCAGCCAACCCGGAGCAGGCGGTGAGGATCTGAGGTGAAATTGAGCGTCAGCGTGAGTCGGCGCTGTATCAGCAGCAGGTACGGGACTTCCTGGAGCGCTCCCCGCTTTAAACCGGTTAATGTTTGGAACCTGCTAGCCCCGGGCGCATGATCGTGTTTCGCCCTGATGAGTGTTGCCGCATGGCCAAGCCTCCTACCGCTCCCCCTTCGGCCTCCGCACTTGGACGGTTTTTCACCTTGGCGGGTACCGCCACGCGCATAGGCGGCAGCGTGCTAGGGCAGCGTCTGCGCCCGGGGCGTCGAGGTATTGATTGGCAGCCGGTGGGGGACTTGCTGACTGATGTATTGGGCGAGATGAAAGGTCCGGTGCTCAAACTGGGGCAAATGGCCTCGCAGTGGCAGGGGGTGCTGCCTGAACCGGTAGCGCTGGCGTTGAGCTCGCTGCAGAACCGCGTGCCTGCCTTGCCCTTCAGCGCGCTGCGCGGGCATTTGCAGCAGGTGTATGGCGCGGATCTTGGGCAGTTCTTTCAACAGATAGACGAACAACCTTTTGCTGCCGCGTCCCTGGGGCAGGTTCATCGCGCCATCGCGGCGGATGGCCGGGCGCTGGTGCTCAAAGTGCAGTACCCGGGCATCGCCGAAATCTGCCAGGCGGATCTGCGTCAGCTACGCCGTTTGCTGCCGCTGGGGCGTTTGTTTCGCGCGCCGGCTGAGCAACTTGAGGGCCTGTATCAGGAGCTGGCGGCGGTGATCGGGGCTGAGCTGGATTACTCGGCCGAGATGCGTCGCCTACAGGAGTTTCGCTCGCATTTCGCCGACTGGCCGGGCCTGCGTCTGCCGATACCGCAGGAAGACCTTTGCCGGCCTGGAGTACTAGCGCTCAGCGAGGAAGCCGGTTTGCCGTTTGCCGAGGTCAGCCAGGCCAGTGCTGAAGTACGGGAGCGCTTGGCCCTGACCCTGGTGCGTTGGCTGAGTGCCCAGGCCTTCGAGTTGGGCCTGCTGCATGCCGACCCGCATCCCGGTAATTTCGCCTATACCGCAGCCGGTGAGCTGGTGGTGTATGACTTCGGTTGTGTGCAGGCGCTGTCTGCGCCTTTGCTGGCGGCTTATGTGCAAACCTACAAGGCCCTGCAGGCCCGCGACGGCGAGCAGCTGGAAAAGGCCTTCCAGGCGCTCGGTACGCGCCAGCCGCAGTCGACCACCCCCTATGGCTTATACCGTCAGTTACATGGTCTGCTCGGGCCGCTGCTGCAGCCTGGGGTGCATTGGGATTTTGCCGCTACGCCGCTGCATGAGCAGGTGCAACGGCTGCTGCCCGATGTGCTAGGCGCGTTGGGCAGTCTGCAGCCGTCGCCGGCAACCTTGCTGGTCAATCGCACCCTGGAAGGGCATTACTGGAACCTCAGCCGCCTCGGCGTGGCGTTGCCGGTGGCCGATCTGCTGCAGGGGCAGCTAGTCGGACGTTAGCGCATCGTGCTGACGGGGATGGCTTGGCCATTCTCGATGCGGGTCAGGAATACTGCGCTTGAGCCCTGATGCTGGCTGCGTGAAAACGCCACCTTGAAGCCGCCAAGGTCCGTGTTGAGGTGTTCCAGCGCATCGAGAAACGTCTCCCGAGTAGGCTGCGCACCGGCCTTGCGTAGCGCCTGAGTAAACACCGCAGCGCCGATATAACCCTCCAGCGAAGCATGGTCAAAGTCGCTGGCTTGCATATCGGCTTTATAGGCCTGCACCAGTGCGCGTGATGTGTCTTCTGGGGAGGGCACCACCTGAGTGATATAGACCCCATCTCCGTCACTGCCGACCTCGCGGATAAAACCCGCAGTACCGATAAACGACACACTGATAAAACGCGTATTAAAGCCGGTAGCCTTTGCCTGCTTGATCGCTACCGCCAGTTGCCGGTAAGTACCGACAAAGAATACTGCCTCAGGTTGTGAGAGTTGCAGCGACTTGATGGCAGCCTCCACCGCCAGCGAGTTGCGTTGGATACGCGCCTGCGCATAAATCTCCAGGCCGCGCTTGAGCAGGGCGCCGTTAAGGCCGCCCTTGACCGACTCACCGAACGAGTCGTCCTGCATCAGGATGGCGATCTTGCTCAGCTTGAGATCCTTGGTCACGCGCTCGACCAACTGCTCGGTTTCCTCGATATAAGAGGCGCGAATATTAAACACCCCGGGTTTTGGCGGTGTGCGCAGAAACTCGGCGCCGGTAAACGGAAACAGGTAGGGCACCTGTGCGCGCAGAGCCAGTGGCAGGGCAGCACGTGAGGTAGGGGTACCGACATAACCGAGTAGGGCGAACACCTGTTGGGTTTTCAGCAGGCTACGGGTATGTGCGGCAGTACGGCTGGGCTCATAGCCATCGTCCAAGCTGAGCAGGCTGATACGCCGGCCATGTACCCCGCCTTCGGCGTTGACGCGCTTGAAGTAGGCCTGGGCGCCATTGAGCATGCCTAAACCCAGCGCTGCGGCCGGGCCGCTTTGTGCATTGACCATGCCGATACGGATTTCATCCGCGCTCAAGCCGGGTTCCGCAGCAGCAGATAACCCAGGTGCCAGCAGGCAGATGAGGATCAGGCCGCGCAGCAGCTGTCGAGGCGTCATCGATGAGTTCCTTGTCCGGGCCGTTGACGATAGAGGGGCCTGTTCGGGCATTTTTTCTTGTTCTTTAAGTGCATGTGATTCTCTAGGACAACTGTAGCCAGTTGTGCATCAAAGGCCCGGCTTTTACTCGCTTGTGAGGGATGCTGAGGGCTCTGCTTGGTACTTGCCTTGCTTTAGATCATCGAAATATCGCTGGTAACGTCCGCTTTCACGGTAGCGCTGTAGACGCTTGTTGAAGCGCTCAAGCAACGCTGGACTGCCCTCCAGGCTTTTCGGCAGCATCAGATAGCTGAGGTTGACCAGCAGCGGTTTCGGGTGATGAGTGATCTTGGCCTGATCTTCTGGGCTGAAGTGGCTGCGTAAGGCGGCATAACCCACGTTCATCTCCTGCGGGTAGAGCACCACGCGCTCCTTGAGTAGTTTGTCGAAGTTCTGTTGGTCGTTGGAGACGCGTTCCATTTTCACCTTGTTCTCGGCGAGGAAGGCATCAAAGCCCGGGCCGTAGCTGTACTCCAGCCCGCCGCCGAGGGTCATGCCGGTGAGGTCGTCGAAGCGCCGCCAGTCGAAGGGCAGGCTTTTCAGGTGAAAGAACACAAACTGTTCGTCGAGCAGCGGTGCACTGAACAGAAAGTCAGCTTCGCGTTCGTCCTTGTGCATCCATACCGCAGTGGCGTCAAAGCGGCCGGCTGCGGCGGCAGAATAGGCCCGCGGCCAAGGCAGGAACTGAAAGCTGACGCGATAACCCTCGTCGGCAAATAGATCGCTGATCAGGTGCGCGATGACGCCATTGTGTTTCAAGTCGCTGGACAGGTAAGGCGGCCAATCACCGACGCTTATCTTCAATTCGGGCTGTTCGCTGGCTTGTGTGGGCAGTCCCAGCAGCAAGCACGCAACCACGAACAGGTTTTTCCACTTCATTGGCGCCCCTTACTGCAACCGATAATGCAGGTGCGTGTTAGCTAGTCGCACAGTAATACCATCGCAGTGCTGTGGATGAAACGCCATTAATGCTTCATTAAAACGTCATCCTGCGGGTGAAGACTGCTGCGGATTTGTTCAATCCCCATGTCTTTGCATAAGGATAGTTGCTGTGCTGCGAATCCCTACATTGTGTGCGCTTTTTGCCTTGGCGCCATTGGCGTCTGCCCTAGAGCTGAAACCCTTGGCGCTGTACCAGAGCGGCTTTGCTGAAGGCACTGAAATTGTCAGCGTGCAGGCGTCAAGCATGCGTGTGGTTGTCTCTAATAGTGCCGAAGGGTTGGTGGATATTCTGCAGCTGGACCCAGCCAAGGGCCTCAATCGGTTAGCACGCTACAACCTGGTGACCGAAGGGGCAGGGGAGATCACATCGGTGGCCTTCCACCCCAGCGAAGATCTCTTTGCTGCGTGTATCCGCAACAGCGATGGCCTGAAAAGCGGCCGGATCGAGTTGCGCGCGGCGGCCGATGGCAAGCTGCTCAATACCCTGGAAATCGGCATTTGGCCGGACAGCGTGGCGTTTTCGCCCACGGGTGATTTCATCGTGGTGGCCAACGAAGGTGAAGGCTATGTGCGCGACGGTGAGGGATTTCGCAGCGGTGAAGGCTCGATCAGCCTGATCGACCTGCGCGGCGGTGTGGCTGCCGCCAAGCACAGCCTGATTGCGCTGCCAGACCTGGCCGGTGTCGAGGGTGCGACCCAGGCTGAGCATCAACGCATGCTGGAGCGGTTGATCGACGGCGAAGAGCTGAAAGTGCCGTTCGGCACCAGCCCGGAGCATATCGAACCGGAATACGTGGCTTTCAGCCCGGATGGTGCACGTGCTTACGTCAGCCTGCAGGAAAACAATGCGATCGCGGTGATCGATATACAGAAAGGCAAGCTGGACAAGGTTTTTGGCTTGGGTACGGTGCGCCATGCGGCGGATATTCTGGATGACGGCAAGTACGACCCGAGTGCCGAGTTGTTCGCCCTGCGCGAGCCGGATGCCCTGGCAGTCAGCGCCGATGGCCGTTACCTGATCAGCGCCGATGAAGGCGATACCGATCCGAAAATCGCCAAGACCAAGGCTGGCCTGCCCAGCGGTGGTGGGCGCACGCTCAGCGTGTTTGACGCGATGAGTGGCAAGCTGCTGGGTGATACGGGCAGCCAGCTCGATGATATGGCTGCTCAGGCCGGTGTTTACCCAGATGTGCGCAGCCCCAACAAGGGCAGCGAGCCGGAAGGCGTGGTGAGTTTTGATGCCTTCGGCAAACGCCTGGTGGTGGCTACACTGGAGCGCGCGGACTCTCTGGCCCTGATCGATCTCGATCAGCCGGAACAACCCAAGGTGCTGCAGGTGATCGGTGCAGACGAAGGCGCCGGTTCCGGCAAGCTGGCGCCGGAAGGTCTGGCGCATGTCGAGCACAGCGGTCGGCATTTCCTCGTTACCGGCCTGGAGAAGAGCGGCAACGTCGCGCTGTTCGAACTGCTCAAGTAATAAGCCTGTTACCGGCCAGGCGCGCGAAATGCACCTGGCCGATGCGTCAACCAAGCCGGCCTGTTGCGCCGGCTTTTTATGGCCTGCCATCTCTAGCGGCCGCCCTGCGGGCCGTCGCTGCGCGACGTTGAAAACTGCTCCTGGCGCCTTTTCCTTTGCGCCCAGTTCCCCGGCGGCCTCTGGCCATTTAGAGTGCTGCAGCGCAACCGCGCGGGTAACCAAGGGATGATCGCAGCATGACCTTATGGGTCGTATCACTTCTGTTTGTATTGACCTACCTGGGCATGGCCGCAGGGGGTATTCGAGGTCTGCGCGTTGATCGCAGCTGGATTGCCAGCTGTGCGGCGGTGTTACTGCTTGTCAGCGGTGCGCAGTCGCCTGCGGAGGCAGCCAGCCATCTGGATGCCGGAGCGCTGCTGCTGTTGCTGGCGCTGATGTTGATCAGCGCGCAGTTCGATTTCTCCGGTGTGTATGCCTGGCTGAACCAGCAACTCAGCCACTATGCTGAGCAGCCGGCGCTGCTGCTGTTGGGCGTTGTGGTGCTGGGCGGTGTGCTGTCGGCTTTGCTGGTCAATGACATCGTCGCATTTGCCCTGACTCCGCTGTTGTGCCATAGCCTGCTGGCCCGAGGTCTTGATCCACGGCCATTTCTCCTGGCGCTAGCGCTGTCATGCAATGCGGGCTCCAGCGCCAGCCTGATTGGCAATCCGCAGAACATTCTGATTGGTCAGGCCGGCGGCCTGGACTTCTGGTCCTACACCTTGATCGCCGGCCCGCCCGCGCTGGCGGCATTGGCCATCACCTACGTGGTGATCTGGCTGCAATGGCGCAAGCGTTGGGGCACGGCTAAACCGGCGGTGCAGGCCGAAACCCCGGTGCAGCATATTTACGGTGTACGCAGTTACCTGAAACCGCTGCTGGCCAGCCTGGTGCTGCTCGGATTGTTCTCCACCAGCATGCCGCGGGAGATTTCCGCGCTGCTGATCGCTGCATTGGTGATGATCTCGCGGCGGGTGGATAGTCGCGACTATGTACAGAAGGTCGACTGGAACCTGTTGCTGCTGTTCGCCGGGTTGTTCGTTGTCACCGGCGCGGCGATGAGCCTGCCTCAGGTCGCCGGTATGGCCGGCAATCTGGCGGAGCTGGGCCTGCTGCCGCACGGGGTGATCACGCTGGCGAGCCTATCCCTGTTGGCCGGCAACCTGATCGGTAATGTGCCGTACGTGATGTTGCTGCTGGGCGTGTTGCCCGATGCCAGCGAGCCCTTGCTAGTGGGGCTGGCGATCATGTCGACGTTGGCCGGCAACCTGCTGCTGATCGGCAGCGTGGTTAACCTGATCGTCGCCGAAAGCGCGCGGCGTCAGGGTGTGCCGCTGAATTTTGTCGACTTTGCCCGCAGCGGCGTGCCGGTGACCTTGCTCAGTATGGGGCTGGCTGGGTTGTGGCTGGCGTTGGGCGGTTGGCTGCCGTGGTAGTGGGTAGGATGGGAGCGCCGCTGCGCTCAACCCATCCGCCGGCTTATTTCCAGCGTTCTTTTCGCCAGGCCTGCTGCTGCTCCGGTGTCTGGAAGGTCCAGGCAACAAAACGGCTCTGTTTCTGGCCCTGGGCCATTTCCACGGTTTGTACCTGTAGCGCGCCGGCTTTTTTCAGCGCGCTGTAGACGCCCGGCAGGTTGCCAGCCTTGGAGATCAGGCTGCTAAACCACAGCACCTGCTGGCCGACGTCGATACTTTCCCTGATCAACTGGCTGACAAACGCCGCTTCGCCACCTTTGCACCACAACTCCGCCGCCTGGCCGCCGAAGTTCAGCACCGGCAGTTTGCGTTTGGGGTCGAGTTTGCCCAGGTTGCGCCATTTGCGTTTGCTGCCGCTGCTGGCTTCTTCGGCGCTGGCGTGGAAGGGTGGGTTGCACAGTGTCAGGTCAAAGCGTTCTGCGCTGTGCAGCAGGCCCTGAAAGATATGCGCGCTGTCGCTCTGCAGGCGCAGTTCGATGGCGTCGCCCAAGCCCGCGTTGGCCTGCACGATGGCCTTGGCCGAGGCAATGGCGCTGGCGGCGATGTCCGAACCGAGAAACTGCCAGGCATATTCGCGGTTACCCAGCAGCGGGTAAATGCAGTTGGCGCCTACGCCGACATCCAGAGCACGCACCATGGCCCCGCGCGGGATCTCGCCGCCATTAATGGCCGCCAGAAGGTCGGCCAGGTAGTGCAGGTAATCCGCGCGACCGGGTATTGGCGGGCACAGGTAGTCCGCTGGAATATCCCAATGCTGGATGCCATAGAACTGCTTGAGCAGCGCCCGGTTGAATACCTTGACCGCCGCCGGGTTGGCGAAGTCGATGCTCTCATTGCCATACGGGTTGATGATCACAAAGGCTGCCAGCTCGGGACTGGCCTTGATCAGCGCCGGAAAGTCATAGCGCCCCTGGTGGCGATTGCGTGGGTGCAACTGACCCTTGCTTGCATCCGGCTTGGCCGCAGCAGATTTGCTGGGAGCAGAGCGCGGCGCGGCGGGTTTACGGCTGGGGCGTTTCGGCGGCAGGGACATGGCAGGCAGATCGCAGGCTTGGGGCGCGGGATTTTCCCACAGCTGGGCGCCGCTTGCTTGTCGACCTTATGTAAACGCGCAATGCCAGCTCTAGTGGGCAATATTCAGCAGCATGGCCAGGTAATCGAAGAACACGCAGTACAGGGCAATCGGCAGCGGCAGGCCGAGCAGGGTGCCGAGCAGGTAGGTGCGAAAGCGTACGCCGGACAGGGCCAGCGTATAGTTCAACGCCGGTACGGTCTGAAACAGCATGCGCAAGATAATGATGCTGGCCAGTGGGCGGCGGTCGAGACCGCTTAGCAGGCGTTGCGCCAGGGGATTGTTCAACTCGCGCAGGGCGTTACCGCCCAGATAGCGAATGGTGATGTAGGTGACGATGCAGGACACGCAGGCCGCTACATAGGTGACGATGCCGCCATAAATCCGCCCCAGTGCCAGCACTGCAGCTGCGAGAAATACCCAGCCGGGAATCTGGATCAGATTGCCGAGGGCAAACAGCAGAATAAACAGCAGCAGGCCGGCGACCGGGTGCATAAGAATCAGCGCCTGCAAGGCATCCAGGCTGAACTGTGCGCGGATACCCAGGGTTTCGAACAGCACAAACAAACTGAGCAGAAACACAATGACCAGTAGTAGGCGGCGGGAGCTGCGCATGGCGGCCTCGGTAGTTTAGGGGTAGCCCAGCACGGTCTTGATCTGCTCGAGATGAGCGGCAATCCACTGTGGGTTGATCGCGCCCCAGTCGCGAATTTCATAGTGGCCAGCGTTGTTTCGTTCGCCGCTTTGTTGGGCGAATGCGCATTCGATATCCAGTTCGGTCAGGGCGCCTAGGGTGTCCTGGGCGGTGCGTCGTGGCATGCCAGTGGCTTCTATCAGCGCCGGGACACTGGTGGCGGTGCCACTGTCGATCAGCCAGGCCACATACAGGCGGCGGTAGAAGCTGGTGCGGGTTTTGCTCACGTCCATGGGGCCATGCTCCAGGCTTGATGCCGTGCGCCAGCTGGGCGCACGGTCCGGTTGTGTTCAGCTCAGGGTAGCAATCGCAATATAAGTTGCTGCACCGGCGATATAACCGACAAAGGCCAGCAGGCTGATTTTTTTCAGGTACCAGATGAAGTTGATCTTCTCCATGCCCATTGCCGCTACACCGGCTGCGGAACCGATGATCAAGCAGCTACCGCCAGTGCCGGCGCAATACGCGAGCATTTCCCAGAAGGTGCCGTCGACCTGGAAGTTGCTCAGCCAAGGCGTATCGGAACCCGCCAGCGCCAAGGCTTCTGGGCTTATCAGGGGGTACATTTTCATAGCGCCGGCAACCAGCGGTACGTTATCAACCACCGATGACAGCAGGCCGATGGCGATGTTGATGGCGTAGACATCACCCAATCCTTCGCGCAGCAAGGTGGCGACCTGGGTCAGGTGGCCAGCAGTGGCCAGGCTGGATACCGCGAGCAGGATGCCGAGGAAGAACAACACGCTGGTGGTGTCGATGCGGCGCAGTACACCGACCACCGAGAGCGGGTGTTTGTCTTCGTCGTTTTTGCCGCGGTGGATCACTTCAGTGACCACCCAGAGCACGCCCAGGCCGAGCAAGATGCCCATATAAGGTGGCAGGTGGGTCACGGTCTTGAATACGGGGACAAACACCAAGGCGCCGATACCCAGCGTGAATACCAGGTTGCGTTCGAACGGGGTGGTTGGGTCGCGGCGCTCTTCGGCCAAAGGCTTGACCTCGGCGCGTTGGATCTCGCCTTTCATGGTCATGCTGAGGATCAGCAGCGGTACCAGCAGGCAGACCAGGCTCGGGATAAACAGGTTGGTCACGATACCGCTCGTGGTGACCTGGTTGCCAATCCACAACATGGTGGTCGTCACGTCGCCAATCGGCGACCAGGCCCCGCCGGCGTTGGCCGCGATAACCACGATGCCCGCGTAGAACCAGCGCTCTTTCTGGTCGGAGACCAGTTTGCGCAGCAGCGAGACCATGACGATGGTGGTGGTCAGGTTATCCAGCGCCGCCGAGAGAAAGAAGGTGATCAGCGCAATGGTCCACAGCAGGGTCACGCGTTTGTTGGTGCGGATGCGGTCGGTGATGACCTTGAAGCCTTCATGGGCGTCGATCAGCTCGACAATGGTCATCGCGCCCATCAGGAAGAACAGAATCTCGGAGATCTCGCCCAAATGGTGGCGCAGTTCCTCGGTGACGTGATGGCCATTGCTGCTGGCGCCGGCCGTGCCTGAGCCGATCAGCGGCAGAATACTGTCCGCACCCAGTACCAGCAGGGTCCAGCAGATCACGGCGGTGAGGATTGCCGAAGCGGCTTTATCGATTTTTAGCGGGTGTTCGAGGGCGATGCACAGGTAACCGAGAACAAAGATCAATGCCATCAACGCATACATGGTCAGAATTCCATTTGCAGGGCTTTTTTATTGAATTAGAGGTGCCGGGGCTTTTGATGCGTCGACGAAGATGCCTGAATTGCTCAGAAAATGGGAGGGTATTTATTGCGCAGTAAGCCCGCCTGGGGCTTACACGGTTAGTTCCTGACTGAATGATTAGCCCTGGTACGCCCACACTGCGGGCTTATGCGCAGTGTGGGGAATGTGTGGAATTACGCCTGCGACAGGTCGTCGCGTTCCGCATCAACCTGCACGGAAGGCTGCGGCGGAAAGATAAACGCCAAGCAGATTGCCAGCAGCGGCATCAACAAGTTGAAGAAGCAGTACGGCAGATAGCTGAGGGTCGCCACGCCGAGGGTCGCGGCCATATAGGCGCCGCAGGTGTTCCACGGAACCAGCACCGAGGTCAGGGTACCGCCGTCTTCCAGGGCCCGCGATAAGGTCACCGGTGCCAGGCCACGTTTGGCGTACTCCTCGCGGTACATGCGTCCGGGCAGCACCAGGGCAATGTACTGGTCGGCAGTGATGATATTGGTGCCGATGCTGGTGGCAATAGTGCTGGCGATCAGGCTGCTGGTGCTTTTCGCCAAGTGCAGGGTGCTTTGCAGCAGACGCTGCAGCAGGCCGAGCTTTTCCAGCACGCCGCCAAAGCACATGGCGCAGATGATCAGCCACACGGTGGTGAGCATGCTGCCCATGCCGCCCTTGGACAGCAGGCCATCCAGTGCCGGATTGCCGCTGTTCGATTCATAGCCGGCAAACAGCGCCGTCCATACGCTTTTCAGCGGGGCCAGGATGCCTGCGGCAGGGTCGGCCAGGCGTGCCATAACCTCTGGTTGAAACAGTATGGCGAATACCCCGCCAACCAGCGCGGCGAGAAATACCGCTGGAAAAGCCGCCCACTGTCGCACCGCGAGAAACAGCAGAAACGCCACCGGCAACAGCAGGTGCCAGCCCAGGCTGAACTGGCTCTCCAGGGCTTGCAGTACCTCGGCGATGCGTGCGGTGTCATGGTTGCCACTGGCTTGCTGGCCGAGGAAAAAGAAGATCACCAGGGTGATCAGCAAGGCCGGTGTGGTGGTGCGCAGCATGTAACGGATATGCGCAAACAGGTCGGCTCCGGCGGCGGCGGGGGCCAGGTTGGTGGTGTCCGACAGCGGTGAGAGTTTGTCGCCAAAGTAGGCGCCGGAAATGATCGCCCCGGCGGTGATTGCCGGGTCCAGCCCCAGGCCTGCCGCGACACCCATCAAGCCGATGCCCAGGGTGCCGGCTACGGTCCAGGAACTGCCGATGGACAGCGCCGTCAGTGCGCAGATCAGGCAGCTGGTGACATAGAAGTATTCCGCCGAGATCAGTTTGAGGCCAAACCAGATCATGGTCGGGACGGTGCCGGCCAGAATCCAGGTGCCAATCAGCGCACCAACCGCCAGCAGAATCAGGTTGGCCTTCATCGCCATATGGATGCCGGCGAGGATGCCTTCTTCGATCTGCGCCCACTGCAGGCCGTTCTTCAGACCGACCAGGCCGGCGACAAAGGCGGCGCTCATCAGGGCGATCTGGTTCGGGCCGCTGGAGGAGCTGTCGCCGTACAGGTAAACGGAAAGGCCCAGCAGCAGCACTAGCACGCCAATCGGCAGCAGGGCATCGAGTAGGGAAGGAGAGCGTGCATCAGTCATGGGTGTACCGGTCGATCAATAGAGCTGTGGCTGGCTAAAGCCCAGCCCCAGAAAAAACGAAACCCGCGCGGTAAGGGCGCGGGCTGCGGGTGTTGCCAGTGGATCAGAGCGCGGCGATCTTGCCGCGTTGCTCAACCATCTTGCTCAGGGCTTGTTCAGCCTCGGCCAGCTTGGCGCGCTCTTTATCCAGCACCTCGGCCGGGGCCTTGGCGACGAAGCCTTCGTTGGCCAGCTTGCCGCCGACGCGTTTGACTTCGCCATCCAGGCGGGCGATCTCTTTATCCAGGCGCGCCAGTTCGGCGTCCTTGTCGATCAGCCCAGCCATCGGCACCAGCACCTGCATGTCGCCGACCAGGGCGGTGGCGGACATCGGTGCTTCTTCGCCAGCTTCCAGCACGCGTACCGACTCCAGCTTGGCCAGCTTGTTCAGCAGCGGCGCGTTGTCAGCCAGACGGCGCAGATCTTCCGCGCTGGCGTTCTGCAGGATGATATCGATGCGCTTGGCCATGGAGATTTTCATCTCGCCACGGATCTGCCGCAGGCCGAGCATCAGTTGCTTGACCCACTCGATATCGCCTTCGGCAGCGGCATCGATGCGGCTTTCGTTTGCTACTGGCCAGGCCTGCAGCATGATGGTTTCACCGCTGACGCCAGCCTGCGCTTTGATGCGCTGCCAGATTTCTTCGGTGATAAACGGCATAAACGGATGGGCCAGGCGCAGCGCGACTTCCAGTACACGCACCAGGGTGCGACGGGTGCCGCGTTGACGTTCGATCGACGCGTTCTCGTCCCACAGCACTGGCTTGACCAGTTCCAGATACCAGGCGCAGTACTCGTCCCAGATGAACTCGTACAGGGCATGTGCAGCCAGGTCGAAGCGGAAGGCGTCGAGTTGGCGGGTTACTTCGGCTTCAGTGCGCTGCAGGGCGGAAATGATCCAACGGTCCACAGAAGACAGCTCTACTTCTTCACCGTTGATACCGGTGTCCTGGCCATCGGTGTTTTCCAGTACGAAGTTGGCGGCGTTCCAGATCTTGTTGCAGAAGTTGCGGTAACCCTCAACCCGGCCCATGTCGAACTTGATGTCGCGGCCGGTGGAGGCCAGCGCCAGGTTAGTGAAGCGCAGGGCGTCGGTGCCGTAGGCCGCGATACCTTCTGGGAACTCCGCTTTGGTCTGCTTGGCAATCTTCTCGGCCAGCTTAGGCTGCATCAAACCGGTGGTGCGCTTTTCCAGCAGCTCATCCAGGGTGATGCCGTCGACGATGTCCAGCGGGTCGAGCACGTTGCCCTTGGACTTGGACATCTTCTGGCCCTGACCGTCGCGCACCAAACCGTGCACGTACACGGTCTTGAACGGAATTTGCCCGGTCAGGTGGGTCGACAGCATGATCATCCGGGCGACCCAGAAGAAGATGATGTCGAAGCCGGTCACCAGCACGTCGGTGGGGTGGAAGGTCTTCAGTTCTTCAGTTTGCTGCGGCCAGCCGAGGGTAGAGAAAGTCCACAGGCCGGAGCTGAACCAGGTGTCCAGCACGTCTTCGTCCTGGCGCAGGTTGGCGTCGCCCAGGTTATGCGTGGCGCGTACTTCCGCCTCGTCGCGGCCGACATAGACGTTGCCGGCATCGTCGTACCAGGCAGGAATACGGTGGCCCCACCAGAGCTGACGGCTGA
>JAHJXZ010000270.1 GCA_018827205.1 Gammaproteobacteria bacterium | reverse complement strand
GGCATCAGGTTAGCGCCGGCGTGGCCCTGCTGTACGCGCTGCCAATGGTCGCGCGAGCTGATGCTCGGGTCATGCGGCTCGGTGCCGATGGCGGTCGGGTAGAACAGAATTTCGGCACCGAGCAGCGCCATGCTGCGCGCGCACTCGGGGAACCACTGGTCCCAGCAGATGCCTACGCCGATCTTGGCGTAGCGCGTATTCCATACCTTGAAGCCGGTGTCGCCGGGGTTGAAGTAGTACTTCTCGTGGTAGCCCGGGCCGTCCGGGATATGACTTTTCCGATAAATCCCGAGGTTACTGCCGTCGGCGTCAATGATTGCGATGCTGTTGAAGCGCGCCCGCCCGGCCAGCTCGTAGAAGCTGATCGGCAGTACCACTTGCAGTTCCTTGGCGATTTTCTGGAAGTGCAGGATCGCCGGGTTGCTTTCGGCCGGTGTGGCCAGCTGCAGATAGTCCGGGTTGGGCTTCTGGCAGAAGTACGGGGCCTCGAACAGCTCTTGCAGCAGGATAATCTGCGCGCCCTTGCCGGCGGCCTGACGCACCAACCGCTCAGCGTTGGCGAGATTCGCGGCGGTGTCCCAGGAACAGGTCATCTGGGTGGCGGCGACGGTAACGATACGGGGCATGGTTTGGCACCTCAAGAGCAGTTGGGGCGGTCATCTGACACTAGCAGAGGCCTGCGACTGTGCCATGCCTCGTGGGTGAGTCATGGCAGTGGATGGCCTATTTATATCCGATAAAAATCGGCTTTAAAAGCAAAACATAAGACATGGAACGGTATTTAATCGATTTATATCAAATAAAAATCGAATTAAGTCGCTGCGGCAAAGCAAACGCCGATCAAAGGCAAGTTGATACGCCGCCACGCAGGCTGAAGTGCTGCAGGCGAGGAAGAGTTTCAGGGCGGGTGTTGGCTAGGGCGGGGGATCAGGCGCTGTAGCGTTTGTGCAGCTCGAATTGCTCGTGGCCGTCGTCCCAGCCGGCTTCCCAGGCGGCGATCAGCACATCGGCGGCGAGCCCGCGCGGGGTGTTGGTTTGTCCGGTCATGCCTGCCATGTAGCCTTGTTGGTAAGCCTTATTGAGGCTTTCCAGGCTCCAGTGCTGGTCATCTTCCGTGTTGAGGTCGGCGCAGGCCATGGTGGCAGCTCGCAGTGGATTTACCCGTGCAATGCTAGCCGCATCGCCTAGGCAGGGCTGCGCCGCTGATCCCGCTTTTGCCACCGCTGGCAGTTTATGTGATGCAGTTGGCGAAATGCCGGCCTGATTCAGACCGGCGTACTCACCGAACTGGGCTTAGACCGCCAGGGCCAGAATGCTGGCCTGGTAGGCGGCAGCAAAGCTGTCGAAGTCGCCATCTTCATGCGCTTCCAGCTCGGCCTGTTGCTGCAGCGATTGAGCGGTGCTGGCTTCGAAGGCTGCTTGCTGTTCAGTGCTCAGTGGCTGGCTGCGGAAGTATTCGGCGTGCAGTTTGCTTTGACGCAGGGCGAATTCGGTAAAGCTCAAACCCTGTTGCAGCTCTGCGAGTACTTGCGCGGACGGCGTCAGGCTCGGGTCGGCGACCTTGGCTTGTTGCGCCTGCAAAGCTTGCTTGTGGGCATTGCTGCCCAGATTCTGGTCGAGCAGTTCGGCCAGCGGCAGGATCTGCTCAAGCAGCTCACTGGCCCAGGATTGCAGCACCACTGGCTGTCCGTTGCGCTGCAGTTGCAGGCCTGGCCGGCGACCTTCCTTAACCACGCTGAGGAAGTTATCGGAGCATGCGTGGCATTCACCGCTTTCCAGCAGCGGACTGTCTTGCAGAGCGCAGAACAACAGGAAGGCATCGAGGAAACGCGATTCTGTCAGGTCGATCCCTAATGGCAGGAAGGGGTTGATGTCCAGGCAGCGCACTTCCACGTACTGCACGCCACGGGCCATCAGCGCCTGGATCGGTCGTTCGCCGCTGTAGGTCACGCGTTTCGGGCGGATGTTCGAGTAGTACTCGTTCTCGATCTGCAGGATGTTGGTGTTCAGTTGCAGCCACTCGCCATCCTTTTTCGCGCCGATTTCCACATAGGGTGGATAAGGCGTGCCGACGGCCTGGCGCAGGCTGTCGGTGTAGCTGGTCAGGTCGTTGTAGCAGGGCGTCAGGCCGGCTTGGGCATTGCTCTGGTAGCCCAGGTCGCTCATGCGCAGGCTGGTGGCATAGGGCAGGTAGAGGGTTTCTGCGTCCAGCTCCTGCAGCTGGTGCGGGCGGCCGCGCATAAAGCCCTTGTGCAGCGCTGGCGATGCGCCGAACAGGTACATCAGCAGCCAGCTGTAGCGGCGGAAGTTACGGATCAGGGCTATATAACGTGCCGACTGATAGTCCCGCGCGCTGCGCGTATCGCCTTCGGCCTGCTGCTGCAGTTGCCACAGCGTTTCTGGCAGCGAGAAGTTGTAATGGATGCCAGCGATGCACTGCATGGTTTTGCCATAACGCAGGGCCAGGCCCTTGCGGTAGACGTACTTGAGTTCGCCGATATGTGAGCTGCCGTAGCGGGCGATCGGGATCGTTTCTTCGTCCGGCAGGGCGCAGGGCATCGACGGGCTCCACAGGTATTCGCCATCCAGCTTGCTGTAGGCGAAACGGTGGATCTGTTCGAGATCGGCCAGGGTCGCTGCCGGGTCAGCCTCGGCCGGAGTGATAAATTCCAGCAGCGATTCGGAATAGTCGGTGGTGATCTGCGCGTGAGTCAGCGCCGAGCCGAGGGCGGCCGGGTGCGGCGTCAGCGCTAGTTGGCCGTCGCCATCGACGCGCAGGCATTCGCGCTCGATACCGTGCAGGCATTGGGAAAGCAGGGAGAGGTTGGCGCGCTCGCCAAGCTGGGCCAGGCGGCGGGGTAACAGGTCGCTCAAGATTGCATTCCTTCACGCATCGGTCGCCTCAATATGGGGACGACAGGCGTGCTCTACAAGGGGGCGAGAAAACCGCAATCAGCGGTCGATAGCGCTTTATAACCCGAGGCGGGTGAAGAAGGTTATAGCTGGGCGCTGTGCTTTTGCGCCAGAGCGACGCGCGAGAGGCGGGCGCGGGGCCCACGGACATAGATCGTATGTCCGTGGGCCTGCGGGCGTTGGCTTATTTCTTCAGTTGTTTAGCGTTGGCAAACAGCGCTGCCATGCCGCCGCTGGCCGGAGCCGGCTTTTCCTGGCTGGAGTGACGCTCGCTACGCGGTGCATTGCCGGCGGGCTTGCCGCCACGGGATTGCCCGCCACGCGTCCCTTCGATTTTCTCACCTGGGGTGTCGCCCATGCGCATCGACAGGGCGATACGGTTACGTGGAATGTCCACTTCCATGACCTTGACCTTGACCACGTCGCCGGCCTTGACCGCCTCATGCGGGTCTTTGATGAACTTCTCCGACAGCGCCGAGATATGCACCAGGCCGTCCTGGTGCACGCCGATATCGACGAAGGCGCCGAAGTTGGTCACGTTGGTGACTACGCCTTCGAGCATCATCCCCAGTTTGAGGTCGTTGAGAGTTTCCACGCCTTCCTGGAACTCGGCAGTCTTGAACTCCGGGCGCGGGTCGCGGCCGGGTTTTTCCAGCTCGCTGAGGATGTCGCCGATGGTCACCAGGCCGAACTTGTCGTCGGTGAACTGCTTGGGATCGAGGCGCTTGAGGAAGCCCGAGTCGCCGATCAGCGAGCGAATATCGCGGCCGGTGTCGGCGGCGATGCGTTGCACCAGCGGATAGGTTTCCGGGTGCACGGCGGAAGCGTCCAGTGGGTTGCTGCCGTTCATTACACGCAGGAAGCCAGCGGCCTGCTCAAAGGTCTTGTCGCCCAGACGCGGCACTTTGAGCAGGTCGGCGCGGCTGTTGAACGCGCCGTTGGCGTCGCGGTGCGCCACGATATTCTGCGCCAGGGTGGTGTTAAGGCCGGAAATCCGCGCCAGCAGGGCAGCGGAGGCGGTGTTCACATCCACGCCGACGGCGTTTACGCAGTCCTCGACCACCGCATCCAGCGAACGCGCCAGCTTGAGCTGCGACACGTCGTGCTGGTACTGGCCGACACCGATGGATTTCGGGTCGATCTTTACCAGTTCCGCCAGGGGATCCTGCAGACGGCGGGCGATGGACACGGCACCGCGCAGCGACACGTCCATGTCCGGGAACTCTTTGGCGGCCAACTCGGACGCCGAGTACACCGAGGCGCCGGCTTCAGAGACCATAACCTTGGTCAGATTCAGGCCCGGCAACTTTTTGATCAGGTCGGCAGCCAGCTTGTCGGTCTCGCGGCTGGCGGTGCCGTTGCCGATGGAGATCAGGTCGACGGCGTGTTTGGCGCACAGTTTGGCGAGGATCGCCAGGGTGCCATCCCAGTCATTACGTGGCGCGTGCGGGTACACCGTGGAGGTTTCCAGCACTTTGCCGGTGGCGTCGACCACGGCCACCTTGCAGCCGGTGCGCAGGCCCGGATCGAGCGCCAGGGTGGCACGCGGGCCAGCCGGGGCGGCTAGCAGCAGGTCGTGCAGGTTACGGGCGAATACGTTGATCGCCTCGTCCTCGGCGCCTTCGCGTAGTTCGCCGAACAGGTCGGTTTCCAGGTGAGTGTAGAGCTTGACCTTCCAGGTCCAGCGCACCACTTCGCCCAGCCATTTATCGGCGGCGCGGCCGCGGGCGCTGATGCCGAAACGCTCGCCGATCATGCCTTCGCACGGGTGCATGGCCCCTGGGATTTCGTCGCCGACTTTCAGGCTGGCGCTCAAAATGCCTTCATTACGGCCACGGAAGATCGCCAGTGCGCGGTGTGACGGTGCGCCCTTGAGCTTCTCGTCGTGCTCGAAGTAATCGCGGAACTTGGCGCCTTCGTTCTCTTTGCCGGCGACTACGCGGGCGCTGAGAATGGCGTTGTCCTTGAGGTAGCTGCGCAGGCTGGCCAGCAGGTTGGCGTCCTCGGCGAAGCGCTCCATGAGGATGTACTTGGCGCCTTCGAGCACGGCCTTGATGTCGGCAAAGCCCTTTTCCGCATCGATAAAACGTTCGGCTTCGCTTTCCGGCGTCAGCGTCGGGTCGTTAAACAGTGCGTCGGCTAGCTCGCCGAGGCCGGCTTCCAGGGCGATCTGGCCTTTGGTGCGGCGCTTCTGCTTGAACGGCAGGTACAAGTCTTCCAGGCGGGTCTTGGTTTCGGCCAGGTTGATTTCGCGGGTCAGCTCAGGGGTCAGTTTGCCCTGCTCCTCGATGCTGGCGAGGATGCTGGCGCGGCGCTCGTCGAGTTCGCGCAGGTAGCGCAGGCGCTCTTCCAGGTTGCGCAGCTGAGTGTCATCCAGGCTGCCGGTGACCTCTTTGCGGTAGCGCGCGATAAACGGCACGGTGGAGCCTTCATCGAGCAGCGCCACGGCGGCGGCGACCTGTTGCGGGCGTACGCCCAGTTCTTCGGCGATGCGGTTGTTGATGCTGAGCATAGAAAAAGCTACCCACACTGAAACGAAAAACCGGCCACGCAGACCACGGGCCAGACACGAAAGCCGCGCATTATAAACACTGCCCGGCAACGCACCGGGAACCAGTCGGGGAAAAATCTGCTAACAATGGGCTGCACGTCGGCTGCGGCTCCTGAGCCATAATGCCGACCATTGCACACTGCCAGCGCGTCCGCGCCCGGCGGATGCCCGGACAAGGAGCCCTGAATGAGCAGCACTGCACTTCCCGCTGAAGGCGAAAAAATCCTTATCGTTGATGACGACGCTCGTCTGCGTCGCTTGCTTGAGCGCTTCTTCGACGAGCAGGGCTACCGCGTGCGCGCGGTAGAGAACGTTGAACAGATGGACCGTCTGCTGGCCCGCGAGCTGTTCAACCTGGTGGTCCTCGACCTGATGCTGCCGGGCGAGGACGGCCTATCCGCCTGCCGTCGCCTGCGTGAGGCGAACAATCAGGTGCCGATCATCATGCTCACCGCCAAGGGCGACGAGGCCAGCCGTATTCAGGGCCTGGAGCTGGGCGCTGACGATTACCTGGCCAAGCCGTTCAACCCACGCGAGCTGCTGGCGCGGATCAAGGCTGTGCTGCGTCGCCAGGTCGCGGTAGTGCCAGGTGCGCCGGGCAGCGAAGACGAAAGTGTGAGTTTCGGCGAATACGAACTGTCCCTGGCCACCCGCGAGCTGAAGAAGGGTGACGAGGTGCATATGCTCACCACCGGCGAGTTCGCCGTGCTCAAGGCGCTGGTGCAACACGCCCGCGAGCCGCTGACCCGCGACAAGCTGATGAACTTGGCCCGTGGCCGCGAGTGGGACGCCCTGGAGCGCTCCATTGATGTGCAGATTTCCCGCCTGCGCCGGCTGATCGAGCCGGATCCGTCCAAGCCGCGCTATATCCAGACGGTCTGGGGCGTCGGTTATGTATTCGTGCCGGACGGTAATAAATAGACCTTGATGAAAACCCCTCTCTGGTTTCCGCAAAGCTTCTTCGCCCGCACGTTGTGGCTGGTGTTGATCGTGGTGCTGTTCTCCAAGGCGCTTACCCTGGTTTATCTGATGATGAACGAGGACGTGCTGGTCGACCGCCAATACAGTCACGGCGCCGCGTTGACCCTGCGCGCCTACTGGGCAGCGGACCCGGAAGACCGCGCCACCATCGCCGAGGCGGCCGGGCTCAAGCGCGTGCCGCACGAGCAGGTGCCAGCCACCGAGCAGCACTGGCCGTACAGCGAGATTTTCGAGCGGCAGATGCGTACCGAGCTGGGCCCGGACACCGAGGTGCGGGTGCGCGCCAAGAGTCCACCTGCGCTTTGGGTGCATGCGCCAGCGCTGGGCGACGACTGGCTGCGGGTGCCGCTGTATCCGCACCCGCTGCGCGGCCAGCGGATCTGGAGTGTGTTGGGCTGGTTCCTGGCCATCGGTCTGCTGTCGACGGCGGCGGCGTGGATTTTCGTGCGTCAGCTCAGTGCGCCGCTCAAGCGCCTGGTATTTGCTGCCCGGCAGATCGGTAAGGGACGCAGCGTGCGCCTGCCGGTGGGGGATACGCCGAGCGAGATGACCGAGGTGTACCGCGCCTTCAATCAGATGGCTGAAGACGTTGAACAGGCGGCCCGCGAGCGTGAGTTGATGCTCGCCGGGGTATCGCATGACTTGCGTACGCCGTTGACCCGGCTGCGCTTGTCCATGGAATTTCTGCACACCGACTCGGAGCTGACCGAGGACATGGTGCGCGATATCGAGGACATGGATGCGATTCTCGACCAGTTCCTGGCCTTTATCCGTGACGGCCGTGACGAGCCGCTGGAGCAGCTCGACCTGCTGGAGCTGATCCGTGAAGTGGTTGCGCCCTACAACCAGAAGCAGGAAATGGTGCGCTTGTGTCTGGAGTCCGTACCAGCCTTCCCGTTGCGTCGAGTGTCGCTCAAGCGGCTGCTGGTCAACCTGATCGAAAACGCCTTGCGCTATGGCGGTAATGCGGTGGAAGTGGCGGTTTCCCTGTCTGGCGACCACAGCGCGCCCTATGTGGTGCTAAGCGTGCTAGACCGCGGTGCAGGCATTGATCCGGCTGAGCTGGGTAGCATCGTCAACCCCTTTATCCGTGGTGACCGCGCCCGTGGCGGCCAGGGTGCCGGGTTGGGGCTGGCCATCGTCAAGCGGATTGCCGCGTTGCACGGCGGCAGCGTCGAGTTGCGCAACCGCTCCGGTGGCGGGCTGGAAGCGCGGGTGTGCCTACCCTTGGGGCTGTTGTTACCGCGCGACGCCGTCTAGAACGCACTGGCATACTGTCATCACTGCGCTGAACTATGCTTTATCAGCGCGATGACATGAGGTCAGCATGCCTGCAGTTCCCCACCGCCTCTATCCATGGACCTGGTTGCTGCCGCTGCCATTGCTCCATCTGGCCACCTGGCTGTCCCTGGCGACCCAGTTCACCGACGGGGCGGCGCTCTGGTATCCACCGTTTGCCCTGGCGCTGGTGTTTGCCCTGTGGTGGGGCCCGCGCGTGCTGCTGGCGGTGTACCTCAATGCCATGTTATCGATCCCGCTCTGGGAGCTGGAGTGGCAGTGGGCTCCCCTCTACGCGCTGCCGGAAACCCTTGGTGTAGCGCTGGCTTGGCTGTTGCTGCGGCAGCGGCCGTTTGATCCGGCCCTGCCCGACCTCAGTCATTTACTGCGCTTTATGCTGCTTGGCGTGCTGTTGCCGATCATTCCAATGGCGCTGGGGGTGCATGGCAACCTCTGGCTGATCGGCCATGCGCCGCTGGAGGAGCTGCTCTCGGGCAGTATGACCTTATGGCTGGCCGACAGCCTTACTGCCCTGGCCATCGCCATCCCTTTGCTGGCTTACCTGACGCCTTGGCTGCGCCGGTGCGGTTGGCTGGCGGTGCCCGTGCGCAGCGGCTGCGAGCAGGTGCCAGAGGTGTTGCGCCAGTTGCCGCCCTGGTCACTGTTGGTGCTGCTGTTAATTGGCATGCCCTGGCTCCTTGGGGTGTTGCCACTGACCCTAAATCTGCCGTTGATTGGCGTGATGATGCTGGGCCTGGCCTTGGTCTGGGGCTTTGCCGGCGGTGTCTGTGGTGCGGTGCTCAGCGTATTGATGGTGCTGATTCTGCCGTTGCTGCGTGGCTTGGGCGATACCGCCGCCTGGCTTGATCCACAGCGCCTGGAACTGCACTTCAGCGTGCTGCTATTTATGCTCGCCACGCTGTTAGTGGGGCGCAGCCTGAGTGATCTGCGTCAGGCGTTGGCGCGCAGTGCGCAGATGCAGCAGCAACTGGCGCTGGCTAACCTGGCGCTGGAGGCCAGCCCGCTGGGGGTGATCATTGCTGATGCGCGTCAGCCCGCGTTGCCGCTGATTTACTGCAACCCGGCGTTCGAGCAGATTACCGGCTACAGCCGCGAGGAGACCTTGGGCAACAGCTGGAATTTCCTCCTGCGTGATGACCAGCAGCAACAAGGCTTGAGCCGCCTGCAGCAGGCCGTTCGCGAGGGCATGGGCTGCGATGTGGTGCTGCGTAACTACCGCAAGGACGGCCAGCAGTTCTGGAACGAATTTACCCTGGCGCCGATGCGTGATGACCAGGGCATCAGTCATTTTGTCGCCCTGCAGAGCGATGTCACCGCTCGCGAGCAACTGGCCACACAGGTGCGCTCACAGAGCGACGAGCTGCTCAAGCAGAGCTACCTGTTCAGCCAGACCGAGCACATCGCCAATCTCGGCGGCTGGGTGCTGAACCTGCCAGAGCAGGATATGGACTGGAGCGCCGGTTGCTTTCGCATCTACGAACTGGACCCGAAAAACGGCACACCTGATCTCAATGGCGCCCTGAGCTACCTGGATGCCAGTGGTCGCGTGCTGGCCGAGCAGGTGCTGCAGCAGCTGATCGATGGACTGGAGCAATTCGATATCGAAGTGCGCCTGCTCACCGCCAAGGGTAAAACGCGTTGGCTGCGTATCCGTGGCATTACCGAGCGCGATGGGACCGAGCTGGTGCGCGTGTATGGCGCGCTGCAGGATGTCAGTGCGCGCAAATACGCCGAGCAGCAACTGCGCGAGCGTGATGAGCGCCTGCGCCTGTTCTTCGAGGCGCCGCTGATCGGCATGGCCCTGACCAGCCCGAACTTTGCCTGGGAGGAGGTCAACCACAAGCTCTGCAGCATTCTCGGGCGTTCGCGCGAACAGTTGCTGGCGTCGAGCTGGGAAGAGCTGTCGCTGGAGGATGACCTGCACAATGAGCTGCCGCTGCTCGACCAGGTACTCAGTGGCCGCCGTGAAGGTTTTGAGCTGGAAAAACGCTTTCGCCGCGCCGACGACAGCCTGGTGCATACCCGCGTCAGCCTGCGTGCGGTGCGCCACAGTACCGGTCGGGTGCGCATGTTCCTGCTGCTGGTCGAAGACATCAGCGAGCGCCTGCAGGCCGAGGCGCGCTACCGCACCATCGTCGAGAATGCGCCCGAGGCGATCATGCTGTTCGACCTCAACGGCACGCTGGTCGAGTGCAATGACAATGCCCTGCGCCTGTTGCGTTACAGCCGTGAAGAAATCGCCAGTAAGCGTGTATTTGATCTGAGCCCAAGCAAGCAAGCGGACGGTCAGCTGACGGCTGAGCTGGGGAGGGTTTATTTAAAGCGGGCGATGGCCGGCGAGGCGCCGGTGTTCGACTGGCTGCACCGCGACAGCAAAGGCCGGCAGATTCCTTGCGAGGTCCGCCTGGTGCGCATGCCTGGCGAGCCAGTGCTGATCCGTGGCAGCGTCACTGATATTTCCGAACGGCAGCGTTATCAGCGTGAAATCGAACGGCTGGCCTTCAGTGACGAACTCACTGGTCTGCCCAATCGACGCCTGATGCTGGACCGTCTGCAGCACGCGATGGACCGTGAACAGCGCGAAAACACCTTGGGCGCGCTGCTGTTTATCGACCTCGATCACTTCAAAACGGTCAACGACAGCCTCGGTCACCTGGTCGGCGATGGCCTTTTGCGTGAAGTCACGACGCGGCTGGCCAGTGGTTTGCGCGCCGAAGATACCCTGGCGCGGATGGGCGGAGACGAGTTTGTGGTGCTGCTCGAAGGGCTCGACAGCAACCCGCAACTGGCTGCAGAAGCGGCGGCTGTCACTGCGGAAAAACTGCTGAAAAGCCTGGTTGGCACCTGCTGGATCGATGGCCATGAGCTGTCGATCAGCGCCAGTATCGGTATCGCCCTGCACCCCTTCGGCAGTCAGGTAGCGGCTGATGTGCTGAAACAGGCCGATACCGCCATGTACCGGGCCAAGCAGGGTGGACGCAACGCCTTGCATTTCTTTGCCCCGGAGATGCAGGCGGCTATCGATCAGCGATTGCAGATGCAAAGCGAGCTGCGCCAGGCGGTGCAGCGCAATCAGCTGTATCTGGTATTTCAGCCGCAACTGGCGCTGGCCACTGAGCGCATTGCCGGCGCGGAAGTGCTGTTGCGCTGGGTGCATCCGGAGCGCGGCGAAGTCATGCCCGGCGACTTTATCCCGCTGGCCGAGGAAACGGGTTTAATTGAAGAGCTCGGCGCCTGGGTGCTGGAGCAGGCGTGTGCGGCACTGGCGCGCTGGTTGCCGCAGTGGCCGCAGCTGGTGCTGGCGGTCAATCTAAGCCCGCGTGAGCTGCGCCAGCGCGGTTGTGTGGCGCGCATCAGCGAGTGTCTCCAGCGCCATCAGGTGCCGGCCACGGCGCTTGAGCTGGAAATCACTGAGGGCGTGCTGCTGGAAGATGTCGAACAGTGCATCAGCAACATGCAGGCACTTAAGGTGCTGGGCGTGCGTTTCGCCATCGATGATTTCGGTACCGGTTATTCCTCGCTGACTTACCTCAAGCGCCTGCCGCTGGACCGCCTGAAGATCGACCGTAGCTTTACCTGGGACATGGACGGCGAAGACGGCAGCGGCCTGATGCTGGTGCAGACCATCCTGGTTATCGCACGTAATCTGGGTTTGGAGTGTGTGGCCGAAGGCATCGAAACCCAGTGGCAACTCGACTGTTTGCGTGAACATGGCTGCTCATTGGGGCAGGGCTATCACTTCAGTCGGCCGCTGAGGGAGGCCGATTTTCAGGCCTGGATGCAGCAGCACCAGCTATAGGCTTGAGTCTGCGTTTCGGCATCCCTGCCGCGCCCTGTAGTGATCTGCAATACCGGCCCGGCCATCCTTGGCCGTGCGTTCGCCGGGGCGAAGCATGCTTCGCCTCTATCCGGCTCACCCCTTGCCCTTGGTGCGTGTCAGGTGCGGGCCGCTGTTTTTCTCCAGATGTTGAATCACCAGGCTTGCGACGTCCTTGCCGGTGGTGGTTTCGATGCCTTCCAGGCCGGGCGAGGAGTTCACTTCCATCACCAGCGGACCGTGGTTGGAGCGCAGGATATCCACGCCGGCCACCGACAGCCCCATGACCTTGGCTGCGCGGATGGCGGTCATGCGCTCCTCCGGGGTGATCTTGATCAGGCTGGCGCTACCGCCACGGTGCAGGTTGGAGCGAAATTCGCCGGGCTTGGCCTGGCGCTTCATCGCCGCGATCACCTTGTCGCCGACCACAAAGCAGCGAATATCCGCGCCGCCGGCTTCCTTGATGTACTCCTGCACCATGATGTCCTGCTTGAGGCCCATAAAGGCCTCAATCACCGACTCGGCAGCGGTTGCCGTTTCACACAGCACTACACCTATGCCCTGGGTGCCTTCCAGCACTTTGATCACCAGCGGCGCGCCGTTGACCATGTCGATCAGGTCGGCGATGTCATCCGGTGAGTGGGCAAAGCCGGTCACTGGCAGGCCAATGCCACGGCGTGAGAGCAATTGCAGCGAGCGCAGCTTGTCCCGCGAACGGGCGATGGCCACTGACTCGTTGAGTGGGAAAACGCCCATCATCTCGAACTGGCGCAGCACCGCGCAGCCGTAGAAGGTCACCGACGCACCGATGCGCGGGATCACTGCGTCAAAGCCTTCCAGCGGCTTGCCACGGTAGTGGATCTGCGGCTTGTGGCTGGCGATGTTCATATAGGCGCGCAGGGTGTCGATCACCACCATCTCGTGGCCCCGCAGCTGCCCGGCTTCAACCAGGCGGCGGGTGGAATACAGGCGCGGGTTGCGCGACAGCACGGCGATCTTCATTGGGCACCAGGAGAGTCAGCGAGGGTGGGTTTGTTCTGTACGTAGGTCAGCGCCGGGTTGACTAGCAGTTGCCCATCAACCAGCGCTTTGGAACCAAGCAGCACACGGTAGCGCATGGTCTTGCGGCAGGTCAGGGTGAACTCCACCGGCCATTCGCGCTCGCCCAGGGTCAGGGTGGTACGGATCACATAGCGCGACTGACTGTGGCCGTTGGAGCTTTTGATCGTTTTCACCGATACCAGCTGCGCCTCGCAGCGATGCCGGCGCTGCACCAGGGTGCCGAGGTGCGCGGTAAAGCGCACCCAGGGCTCGCCATCGCGGTCGAACGGCTGGATCTCGCTGGCGTGCAGGCTGGAGGTGCTGGCCCCGGTATCAATCTTGGCGCGCAGGCCGACCATGCCCAGTTCCGGCAGGTTGATCCATTCACGCAGGCCGATTACGCCAAGTTGGTCGAAAGTCTTCACAGGGCCATCCGTCATATTTGCGGGCATTCTAGTTGGCCCTTATGACAACTGCATCAGGCAAAATGTCCGCCTGCACAGCCGGTATCAGCGGGGATCAGATGAGCGATAAAGACGACGACAAGGTACGCCTGGATAAATGGCTGTGGGCCGCGCGCTTTTACAAAACCCGCGCCCTGGCCAAGGCGGCTATTGAGGGCGGCAAGGTGCACCACCGTGGTGAGCGTTGCAAACCAGGCAAGGAACCGAAAATTGGCGATATCTATGTGATTCGCACGGGTTTCGAGGAACGCAGCGTTGTAGTGCAGGCGCTTTCAGTGGTGCGTCGGGGGGCACCAGAGGCACAGACGCTGTATGCCGAAACGGCAGAAAGCATCGCACGCCGCGAACAGGCAGCAGTGCAGCGCAAGGCTGGGGCTCTGGGCATGCAGACCGACGGCCGGCCGAGCAAGAAGCAGCGCCGGCAGATTCACGACTTCAATGAGCGACAGGATGGCGGCTTGCGCCATCCCTGGGCTGACGACGAGTTCTAGGTTGCGTATCGTCAACTGGCTTGATCAGCGGCGCTGCACTAACCAGTTGCGTAAGTGCAGCCTCCGCTTAGCGGCCGCTGATAATGCTTAGTCGGCCCAGCACTGGCAGCTTGGCCAGCCTCTTGAGCAGCGGTTGGGTGACGTATTCCAGCCATTCGCTGGTTTTGTAGGCAAAGGGTGTAAAGCAGGACCAGGCCAGACCCAGCAGGGCGAGGAATACGCCGCCTACCAAGGCGTCCGAGCCCCAGTGCGCACCGGCCACCAGACGCGGCAGCATAAAGATCGCTGCCATGCTCCAAACCAGCAGCAAGCGCCAGTTACGTGCAAAGAAGCTCATAAACATCGCCCAGATCAGCAGCACCGAGGCGTGATCGCCGGGGAAGCTGCGCGTGGCGCTGTCTTTCAGGTCCCAGCGCTCTTCCCAGGTCGGGAACAGTTCGGTCAGGCGCGCAGCGCCTTCCACTACCAGTGAAGCACTCGGGCGCTGCCAGCCCATCAGTTTGACCAGCTCGGCGAAGCCGACACGAATCAGCAGCATGACAAACAGCGCCGCGAGAAAGGCATACAGCGCTTTGCGCACCTGGGCGCCGCTGAACACCAGGTCGGCCTTAAGGATCACGGCTAGCATCAGCACGCCAACGCCCATATCCACCGGGCGCATGCTGCCGATTGCCCAGGTCTTCGCCCACAGGCCCGCGCTGTGCACGGGCTCGTTAAGCAAGGCAAACAGTTGCAGGTCGAATTGGTCCCACAGCGCGCGGCTAGGCGCCCACAGCCAGCTGGCGAGCAGCAGCAGGGCGACGATATGGCAGGCAATCAATGGGCGGATACGCCACTGGTCGTTAAGAAAAGAAGCGGGCATGCAGTGGCATCCTTGTCATCTGTAAGGGATTAAGGCGGCGGGCATGCTAGGTATTCTGTCTTCTGATTGCAAAGATTCGCGCTACCTTTTGTCGACAACTGTGATCCGGGTTGGTATCGATAGCTTCCGCCCGCAGTGCTGATAGATAAGAGGCGCTTGGTCAGATGGGCGTTTACGCCTAAAATCGCGGGCCGAGTCACATTCAGTGAAGTTGGCATGTCTGATTTTTCCCAACGCTTCTTGTTCGACGACAGCGATATTCGTGGTGAGTTGGTCGGCCTGACCGACAGCTACAGCCATGTGCTGGCCAAACACACCTACCCGCAACCGGTCGCCCAACTTCTGGGTGAACTACTAGCCGCCGCCTCGCTGCTGATCGGTACGCTGAAATTCGAAGGCCTGCTGATCCTCCAGGCGCGCTCCTCCGGTGCCGTGCCACTGCTGATGGTCGAATGCTCCAGCGAAGGCGAGCTGCGCGGTATCGCCCGTTATCACGCCGAGCAGATCACTGCCGATGCCAATTTGCGTGAGCTGATGCCTGATGGCGTGCTGGCCATGACCGTCGACCCGAAATCCGGGCAGCGTTATCAGGGCATTGTCGATCTGGAAGGCGATACCCTGGCTGATTGCCTGACGAATTACTTCGCCACCTCCGAGCAGTTACCCACGCGCTTCTGGCTTAGCGCTGATGGCCAGCGTGCTCGCGGCCTGCTGTTGCAGCAGTTGCCTGCTGATCGCCTGAAAGAAGCCGATGAACGTGAGGCCAGCTGGCAGCACGCCATGGCCCTGGCCGATACCCTAAAGGCTGAAGAGCTGCTCGGTCTGGATAACGAAACCCTGCTGCATCGCCTTTATCACCAGGAAGCGCTGCGTCTGTTTGATCCGCGCGACCTACAGTTCCGCTGCAGCTGCTCGCGAGAGCGCTCCAGTCGCGCGCTGATCAGTCTCGGCCAGGCCGATGCCGAAGCGCTGGTTCAGGAACATGGCGGCAGCGTGGAAATCGATTGCCAGTTCTGCAACGAACGCTATCTCTTCGATGCCGCCGATGTGTTGCAACTGTTTATCGATGGCAGCATCGAAGCTCCATCGGATACGCGCCACTGAGTTTCAAGCAGATTCTGGGGCAAATTAGTACGCAAACCGTGCCGGAATGATCTGATCAGAGGCTGCACCCGCAGCCGGCTTTTTCTGGCATAATCCGGCGCACTTTTTTCGCTGTAGTAGTGCTCGATTTTCTACTACAAAACGTTCGGAAGACTCGGCCACTTGGCCGACGGGGACCCACATGACGCAAGCCAACAACGCCGTGTACACCGACATCAGCGCTGCCCAACTGGTCGAAGAAGCCCTTCGTCGCGGTGAAGGTGAGCTGGCCGCCAACGGCTCCCTGGTCGTACGCACAGGCCATCGCACTGGTCGTTCGCCGGCTGATCGCTTCATCGTGCAAGAGCCGAGCACCGAGGCGAAAATCGCCTGGGGCGCGATCAATCGTCCGTTCCCGGCTGACAAGTTCGATGCTCTGTGGGACCGCGTTCAGGCGTTCTCCGATGCTCAAGACAGCTTCGTTTCGTACGTTCATGTAGGTTCTGCCGACGCGCACTACCTGCCGGTCAAGATGACCACCGCCACCGCCTGGCAGAACCTGTTCGGCCGTTGCCTGTTCATCAATCCGGAGCAGTACAACCCGGCAGGCAAGGGCGAGTGGCAAGTGCTCAACGTCGCCAACTTCGAGTGTGTGCCGGAGCGTGATGGCACCAATTCCGATGGCTGCGTGATCCTCAACTTCGCCGCCAAGAAAGTCCTGATCGCTGGCATGCGTTACGCCGGTGAAATGAAGAAAGCCATGTTCAGCGTGCAGAACTTCCTGCTGCCGGACGCCGACGTGCTGCCGATGCATTGCGCGGCCAACATCGGTGAAGAAGGCGACGTGACCCTGTTCTTCGGTCTGTCCGGCACCGGTAAGACCACCCTGTCGGCCGACGAAAGTCGCTACCTGATCGGCGACGACGAGCACGGTTGGGGCGTGGGCGTGGTGTTCAACATCGAAGGCGGTTGCTATGCCAAGTGCATCGATCTGTCCGAGAAGAACGAGCCGGTGATCTGGAAAGCCATCCAGTTCGGCGCCGTACTGGAAAACGTGGTGCTCGATGAGAACCGCGTACCGAACTACGCCGACGACAGCCTGACCCAGAACAGCCGCGCGGCTTACCCGCTGGAACTGGTTGAGAAGCGCAGCGAGAAGAACCTCGGCGGCGAGCCGAACGCAGTGATCTTCCTCACCTGCGACCTGACGGGCGTACTGCCGCCCGTGTCGATCCTCAACGAAGAGCAAGCGGCTTATCACTTCCTCTCCGGTTACACCGCGCTGGTCGGTTCCACCGAAATGGGGTCGGGCGGCGGCATCAAGTCGACCTTCTCCACCTGCTTCGGCGCGCCGTTCTTCCCACGTCCGGCTGGCGAGTACGCTGAACTGCTGATCAAGCGTATCCGCGGCTTCGGCTCCAAGGTCTACCTGGTCAACACCGGCTGGACCGGCGGTGGCTATGGCGTTGGCAAGCGCTTCAATATCCCGACCACCCGTGGCGTGATTGCAGCAATCCAGAGCGGTGCGCTGATCGGTACCGAAACCGAGCTGCTGCCGATCATCAACCTGAGCGTGCCGAAGTCGGTACCGGGCGTTGAAACCAATCTGCTCAACCCGCGCAACACCTGGGCTGACCAGAACGCCTACGACGAAGCCGCTAAAGGCCTGGCCGGTCTGTTCATCGAGAACTTCAAGAAGTTCGATGTCAGCGATGCCATCAAAAACGCCGGTCCGCAGCTCTAAGCTGGAACTGCCGCGTAGAAAAACCGCCGTAATCGGCGGTTTTTTTATGCGTGATCAATCAAGTCGCAATCTTTAGAAGGCGCTTTGGCGGCAAGCTTTAGGGGGGGCGCGGTTAAAGCTTCTTCCCACAACGAATAGCAATAGTCAGAAACGGAAAAGCCACCCGTAGGTGGCTTTGGGTGCGTATCTGCTAGCAGATCAGGCACGTTGCGAGTATTGCGTGTTGCGCTCTTGCTCAGGTGGCCGCTCTGCACGGCCTCAGGTGTTGCTATATGGCTGTCTCGGGCCACAGCGCTAACGGAGTTGGCAACTCAGGCGATTTCCAGGGCCTTTACCTGCGGCTGTCGACTTCAGCATGACTGGCTAGTGCCAGGTAGGTGTCGATATGTCGCGAGTGGCAGCTGGCGCTTTCGAGTTGTATGGCGGCGCTAGTTCTATGGTTTGGCACAACTGACGGCGAACCTGAGTTCTCCCGACTGGATTGCGCATCGGCCCGCTGCTGCGCCAGCTACTCCGGTTTGACCGGGGTCTATGCTGCGCGGCCATCTGGCCTGGGTGGTGAGCGATCTAGTGGGTAACCGGCAAGCTGCCGCTGAAACCAGATACCTGCATACTCATCTCCTTTGTTATTTGTATGGTTTGAATGTACGCCTGTGTTGCCCTCGGTGTTAGTTGGATTGGCAATAGCCGAACAGGTTGTAGGAATTAATCATTGTTTGCCGCCAGTGCGGTCAATGGAGTGACGGCTATGAGTACCCTTGAGCGTGTGTTTGGTTTTCAGCAGCTGCGTCCCGGCCAGGAACGCGTGGTGACGGCCGTGCTGGCGGGCCGTTCGGCGGCGGCGATCTTCCCTACTGGTTCCGGCAAGTCCTTGTGCTATCAGCTGCCGGCGTTGCATCTGCCGCACCTGACCCTGGTGGTGTCGCCCTTGCTGGCGCTGATGCAGGACCAGCTGGCGTTTCTGCATAGCCGTGGTATCAGCGCCGCCAGTATCGATTCGGCGCAAAGCCGCGAGGAGGCCAGTGCGGTCATGACGCGGGCGAAATCGGGTGAGCTGAAGATTCTGATGATCTCGGTCGAACGGCTGAAGAATGAGCGTTTTCGCAACTTCATCGCCCAGGTACCGATCTCTTTGCTGGTGATCGACGAGGCCCACTGCATTTCCGAGTGGGGGCACAACTTCCGCCCGGATTATCTCAAGCTGCCGGACTACCAGCGCCAGTTCGGCATACCGCAGGTGCTGCTGCTCACCGCCACGGCCACGCCGCCGGTAATTGCCGATATGCAGCAGAAGTTCGCTATCGCTGCCGAGGATGTGGTCACCACTGGCTTCTACCGTGCCAACCTCAACCTGCTGGTGGAGCCGGTCAGTGGCGCCGATAAGCAGCGCCGTCTGGAGCAGTGGTTGGGGGCCAAGGCCGGTGAGCCGAGCATTGTCTACGTGACCCAGCAGAAAACCGCTGAGCAAGTGGCCGCGCGCCTGAGCCAGCGCAGCATTGCTGCCAGCGCCTACCACGCCGGCATGCCGCATGAGGCACGCGAGGCGATCCAGCGTCAGTTTATGGCCGGGCAGATCAACTGCATCGTCGCCACCATCGCCTTCGGCATGGGCATCGATAAGTCGGACATCCGCAATGTGGTGCACTTTGATCTGCCCAAATCCATCGAAAACTACAGTCAGGAAATCGGGCGGGCTGGGCGCGATGGCCAACCTTCTGACTGCCTGGTGCTGGCCAACCGCGACAGCCTCAATGTGCTGGAGAACTTCGTTTACGGCGATACGCCGGAGCTAGACGGCATTCGCTATGTGCTCGATGAACTGCTAAGTGGCAGCCAGAGCGGCGAATGGGAGCTGATGCTCAATCAGCTGTCCGAGCAGAGCAATATCCGCCAGCTGCCGCTGAAAACCATGCTGGTGCAGCTGGAGTTGCGCGGCATCATCGCTCCGCGTTATGCCTATTTCGCCGAATATCGCTTCAAGTACCTGCTAGAGCCTGAGGTGTTACTGGATAAGTTCGACGGCGAGCGGCGGCAGTTTGTCGAGGCACTGATCAGTACCTCACAGCGCGCCCGCACCTGGTGCACGGTGGATTTCGACCAACTCTATGGGCAGCACCAGGCCGAGCGCGGCCGGGTGATCAAGGCCTTGGACTACTTCCAGGAAAAGGGCTGGATCGAGCTGGAAAGCAAGCAGATGACCGAGGTCTACGCGCTGCGCGACCCAGGCTTCGACCCGGTCGCACTGAGCGCCGAATTGCATAACTATTTCAGCCAGCAGGAAGCCAGCGAAATCCGTCGGATTCACGCCATGCTCGCACTGTTTGCCAGCGAGCAGTGCCTGAGTCAGCGTCTGGCTACCTATTTTGGCGATGCCAATGCGCCGCAGCAGTGTGGGCATTGCTCGGTATGCCGTGGGCAGGTCGCCCGTCTGCCCGCGCCGCCGGCCTTACCGCCTTTGGCTGAGCAGGATGTATACGGGCTATGCGACGGTTTGGTGCGCAAACATCAGGAACTCAAAGGCAGCGAGCCGAGCGCCGAATGCCTGACGCGCTTTCTATGCGGTATCAGTGTGCCGCTGTTCACCAAACTCAAGGCGCGCCAGCTTAGTGGTTTTGCCGCGCTGGAAAATTATCCCTACGCCGAGGTGCGTAGCTGGCTCCAGGCTCAGGCCGGGGCATAGGAAGAGGCGCTGCAGCGGCTGCTAAGCGAGTGCATCCAGCGTTGTGGTTTCAATATCTGCAGGGTGGCTGAGCGGCTCGTCAGAAGATGGTTGGAACCAGGCGCGGAATGACCGCTCGCCGGCCGTTGTGAACGCCACTACACGTGAGTCGGCCACGCACCTGGCCCAGCCAAGTTCCTGGATCCGCACAAACAGCGCGGCGCCGAGCGCGCCGGCCAGATGATGGCGGCGTTCGCTCCAGTCCAGGCAGGCTCGGCAGAATGAACGGCGTTGCAAAGCCAGGGCGTCGGGGTCGATACCGATCTGGTGAAACCACTGGCGCCCGATGTCGGTAAGCGCTGGCCCGGCTTCCAGCTGCTGCAGCAACTTGCGCTGCAATAGCCCCTCATAGGCAAGTACCCCTAGCTCCCCAGCCAGGTGGTCGTAGCAGACCCGCGCGCGGCGCAAGGCCAAGTCACGTGGGCCGGTGCGTGGCAGCGGCGGGCCTGCGCGCAAGGCGAGGCCCATCATCGATTCGAGCAGTTGCGCGATTTCCCGGCCAGCCAGGCGGAAGTAGCGATGCCGGCCCTGCTGGTCGACGCTGAGCAGGCCGGCGTCGAGCAATTTGCCCAGGTGCGAGCTGATGGTCTGTTTGGTCACGCCGGCGATATCGGCCAGTTCGGTAGCGGTCAGCGCGCGATCAGCCATCAGTGCGGACAGCACCGCGGCACGGGCGTTGTCGCCGAGCAGGGCGGCGATACGGGTGATGTTGGGGCCTTCAATCATGGTTCGATGCTAGTCGAACCATATAGCAGCGGCAATTGACTAAGGTCACCGCCACCAATCACAGGAGTGACCCGATGCAAATCACGTGTGTAATTCGCTATGAAATCGACCCGTTTCAGCGCGCTGCTTTCAAGGAGTATGCCGAGAACTGGGGTCGCATCATTCCGCGTTGCGGCGGTCAGCTGCTTGGCTACTTTCTGCCGCACGAAGGCAGTAACTATGAGGCCTGGGGCTTGATCGGCTTTGCCAGCCTGGCCGCCTACGAGGCTTATCGGGCGCGGCTTAAGGATGATCCAGAGGGGCGCGCCAACTTCGCGATGGCCCAACAGATGCGCTTTATCCTGCGTGAGGAGCGCTCCTTCGTTGAAGGCGTCGAAGGCACCCTGGGCCTTCAGCCTGGCTTCGCGGGGGTTGCAGGATGATTGCGGTGATCTTCGAGGTGCAGCCCCAAGCCGGCCGGGAGTCGGAGTACCTGGACACAGCAGCGGCGATCCGTGAGCAACTCGAACAGGTGGATGGCTTTATCTCGGTAGAGCGCTTTGCCAGCCTCTCCATGCCGGGCAAGCTGCTGTCGTTGTCCTTCTGGCGGGATGAGGATGCAGTCAAGCGCTGGCGCACTCTTGAGGTGCATCGCCATGCGCAGGCTGCCGGACGTGGTGGCGTTTTCGCCGACTATCGGCTGCGTGTGGCCGAAGTGGTGCGCGACTATGGGCTGAATGAGCGCGAACAGGCGCCGAGTGACTCACGCCGGGTACATGATCAGCTGTTGTAACCGTCAGGGCGCGGCAGTGGCGACGCCCGGGTTGGGATTATTCGCCGATATCCTCGTTCCACAGCGTCGGTTGGGCGGTGATAAAGCCCTGCATCATGTGCAGGCATTCGCTGTTGTGCAGCACGTCGAGCTGCACGCCGCGCTCGCGCAGCAGCGCTTCTTCGCCGAGGAAGGTCTGGTTTTCGCCGATGATCACCTTGGGGATGCCGTACAGCAGGATCGCCCCGCTGCACATCGCGCAGGGCGAGAGGGTGGTGTAGAGCACCGACTCGCGGTAGGTCTGCGCGGTTTGTCGACCGGCGTTTTCCAGGGCATCCATTTCGCCATGGCGGATAGCGCTGCCCTGTTGCACCCTGCGGTTGTGGCCGCGGCCGATAATCTGGCCGTTGTGCACCAGCACCGAGCCAATTGGGATACCGCCCTCGGCCAGGCCCTGGCGGGCTTCGTCGATGGCCGCTTGCATAAACTTATCCATGGTTCACCCCTCGCTATAACAACTCAATTCACTGCTGTTGTGCCGCTTGTCCTTGTTTCAGGGTCCACTCCAGCACATCGCGGGCCAACTGGTCGCCAGCCTGGCCGAAGGCGTTGACCACAGCGGGCACCGAGGTGTCGCTGGCCACCTGACTGACCTCGAAACGCCGGCTGGCGAGGATGCGCAGGCTGCCGCTTTGAACCAGGCGGGCTTCGAACAGGATGCGCGCGGTCGGTCGGCCATTCAGGTATTCGCTATGGAAGGCGCGCAGGTCACCGTCCAGCTCCAGGTCGGCCTGCAGGCGGCTTTCGTCACTGCTGACGGCCTTGAGGCGACCATCGTCGAGGAAGGCATCGATCAGGCGGTCGCGCAGCAGCAGCGGTGCGCGGTCGCTCCAGCGTACACCCTGGTAGGCGCTGATCTGGTCGCCTGGAGGCATTACGGCAATCCTCGTACTGTCGAGCAACTGGCTGCTGTAGGGCTTGTTCACTCGCAGCGCCCAGTCGGCGCTGGCTGGATGGCCGGGCAGGCTGCTGGCGGGCAGGCGGTAGATGCTCAATACCTGGCTTTTCGGTAATACCGAGCAGGCGGCCAGGCTGCTGATCAGTAGCAGGGCGGCGAGCAGGCGAAGACGGCTCATGGTTGAAACTCCTTGATGGTGTCGCTGCGCAGCAGGTAGCCGGCAGGGTCTTCCTCCAGGCGGCGGGCGAAGGAGCGCAGGGCGCTGAGGGTTTCGCGCAGCTCGATAATGGTCGGGCCCAGCTCGCCGATGCCCTGCATGCCGCCATCGAGAGCGGCGCGGTTATCGCTCAGCAGGCGCTCGACGTTGCTGCTGCTGCGTTCCAGCGAGGCCATCAGGCGGCTGGCGCTGTCCATCGCCTCGCGGCCCTGGCCGCTGAGCAGCTGGTTGGCGTTGCGCATCAGGTCGGCGGCTTCCTGGCTGGCGCTGCTCATCTGTTGCAGCGCCTGGCGTAGCTCGTCGCGTTGTTCGGCGACGCTGGCGCTGGTCTGTTCGATGTTTTCCAGGGTGCGCGAGATGCGCCCGATATTGTCGCGGGAGAACAGCTGGTTGGCGCGGTTTAGCAGGCGCGTTACGTTGAGTACCAAGTCTTCGCTATTTGCCATCAGGCGTGACAGCGGTGATGGGTCAGCAAGGATTTCCGCACGCTGATCGTCTTTGCTGAGCAGCGCCGGGCTTTCCGGCGAGCCGCTGTACAGCTGGATCAGCGCTGCGCCAGTGATCCCCGTGATCGACAGGCGGGCACGGGTGTCTTGCTTGATGGGTGTGTTGGCGTTGACGCGAATGTGCGCTCGGACCTTGCGCGGGTCATTGGGGTCGAGGCGCAGGTTGATCACATCACCGACCGTGATCCCGCTGTACTGCACAGCACTGCCTTTGGACAAACCGCTGACCGCCTCGTTGAAGATAACGTCATAGTCACGCAGCTCCTGGTCCGAGCTGGCGTTACTCAGCCACAGAGCAAAGCCCAATGCGGTTGCGACCATTAGCACGGTAAACAGGCCAATCAGTACGTGGTGGGCACGCGGTTCCATTCAGTTGCTCCCTGGCGCGCGGTTTGCGGCCTGTTCGGCCGCGCGTCCGCGCGGGCCGTGAAAATACTCGTGTATCCAAGGGTTGTCGGTGGCGGCCACGACGTCCAGGCGGTCGGCCACCAGTACGCGTTTTTCTGCCAATACGGCCACCCGATCACAGATGGTGTAGAGGGTATCAAGGTCGTGGGTAACCAAAAAAACGCTGAGTCCGAGGGCGTCGCGTAACGTCAGAATCAATTGATCGAAGGCCGCTGCGCCAATCGGATCGAGGCCGGCGGTGGGTTCGTCGAGAAACAAAATGTCTGGTTCCAGGGCCAGCGCCCGACCCAGCGCTGCGCGTTTGATCATGCCGCCGGACAGCTCGGTCGGGTATTTGTCGCCGGCTTCGCGCGGCAGGCCAACCAGCGCCAGTTTGACTTGAGCCAGGCGCTCGGCGGCAGCGCGCGTGAGGCCGGCATGTTCGATAAGCGGCAGGGCGATGTTTTCGGTCACGGTCAGCGAGGAGAACAGCGCACCGCGTTGATAGAGCACGCCGAAACGTCGCTCCAGCTGCGAGCGCTGCTCGGGCGGTAGGCTCAGCAGTTCTTCGCCGAATACTCGCACGGTGCCAGAGTTGGCGCGGCGCAGGCCGAGGATGCTGCGTAGCAGTACCGATTTGCCGGTACCCGAGCCGCCGACCACGCCGAGCACTTCGCCGCGATACAGATCCAGCGCCAGGTCCTGGTGTACGGTCTGCGCGCCGAAGCGGTTGACCAGGTTGCGTACCTCGATAATCGCTTCGCCCGTCACCAGCCCATCTCCATCAGGAACAGCGCGGCCAGCGCATCGAGCACGATCACCACGAAGATCGACTGGACCACGCTTGAGGTGGTGCGCTCGCCCACCGACTGCGCGCTGCCGGTGACCTTGAAGCCTTCCAGGCAGCCGATCACTGCGATCAGGAAGGCAAACACCGGCGCCTTGGCCATGCCCACAACAAAGTGTTTGAGGGCGATATTTTCCTGCAGCATGGCCAGGTACATGGCCGGCGAGATGTCTAGGCTCAGGGCGCAGACCACCGCGCCGCCGAGGATGCCGCTGAGCATGGCGATAAAAGTCAGGATCGGCAGCGCAATCAGTAGGGCGAACACCCGTGGTAGCACCAGCAGTTCCATGGGGCTTAGGCCCAGGGTGCGGATGGCGTCGATTTCCTCGTTGGCCTTCATTGAACCGATCTGCGCGGTAAAGGCGCTGGCGGTGCGCCCGGCCATCAGAATGGCGGTGAGCAGCACGCCAAACTCACGCAGGAACGAGAACGCCACCAGATCGACCGTGTAGATGCTCGCACCAAAGTCGGCGAGCACTGTGGCGCCGAGAAAGGCCACCACCGCGCCGACCAGAAAGGTCAGCAGGGCGACGATGGGCACTGCATTCAGACCGCTCTGCTGCAGGTGCGCGACTAGCGAGGTGATGCGCCAGCGGCCGGGGCGCAGAAGGAGGGCGAACATCGCTGCGAGGGTCATGCCGATAAAACCGAGCAGCGCCACACCTTGCTGCCAGAGTTCTTCCACGGCTTGGCCGATCTGTCCGAAGAACTCGCGCCAGGCGGGGATGCGCTTGGTTGGCAGAGCATCGCCAGCATCGGCAATTGCGCTGCCCACTGCCTGCAACAACGCGCGGCGCTCGCTGGCCAGGCCGGGTGCATCGTTGGCCAGTTGCGCCAGGCGTTGGCTGCCGAGCAATTCCACCAATAGCGCGGCGCCAGCGGTATCCAGCGCGCCAAGGTCTTGCAGGTCGATACTGGCAGCACTATTTAGGGTGCCGCGCAGTGTCAGCACGTCGGCTTCCAGGCTGGCGTAGTGAGGCAGCGTCCAGTCGCCGCCGATACGCAAGCCAGAGGGCGCATCCGTGCGACTGGATTCAAGCGGCGTAATAAAGGGCGCTGTGCTCATGGCAGACAGCTTAACTCCCTACTCAGCGTTACGCCCAGCCTGGCTGCGGTGTATTGAGGTTTAACCGTCAGCTGTAATCTCAGCAATCAGCTCGCGTAGGGCTGCTTCGGCGTCCTCGTTGGCCACTTGGCAGGTGCCAGCGTTGGCGTGGCCGCCGCCGTTGTAGCTCAGGCACAGCTCGCCGACATTGGTGTTGGAGCTGCGATCGAGGATTGATTTACCGATGGCGAATACGGTGTTCTGCTGTTTGACGCCCCACATCACGTGGATCGAGATATTGCACTGCGGATACAGGGCATAGATGACGAAGCGGTTGACTGCGTAGATCGTCTCCTCGTTGCGCAAATCCAGCACTACCAGGTTGTGGTAGACCGTGGCGCAGCGCTGGATTTGTGCCTTGGCTTCGCGCTGGTGCTCCAAGTACAACGCCACGCGCTCATCGACATCGGGCAGTTCGAGGATTTCAGCGATGCCGTGGGTTTGGCAGAAGTCGATCAGCTGCATCATCAGCTGGTAGTTGGAGATGCGGAAGTCGCGGAAACGGCCGAGGCCAGTGCGTGCATCCATGATAAAGCTCAGCAGCTCCCAGCCCTGTGGGTCGAGGATGTCGTCGCGGCTGAATTGCGCGGCATCGGCCTTGTCCACGGCTTCCATCATCTCGTCCCAGTCACGCGGGAAGGCGTCGTGGCCGCCGTAGTGCTTCCACACCACCCGGGCTGCCGAGGGCGCATCGGCATCGATCAGGTGATTGCTCGCGGGCTGGTTGCGGATGGTTTCGCTGAGGTGGTGGTCGAAGGCCAGGTGACAGCCAGGTACATAGGGCAGGTTGGTGGTGATGTCGTTGCTGGTGATCGCCACTTTGCCGTCCTGCATGTCCTTGGGGTGGACGAAGAGGATGTCGTCGATCAGGTTGAGGTGTTTGAGCAGGGCGGCGCATACCAGGCCGTCAAAATCACTGCGGGTGACCAAGCGGTAAAGACTGGACATAAAGCATCTCCGGATCGGGCAAGCGGCGGGAATAAACCAACAGGCCCCCTTCAAAGTAGCACGCTGTTTGCGCATCAGCCTGGGCGAAAGGGCTGCGCTTCCAGGCAGTTGAAGGTCGACCTCAGGACAGTCCCGGAAAGACGGCGGTCCTAGGCTGGCGCCTGTTGTTCTAACGACCTCAGGAGCCACCATGTCACCGATTACCATACTGCGTGATACCCAGCCGATTCCGCTGCTGGATGCCTGCAAGTGGACGCGCATCGCCGGCGAGCCGCACACCGTCAACCTCAACGCCTACACCTCTGAGGACGGCAGCAAGATCATGGGCACCTGGATCTGCACGCCCGGCAAATGGCAGGTGGCCTATGAGAAATGGGAGTACTGCCACTTCCAGGAGGGCTACTGCATCATCACCCCGGAGGGCCAGGCACCGATTCACCTGCGCGCCGGCGACATTTTTATCGTCGAGCCCGGGATGAAGGGCACCTGGGAAGTGATTGAGACGGTGCGTAAATACTTTGTATTTGCCTGAGCCGTCAGCCCTTAGGGCTTGAAGTTACGCGCATCCTTGGCCCACTCATCCAGTGCTGGCTTGATGTCTTTAAGGCTCAGTTGGGTGCTGTCGTTTTCCAGTTGCAGGCCATGGCCCTTACGCACCACGCGGGTCATTGGCTGGCTGTTGCGGCCGTCGATGGCTTCCAGCTCGATATAAATACTGCTGTTGAGGTCGCGGGTGCCGGCGGCGGTGCTGGCGGCTGCGGCAACCAGGGCAATCGGTATAACCTCATAGACTTTCAGCCCTTCCGGCGACAGGTTGACTGCGGTTATGGCTGAGCGCAGTACCAGGGTGTCGCGATCTGCATACTCGACAACCCGCATCCGCCCGGCCAGCTCTAAACGCATGGCCTGCTGCAGGTAGAGGGCGATCTCGTCCAGTGTCTGTTGGCTGACTTGCGCAGTTGGGGTTGGCGCGGGGTAGAACACCGGCCTTTCTACCAGCACCGACCGGTAGTTCTCGGGTTTGAAATCCGCTGATACCCAGCGCATTACTGGCACGCCGCTGGCCGACTGCGCAGGCTGCAGCTGCGAGTAATCACTGAGGAAGCCTGAATACTGCGATGGTTGCGTGGTTTTGCTGGCGCAGGCGGCCAGTAACAGGGCGGCGGACAGGGCAAGGCCAAGGGTTTTCAGCGTCATTGCGGTGATCTCGCGAGGGGTGGTCGCCTAACTGTAGACCAGTTTTCAATAGGCAATGCTCAGCCCTGGCGCCCCTTCTAAATCGGTGTTTGTGGGGCTTGCTCGCGGCGAAACACCAGGGCTTTTAGCGCACTGTTCGGCTGGTTGTCGGGGAATTCCGGCGGATTTTCCAAGCGTTCGCTGAAGCGCAGGCTCGGTGCTTCAGCGGTCATAGCCTGGATCAGGTAATCCGGGCCGATTTCCGGCTCATTGCTGCAGGCCAATACCACACCATCCGCGCTCAAGAGTTCTGGCAGGCGGCGCAGAACCTTCGGGTAATCCTTGCTCAGCACAAAGCTGCCGCGCTGGAAGGATGGCGGGTCGATGATGATCAGGTCATAGGGCCCGTACTTGGCCACTTTGCCCCAGGATTTGAACAGGTCATGGCCGAGAAACACCACCTGGCTCAGATCGTGCTGGTTCAGTCGGTGGTTATCGCGACCCCGGCTGAGCGCGGCCCGTGCCATATCCAGATTGACCACCTGCTGCGCGCCACCGGCCAGCGCCGCCACGGAAAAACCACAGGTGTAGGCAAACAGGTTGAGCACGCGCTTGCCCGCCGCTTGCGCCTGCACCCATTGGCGGCCATAGCGCATATCGAGGAACAACCCGCTGTTCTGCTTTTTGCCCAGATCGAGTCGATAGCGCAGGCCGTGTTCGCAGATATCCCAGTGTTCCACCGGTTCGCCCAGTAGCCACTGCGTGGGGCTTTCCGGCAGGTAGCGCTGCTGCAGCAGCAGGCTATGGGCGCCGCTTTGCTGCCAGGCGGTGGATTGGCCTAGGTCGAGCAGCATCTGCTGCAGCGCGGCCAGTTCGGTATCGCTCACCGGCTTGAACAGCGCCACCAGCAGCACGCCTTGCAACCAGTCCACGGTGATCTGTTCCAGCCCTGGCCAGCAGCGGCCACGGCCGTGAAAAAGGCGGCGGGTTTCACTGGGCGGCGCAGTCAGGGCGTCGAGCAGGTGTTGCTGCAGGGTGGCAAGGGCGGTTGCGTGCATGGTCGGGACCTGTTTGCGGGGTACGGATTTTAACAGGCGGGCCACTCCCATCGTCTGTTTCGATAGTTTCTATCGTTAATGGCGTTTGGCATTCGCGCTGCCGAGTGCCTAGCATTGCCTACTCTTTACCCGCATATAAGGAACGACCATGCACATCGATGAAGCCATCCGCAGCCGCCGCGCCGTCAAGGGCTACGACCCGGCATTTACCCTGAGCGATGCCGAAAAGGATGAACTGCTACAACTGGCGCTGCTGGCACCGTCGGCGTTCAATTTGCAGCATGTGCGTTTGGTTGAAGTCAGCGATCCGGCGCAGCGTCAGCAATTGCGTGAAGTGGCCTGGGGCCAGGCGCAGGTGACCGATGCCTCGATGCTGGTTGTCGTTTGTGCCCAGCTTGATAGCTGGGAACAGAATGTCGGCCGCGCCTGGGACGGTGCGCCTGATGAAGTGAAAGCTTATATGGCCGGTGCCATCGACACCTATTACCGCGACAAACCGCAGGTGCAGCGAGATGAAACCATGCGCAGCTGCGGCCTGATGGCGCAGACCCTGATGCTCGCCGCGCGTGGCAAGGGTCTGGATTCCTGCCCGATGGATGGTTTTGATTTCGATGCCGTGGCCAAGCTGATCAAGCTGCCTGAAAACCATGTGATTGCCTTGATGGTCGCGGTCGGCAAGAAAACCATCGAACCCAAGCCGCGCATCGGCAAGCTGCCGTTCAATGAAGTGGTGTTGCGCAACAGCTTCTAATCGCTGGGCAGGTTTCTGAGCGTTCTGGTCATTCTTCAGCCATAACTGTGGTCAGCCTGCGGCTGTTCACACCACTAAAGGTTGGATGACAAACGCGCTGCTGGGGGTGAATCTGGCAGGCACTACGGGTCGACAACTATCGATCTGCAGCCATAAGAAGAAGCCTGAGGAGCCCCCATGTCTGCCGAACATCTAGATGTACTGATTATTGGTGCCGGCCTGTCCGGCATCGGTGCGGCCTATCACCTGATGAAGCACTGCCCCGGCAAGCGCTTCGCCATCCTCGAAGGCCGCGCCGCACTGGGCGGCACCTGGGATCTGTTCCGTTATCCGGGCATTCGTTCCGATTCGGACATGTTCACCCTCGGCTACAACTTCAAACCCTGGACCAATCCGCTGGCGATAGCCGACGGCCCGTCGATTCGCAGCTATATCGAAGAAACTGCCGAGGAAAACGGTATCCAGGAAAAGATCCGCTACCAGCACAAGGTACTCAAGGCCGACTGGTGCAGCGAGCGCGCCACCTGGACCCTGCAGGTGCAGCGCGGCGAGGACGCCGAACCAATCAAACTGAGCTGCCAGCATCTGCTGATGTGCACCGGTTATTACCGTTATGAAGCAGGCTATACCCCAGAATTCAAAGGCCGTGAACAGTTTCAGGGCGACTTTATCCACCCGCAGCTGTGGCCGGAGAACTTCGATTACAGCGGCAAGAATGTGGTGGTGATCGGTAGTGGCGCGACAGCGGTAACCCTGGTGCCGGCCATGACCGACAAGGCCAGGCACGTGACTATGCTGCAACGCTCACCGACCTATGTGGTGAGCCTGCCGCAGGGTGATCCGATCTCTGACGTGCTGCGCAAGTTCTTGCCGGAAACCTGGGTCTATCGTCTGGCGCGCACCCGTCAGGTTGCGATACAGCTGGGCTTCTACAAGCTTGCTAAGGCGTTCCCCAATCTGGTGCGCAAGGCGTTGCTGGGCCTTGCTCGGCATCAGCTGGGTAAGGATTTCGACATGCGCCACTTCAGCCCGCGCTACAAACCCTGGGACGAGCGCGTATGTGCGGTACCCAATGGTGACCTGTTCAAGGTGCTGCGCCAGGGCAAGGCGTCGGTGGTCACCGAGCATATCGATGGTTTTACCGCCAAGGGCATCCGCCTGAAATCCGGCCAGGAGCTGCCGGCGGATGTGATCATCAGCGCCACTGGCCTGGAGCTGCAGCTGTTTGGTGGCATGCAAGTGGCGGTCGACGGGGTGCCCTTCGATGCGGCCAAGAGCATGGGTTATCGCGGCATTATGCTGCGTGATCTGCCCAATGCAGCGGTGGTGTTGGGTTACACCAATGCCAGCTGGACGCTCAAGGCGGACCTTTCCAGCGAATATTTCTGCCGCCTGATCAACCATATGGATGCCAACGGCATGCGCCAGTGTACCCCGCGCGACACGACGCGGCAGGTCAAGAATGCGCCGTTCCTTGATCTCGCTTCCGGCTATATCCAGCGCGCCGCCGACAAGATCCCCAGCCAGGGTGATCGCGCGCCGTGGAAGCTCTATCAGAACTACCTGTTGGACCTGGCGCTGTTGCGTTACGGCAAGGTTGAGGACGGTTATCTGGAGTTCAGTTCACCGCATGTCGGCGAATCCGCCGCAACAGCCACAGCGGTCTAAACTGCAAAACAATGTAAGCCAAACGCTATAGCTGCTTGGCGCGTTATGCCTACAGAGATGTGGCCATTTGCCGCTTTAGAAGCAGGCACAGGGCCACTATGCTTTGTGACAGCCATCACGGATGAATGGGCCAGGTACCCTGGCTGTTGTCACAAAGGAGTCCTCTAGAGGATGAGCAGAATGGAATCGCTTCACCAAGAGCAACGCTACCTGCCAGAGCTGCGGGCGCATATCGACAAACTGCTGGCCAAAGGCTGGGTGATCGCTGAACGCAGCCCACTGACCCTGCAGTCCGGGCGCAAGACCTACATGGTCGTGCACGGTATGTTGATTGGTGATAACGCGTTTTAACCTGCGCGCCACTGTTTTCCCGGGCCGCTGCTGATCAAGATGATCGGCAGCGGCCTTTTTTGTGCGTGCGAAATTTTCAGGTACTCACTGACGACAGCTGTACCTGTATCGCGAGCACCGTTGGCAAGTGCAAAGGCTGGCTATATCGGTATCTGTAATAACACCGTGTAATCAGACTCTACTGAGCTATCCACTGGAAACGTTAAGGGAGCTGTGCATGCGTGCTTTGCTTGGTTGGCCGTTGTTAGCCGTGTTGTTGAGTGGTTGTAGCAGTTCGCCTATCACCCATATGAGCCTGCCGGTGTTGCCCGGGTGGTACAACGGCGAACAGGTTTACTACCTGACCACCGATATTTCGGATGCGCAGATGGCCACGATAATGCGGGCCAACTATGTGCCGCGACTGGCCAATGCGTTACCTGACATGCCCGGACCGCATCCGTTGGCTACTTATGATCGGGTCTACAAGTTCATGGATGACAGCCAGGCCAGCGTGTTCCCGTCTATCCCGCTGCCGCTCGGAGGGGCTAACCAGGACACGGCCTACAGCCCGTTGTGGCATGTCTATGAAGTGCGCTGGTTGAGTGGCACGCCAGGCGCCACCTTACGTTCGGCCGACGCCGTATTGCAGGCGCAGGAGCAAGGACTGGTCAGCCTGCGAGCCAGCGGAATTATTGTTAACTGCCCGGTAGTAAGGGTTGCTGACCAGCGCCTTCAGTAGTCCTACGCTACGTCTCGTTGCGGCGGGGCAATTGCCATTGGCAGTTTTCCAGCCAGCTGGCAAACGCGGCGGGTGGTAGCGGTTTGCTTAGCAGATAGCCTTGGGCGATGTCGCAGTCGAGTTGATCAAGACGTTCGAGAATGGCGTCGGTTTCTACTCCTTCGGCGACAATCTTCAGGCCCATGTTGTGCCCAAGTTCGATAGTCGAACGGACGATGATGTCGTCATCGGGATTGCTCAGCAGGTCGAGGACAAAGGACTTGTCGATCTTCAGCTCATGCACCGGCAGGCGTTTGAGCTGGGCCATGCTGGAGTAGCCGGTACCGTAGTCGTCGATCGACAGCTGCACACCCAGTTCGCACAGCTGTTGTAGTTGACCCATGGCCAGTTCCGGGTCGGCCATTACTGCGCTTTCGGTGATTTCCACGATCAGGTTGGAGGGCGGCACGCCATGCTCGGCGAGTTGCGCGGCGATAAAACCGGCAAAGTCGGGGTCGGCCAGGTCCAATGCGGAGATATTGACCGCGGTCTTCAGCTCCAGCCCCTGTTCTTGCCAGGCGCGGCTTTGCGCCAGCGCGGTGCGTACTACCCAGCGGGTCAGGGCGCAGACGTTGCCGGTTTGCTCAGCCAGAGGGATGAATTCGTCCGGTGGGATAAACCCATGCACCGGGTGAATCCAGCGCACCAGGCACTCCACGCCATACAGGCTGCGCGCGCGAATATTCAGTTTCGGTTGGAAGTACAGGCTGAGCTGACCGCCTTCCACCGCACCTTTCAACTCGCTCATCAGCGCCAGGCGCAACAGGCTGTGGCGATCCAGCTCCGGGCGGTAGAGGGCGTAAGGTGAGCGCTGCTGCTTGCCCAGGTACATCGCTACTTCGGCATGCTGCAGCAGGCTGCCGGCGCTTTCACCATGATCTGGATACAGAGCGATGCCAATCGTGGCGTTGAGGGTCATGCTGATGCCACGCACGGCAAAGGGTTCGTGCAAGGCGGCGCGGTAATGCTCGGCAGCGGGGATCAGCAAACCAGGCTGGCAGGGGCTGATCAGCAGGGCAAACTCGTCACCGCCGAGGCGCGCCAGCTGCTCGTCCGGGCGCAGCAGCGCTTGCAGGCGTGTGGCGAGTTGGCAGAGCAACAGGTCGCCGGCATCGTGGCCGAGGGTGTCGTTGAGATCCTTGAAGTTGTCCAGGTCCATCAACAACACCGCAACACCTTCGCCTGACTGGCAATGCGCCAAAGCCTGTTGCAGCTCGGCGACAAAACGGTTGCGGTTGGCCAGTTCGGTCAGCGGGTCGCGGTAGGCGAGAAAGCTGATGGTGGTTTCGCGCTCGGCAATGCCTTGCTGCATGGCGATGAACTCGCGGGCCAGCAAGCCGATTTCACCGCTGGTCTGAGTGGCCGGCACGTGCATAGCCACCTGATAGTCGCCGCTGGCGATGCGCCGCACGTTATCGACCATCTGGCTCAGCGGCCGACTGACGGTATTGGCGATCCACAGTGCGCCAAGGCCGGCCAGCAGCAGGGCGATGGAAAATATGACGGCTAGCTGCCATTGCAGCGGTTGGTAATCGGCCAGTTCGGCGGACAGCGAGCGCATCAGTAGCACCTGCAATTCGCTGCTGGTACCGGTCAATGGCGCGCGCAACGCTACTTGTTCGAGGCCTTGCAGCGTAAAGCGAAAGCCCCCGTCGGCGTTCGGTAGCATCTGGCTGGCCAGTTCTGCCCGAGGTAGCGCCTGTAGGTTGCTGGCGAGCACCCGGTACTGGCCAGGGCTGCCGTCGAGCAGAGCCACGTCAGCACCACTAAGTCGTGCGAGCTGGGCGACAGCCTGGTCGTCCAGCTCAAAGGCCATAAGCAACCAGCCCATCAGGTTGGGGCGTGGGGCAAAGATCGGCGTGGCATTGATGTGCAGTACACGCTCGCCAAACACCACCAGGCGCTCTTCACTCTGCGGTTCATCAGTGCTGAGCATGGCGCTCCAGGGCAATTGCGCACCTGGCAGCAGCTCACTGCTGGTGCCCGCCAGAATCAGCCCCTCGGGCGCACTCACCAAGGCAAAGCTGGCTTGGCTACGCGAGGCGAAGGACTCTAGCGCGGCGGACAGCGATTGCGCCTCCTGTTGCGGGCTTGCGACCAGGTCGGCGATTTCACCGAGCAGGGTGAAGTCCTTGGCAATCAAGTCGGCCATGGCGCTTTGCGCCTGGCGGCGGCTCTGCAGTTCGTTGCTCAGCACTGCGTGGGCGAAGTTCAACTGCCCGGCCACCTGGCTCAGGGTGTGCTGGTAGGTGGAGCGATACACCAGCGCCAGCAGCAGCACCATCACCGCCAGCAACAGCAGCAGAAAAAAGCCGAGAATCTTGCCGCGTAAGGTCATGGTATGTAGCCGCCTTTACCTTGTGGCCGCATGGTGGGGGTCTTTGGACGAGGGTCGCGCTTGAGAGGGGTGTCCAGTTGCCAGGTGAATTGCCCGGTGCTTGGCAGCGCACGGCTCAGCGGTGCACTGGCGTCACTCAGGCGAGGGTGCCAGAGGTACAGTTGCTGGCCGGCGGCCGTATCGAACTCCAGGCGGGTGTGACCGCTCTGGTCGGTTTGGGTGAACCAGGGGGTGTCCAGCACCAGAATAAAACCGAGCATCCAGTCATGGATATTGCAGCCCAGGGTTACCAGGCCCGGCTGGTCGAAGCGTACTTCCTGGGCGGCGGCATTTTGTTGATGCAAGCGCAGCTCGAATCGTTTGGTGGGTGAAAAGGAATAGACGTGGTGATTGATCGGGTCGGAGTTGGGGAAGCGCACGGTGGTGCCGACCTGCACCGGTAGAACATACGGGGTGAATTGGCGTTTTTGCTGATCCATCACTGCGCTGGCGGCCTGAGTTGGCGCAGGGCCTGGTTCGACCCAGAGCACTGCATCGCTGAGCGGCTGCCCCTGATCGTTGAGCAGAACAATCTCCAGGCTCGTGGCGTGCGCCAGTGTGCCCAGCAGCGTCAGTAGCAGTACCACAACTGATTTCAGCATCCCGATTTCCTCAGGTCGTACGGTTGTGGACGAGAGTATAGGAAGCCTTTGTCATGCAGCGAGGCGTCAGTGTTGGGCGATCTGCAGAATCTGTTCGATCAGCCAGTGCAGCGCCGGGTCGCGCTGGCGTTGGGCCAGGCTGATGATCTCCAGATGAAACGGGCCGAGAGCGAACGGTAGCTCGAACAACTGCAACGGCAGCAGGCTGGCAAAGTGGCGCGCCAGTTGAGTTGGCAGTACGGCGGCCAGTTCACTGCTGGCGACGATATGCGCGGCCTGCAGGTAGTTGGGCGTGGTGTAGAGGATCTCCCGACACAGGCCCTGTTCGCCGAGCCATTGGTCCACCATGCCGCGGGTCTGGCCGCCATGTACCCACAGGTGGCGCAGCTGCAGAAAGGTCGGCAGATCCATGGGGTGGTTGGTGAGAGGATGGTCGCGGCGCATCGCCAGTTGCAGGGTTTCGCTCATCCAGTGCTGGCGGGAAAAGCGCGCGGGGATGTCTTCGAAGCGGCCCAGCACCAGGTCCAGCTCGCCCTTGTCCAGCGCTTCGGCCGGCAGGCTGGGGCTCAGGTGGCGGATGTCGATGCGCATGCCGGGGGCCTGCTGGCTGAGTTGCTTGAGCAGGCGCGGCATGCAGATCAGCTCGACATAATCGGTGACGGCGATGCTGAAGTGCTGACGGCTGCTGGCCGGGTCGAACACTTCACCGGCGCTCAGACTCTGCTCGATCTGTTGCAGCGCAGCGCGGATTGGGGTTTCCAGTGCCTGGGCTCGCGGCGTCGGCTGCATGCTGCGGCCAACCCGCACCAGCAGTGGGTCGTCGAGCAGTTCGCGCAGGCGACTGAGGGCATTACTTACTGCGGGCTGACTGAGCGACAGGCGTTCGGCGGCGCGTGAGACATTCTGCTCGCGCATCAATGCATCGAACACGCGTAGTAGGTTGAGGTCGAAGGTTGAGATATTCATTGGCTGAATACGACTTATCACAAGACGAAATTTCAAAAATAGTAACGCCTTGCTTAAGGTGACTGGCGAATTTTCTTTGCAGCACAGGCATTTCATTCGGCACTAATCAGAGGAGTGGGCATGAGCAAGGCATTCGAGGTTCAGCAGGCCGCCGTGATCGGCGCGGGCACCATGGGCCGCGGTATCGTGATGAGCCTGGCCAACGCCGGCATTCAGGTGCTGTG
>JAHJXZ010000035.1 GCA_018827205.1 Gammaproteobacteria bacterium | reverse complement strand
GTCAGCGCCGAAATCATCAGTGTCGAAAAGGGCCGTTATCCGGCCAAGCTGCTGGAGGTCAACCCCTACGCCAGCCTGCCGACCCTGGTGGATCGCGATTTGGCTCTGTATGAGTCGACCGTAGTGATGGAATACCTGGATGAGCGTTACCCGCATCCGCCGCTGTTGCCGGTGTACCCGGTGGCTCGGGCCAATAGCCGACTGCTGATTCATCGCATTCAGCGTGACTGGTGTGCGCAGGTGGACCTGATCCTTGATCCGCGTAGCAAAGAGCCGGCCCGTGCCCTGGCGCGCAAAGAGCTGCGTGAGAGCCTGACAGGCGTATCGCCGCTATTTGCCGACAAGGCGTATTTCCTCAGTGAAGAATTGAGCCTGGTGGACTGCTGTCTGCTGCCGATTCTTTGGCGTTTGCCGATTCTGGGGATAGAGTTGCCAAAGCCGGCTAAGCCTTTGCTGGACTACATGGATCGCCAGTTTGCTCGTGAAGCGTTCCAGGCCAGTCTGTCGCCTGTCGAACGTGATATGCGTTAACCCGAGGAGGTAGTGATGAAGTCGAGTCGTCCTTATCTGGTTCGTGCCCTCTATGAGTGGATCGTGGACAACGACTGCACCCCGCACCTGCTGGTCGACGCCGAGTTTAACGGTGTGCAGGTGCCTGCCGGGTTTGCCAGTGATGGGCAGATCGTGCTGAATGTCTCGCCTACTGCGGTGCGTCATCTGCATATGGATAACGAGGCGGTGAGCTTTGAAGGGCGTTTTTCGGGTGTGCCGCAAAGCCTGTACATCCCTGCGGCTGCCGTGCTGGCGATCTATGCGCGGGAGAATGGCCAGGGCATGGTGTTTGAGACGGAATCGCCGATGCTCGATGGTGGCGAGATTGAAGAGCCGGATGAGCAGAGTCCTCCGGATGATGAGCCGCCGCGTCCCAGTGGTCGGCCCAGTCTGAAAGTGGTCAAGTAAACATAAAAAAGGCGATCCTAGGATCGCCTTTTTATTTACTGCGTTTGATCATTCGATCAGTTGGTGTACTGGAACAGTTTCACCACTTTCTGCACGCCGGACACGCTTTGCACCAGATTGGTCGCGTGAGTGGCCTCGGCTTGCGAGACCAGGCCAAGCATGAAAACGATGCCGTTCTCGGTAACTACCTTGATGCGCGTGCCAGGCACGCTGCTGTCGGCGAGCATCTGGGTTTTGATGCGGCTGGTCAGCAGTGAGTCATTGCTGCGCACCAGCAGCGAGGTGGGCTGCAGGACCTGCAGTTCGTTGTGCACCTTGCTGACATTGTTGATCTTGCGCGCAGCCTGTTCAGCCATGGCCTTGAGGTCGTTGCGCGGGGTTTGTCCAGCAAGCAGTACAACGCCGTTATAGCTGGTGACGACGATGTGTGATGTTGGGCTGGTCAGGTCGATATGTGCGCGGGCCACGCTGGAACTGACCTCAGGGGCAATGAACTGGTCGTCGATCTTGTTGCCGACACTGCGGTTGCCGCAGCCGGCCAGGGCGAGGGTCAGTGCCAGAGCGGCAAGGATCAGTGGTGAACGGGTCATTCTTCACTCCCAAACAGTTGGCTATCGATCAGGTCGCACAGGCAGTGGATGGCCAGTAAGTGAACTTCCTGAATGCGTGCGGTGACTTTCGAGGGTACGCGGATTTCTACGTCTTCCGGCAGCAGCAGTGAGGCCATGCCGCCGCCATCGCGGCCGGTAAGGGCAACCACGGTCATCTCGCGGTCGTGGGCGGCCTGGATAGCCTGGATCACGTTGGCCGAATTGCCGCTGGTGGAAATCGCCAGCAGCACGTCGCCGGGTTGGCCGAGTGCGCGAATCTGTTTGGAGAAGATCTCGTTGTAGCTGTAGTCGTTGGCAATCGAAGTAATGGTCGAGCTGTCGGTGGTCAGGGCGATGGCCGGCAGGCTAGGGCGCTCGCGCTCGAAGCGGTTGAGCAGTTCGGAGGAGAAGTGCTGGGCGTCGCCGGCTGAGCCGCCATTGCCGCAGGTGAGGATCTTGCCTTCGCTGAGCAGTGCCTGAACCATGGCCTGGCTGCCTTGCTCGATAAAGGGGATGAGCACTTCCATGGCCTGCTGCTTGGTTTCAATGCTGGCTTGGAACAGGTGGCGAATACGGGCTTGCATGTCCATTAGGGATATAACCTTCAGTGTGGCTTCTGTTCAGGTATCAAAGGCGTTTTGAATCCAGTCCAGTTGCGCGGGGGCTTGGCTGTCGGCGGTTATGGCAATCACATCAAAGCGGCATGGGTACTTGGCCCAGCGTGATTCTTGTTGCAGGAAGTGCTGAGCAGCGCGGCTAAGTTTCTCACGTTTGCGTGCGTCCACGCTCTCTGCAGCGCCGCCCCAGGCGCTATAGCGCCGATAGCGAACTTCTACGAATACTACTGTATCGGCGTCGAGCATGACCAGATCGAGCTCGCCGAGGCGGCAGCGCCAGTTCTGTGCCAGCAGGCGCAGGCCGTGCTGTTCGAGATGCTGCCGTGCCAGGGCTTCGGCAGCATCTCCACGTTGTTGCGTGCTGATGCGCTCGCTCAATTGATGCTGTCGGGCAGCGGCTGGACCTGGCCGTCACGGAACTCTGCCCAAGGCAGTTGCCGCTCGAAGCGCTGGCCTGGATTCATGCTCAGATTGCCCGACAAGCCTTGCAGGCGGGTGTCGGGCAGGGCTTTGAACTGGTTCAGGCGCGGTGCTAGCTGGAAGGCATCTGCACCCATGGCGTAGAGGCGACCGAGACTGCCTCCGGCTTGCGGCCATTGTGCGCTGGCCTGCTGGCGCAGCGGATCGTTTACGTTCAGCAGCCAGGGGGTTTCGCAGAACATGATGCCATTGAGGTCGATGTACTGCGCCTGGTTGTAGATGCCGGTAAACAGGTGCGAAGTGGCATACACGGGCACATCGCCCGCGTACTGGAAGGCCAAGGTCGGTTTGATCTGCTGGGCCTGCTGCGGGGTGGCAGCGAGAAAGATAAAGTCGACATCACGGCGGCGCGACGGAGCAGCGGCAACCGAGCTGCCCAGAGTGTTTTGCAGGCGTTTGCTGCGGGCTTCGCTCTCGCGCAGTTGGAACAGATCGGCAATCTGCCGTGCCAGTTCGACCGGCTGATCAACATGCTCTGCGGCGATCAAGGTGCCGCCCTGGGCTTGCCAGCTCTGGCGGAACGCAGCAAGTACGCGGTCGCCCCATTCACCGTTGGGCACCAGCGCTACTGCGCGACGCATGCCGTCGGCCCAAGCCCGACGAGCGACTTCGCGGGCTTCGTCCTCGGCTGCGAGGCCGAACTGGAACAGCTGTGCTGGGCCTTCCTGGCTGCCTTCGCTGTAGTTCAGGGCCAGCGTGGTGATGGGCAGCTGTTCGTGGCTGCTTAACTGACTGACCAGGTTCTTCTCCAGGGGGCCGATCACTAGCTGCACGCCACTGGCTTGGGCCTGGGTGTAGAAAGCGTCCATGGAGCCGATGCGCGAGCTATCGAAAATCTGAATGTTCGGCGGGTTCTGCCCGGCTTGTTGTGCCTGATAGTGGGCGGCCAGGAAGCCATCACGCAGGGCGCGGGCCACGCTGGCCAGCTGGCCATCCTGTGGCAGTAGCAGGGCAACCTCAGTCAGCGGTTGGCTGGAAAGCTTCTTAAGCTCGACCAGCGCTTGTGGCAGTTGTTGTGCGGCAGGGTGCTGCGGGTTGGCCACAACCCAGGCATCGATAGCGCGTTGCTGCTGTTCCAGAGTGCCGGCGCTCTTGGAGGCGCGGGCTAACGCCAGCCAACCGTCGAGATCGGCATCGCCACTGGCTTGCAGTTCGCTCGCGGGCAGGCTGGAAACCAGCGTCCAGATGGCTTCATGGTTTTGCGAGGCGCTAGCACTGCTGAGCAGTGGGGCGATGTAGGCGCGTTCGCGGGCGGCAGCTAGGGTTTGCCCGGCGGCTTGCAGGGCGTTAGCGCGCACTAGCTGGCTGCGTACCTGCTGTTCAACTGGTAGCTCGCCGAGGCGTTCCATGCTCGGGTGGCTGAGGGCGCGCAGAGCGGCCTTGGGTTTGTTGCGGCTCATCTCCAGTTCGGCGCGCAGGGTGCTGGCGTAGATCTGCTGGGCCGGCTTCAGGCTTTCCAGCTGCACCTGCTCAAGAATGCTGCTGGCGCGAGCCAAATCCTTCTGCTTATAGGCCAGGTCAGTCGCTGAGAGGCGCAGCGCTGCGGCTTGTTCGGTCGGGCTTTCGGCTGCTTGCTGCAGCAGTTGTTCGATGCTGGCTTGTGGCGTGCGCGGCAGCTCGCCCAGAGTCGAGGAGGACTGGCTTGCGCAAGCGGCGAGCAGGCCGGCAAGGCAAAGGATAAAAAGGGGGCGCAGGCAGGCGATCATGTAAGCGTTCCTGATACTTGATCAAATTGAGCGTCGAATTGTACCCAAGCCCGCCGGGTGACGCGATGTCGAAGGTTGGAAACGGGCTACAATGCGCGCTTTGCTGATTTTGAGAGGTCTGTGCTGTGACCACTTCCGCTGCTGCGAATTCGCCTTTGGGCAGTCTTTATGTGGTTGCTACGCCCATTGGCAACCTTGATGACATCAGTGCGCGAGCGCTAACCATCCTGCGCAGCGTTGCCCTGATCGCGGCAGAGGACACCCGTCATTCCGCGCGGCTGATGCAGCATTTTGGCATCGGCACGCCATTGGCGGCCTGTCATGAGCACAACGAGCGCGATCAGGGTGGGCGCTTTCTCGCGCGGCTGCTGGCGGGTGACGATGTGGCGCTGATCTCCGATGCCGGTACGCCGCTGATTTCTGATCCGGGTTATCACCTGGTGCGCCAGGCGCGCGCTGCGGGCGTTGCCGTGGTGCCCGTGCCAGGGGCTTGTGCATTGATTGCTGCGCTGTCTGCTGCGGGCTTGCCGTCGGATCGCTTTATCTTTGAGGGATTTCTGCCCGCTAAGGCGGCAGGGCGTCGCGGGCGCCTTGAGCAGGTAAAGGAAGAGCCGCGCACGCTGATCTTCTATGAGGCGCCGCATCGCATCCTCGAATGCCTGCAGGATATGCAGTCGGTGTTTGGCGATGAGCGCCCGGCGTTGCTGGCGCGTGAGCTGACCAAGACCTTCGAGACGCTCAAGGGCATGCCGCTGGCCGAGCTGGCGGCCTGGGTAGCTTCTGACAGTAATCAGCAGCGCGGCGAATGTGTCGTACTGGTTGCAGGTTGGCAGGCGCCGGAGGGCGAGGAGGCCGTAAGCGCCGAAGCGATGCGCGTGTTGAATCTGCTCTTAGCGGAAATGCCGCTGAAACGCGCGGCAGCGCTGGCGGCGGAGATCACTGGGGTGCGCAAAAACTTGCTCTATCAGGTGGCCCTGGAGCAGCAGAAAGACGTTTAAACCTTGTTCTATAGGGCGCGGGCCGTTAACCTTGCCCGCGGAGAGTCGATCGGACAGTCGCTGCCGTGTTGCGTTCTGCGTAATGCGGGGGAGGAAAGTCCGGGCTCCATAGGGCGGAGTGCCAGGTAACGCCTGGGAGGCGTGAGCCTACGGAAAGTGCCACAGAAAATAACCGCCTAAGCGCTTCGGCGCCGGTAAG
>JAHJXZ010000269.1 GCA_018827205.1 Gammaproteobacteria bacterium | reverse complement strand
TTAGCGTGGTGTTGGGGAACAGGCTGTTGAGGTGGGTCTTGAGCCGGTTCAGGTCCATATAGGACAGCTTGTAGTCTTTGGGCAGCGAGACGATCGACACCACCGATGAGCAGTTCTTGAAGAAGTGCAGGTCACTGAGTTTGGCGGCGTTGAAGTCAGACTTCTTGTATTCATCCAGCGCTTCACGGTAACGCTTGGACTCGATCGGCAGCAGGCTGATGCCCTCGATGGCCTGGGTCACCTTATTGAAGTGCGGCAGGTCAATGGAGCGGAAAAACAGGTCATCAATATTCAGCCGCGACGGCTCTTTGTCCAGCACGCGGAATTTATCCAGCGTCGCGGCGCTCTGCTCCGGCACCACGGATTCGGCATAGGCGACGGCCACTGGGCCGGCCAGGCTCATAAACAAGTCGTTGGCATCCAGGCGAATGGTTTCGCCAATATCGATGCCGGCGCGGCGGAAGTAGTTCTGGTCGTAGTCGGTAGTCACTGCCTGGGCGGTGAGGATGTTGAAGATCTGCTGCGAGATGTACTGGTTGGCGTGACGCTCCATGGCGTTGACGTCGATGTTCTGGATATTGCCGTCATCGCTCTCTTCGGCGTAACGCATGATGTCGTTGGAGATCAGCATCATGGCGTTCCATGGGCGGATGCGACGCATCACGCTTTCTTCGCTGTTCTCTTCATTGTCGAAGTTGTAAGAGAAGTCCCACTCCTCGGCGAGGTACTTGCACAGCAGGCGGCCGGCGTTGATGTGCAGGGCCTCGGACATCTCGCTGCGCTGGTCGGAGATGTTCGGCAGGATGCAGATGCCGCTGGTGAAGATCGGCTCGAAGACGAAGCTGTGGTCGCGGTTTTCCGGGCTTTCGTCGAAGTTCTTGGTATCGAAGGTCTTGCTCATGTAGGCGAATTGCTGGGCCAGGCCGAATTCCGAGGCCATGCCCGATCCGGTGCCGCCGCCAGCGCTGAAAATATAGAAGTACAGGCGCGACTGGTTGGCTTTGATGCCGCAGGAGTCGATCAGGTAGCTGTGAATAAACTTCCAGTCTTCGTTGGTGAAGCGCTGGGTGTCCTTGTTGAGGATGATCTTGGCCAGGTATTGGCCGAGGATCGGCGCGTTACCGGCGCCGCCCGCATGCACCTCGGAGAGGTCCATGATCTTCATCTTGCTGTAGTCGCTGAGGAAGCCGCTGGTTTCACCCTTGCGCGAGAAGCGGATGCGCCCCTCGATGTCCTTGTCCAGGTCGCCGAGCATGACCAGCGGCTCGATCAGGAATACCGGCTTGCTGTCCTTGCTCGGCGCGCGCAGCAGGTTGCTGCGAATCCAGCGCGTGGGGCGGAAATCCTGCTCGGCCACGGCCTTTTCTTCGTTGTTGAATTCGCTCAGGTAGAACTGCCGGGCGTTGTAGACCAGGGAGGCGACATCCAGAGCGATGTTCGAGCCGCAGCGGCCAAGGCCGATCAGGCAAACAGAGGGGAAGTGCTGCACCCGTCGCTCGCTGTCGTCATCCTGCGGGGCTGGGGGGAACACCAGGCTGCGCAGGCCGTCGAGGTTGTCGAGGATGCGATCAATGTCGCGCTCGGTGAAATACATGTACTGCTCGCCACTGCTGTCCAGCCGCATGGGGGGCTTTAACGGGGAGGGGCGCTCAAGCGGAGCGAGCAGGGTATCAGCCAGGTCAGCCAGTGTGGCTTCGGTCGCGGGGGTGGTCACAGCGTCTTTTTTTGTTTTCATTTAGAGACAGTCCGGCGGCTAACGAGGGTGGAGAGGCAAATGGCCACATGTCACTCAACAAGCTTGTTTGTAGCATGAAAAATGAAAAATCTCGCTGTTTCACCCGGTTTTACTGAGGCATATCCGGAGTTTTTCCGATGCGCTTTGTGACCTGTGTGCTTGCCCAAGCGCCCATTACCCGGCATACACACAACAAATAGTCACAGACAGCATAGACGCAAGGCTCTAGATTGCGCCTGCACATGCTGGATGCGGCGGCTGGCCAAGTGCCACCGACCTGCTTTGATAACAACAAATAGAGATGGATCCCATGCAGCAGCAGTCCCTGCAAGCGACGAATGCCTGGCGCATTTTGTTCCTGCTTTTTCTTGCCAATCTTTTCAACTTCTTTGACCGCACCATTCCGGCAATCATCATCGAACCGATCCGCATGGAATGGGATCTCAGCGACCTGCAGCTGGGCTTGATTGGCACCGCGTTCACCATCGTCTATGCGATTGCTGGCATTCCGCTGGGGCGTATGGCCGATACCGGTGCGCGTCGCAAGATCATGGGCTGGGGGCTGGCAGTCTGGAGCGGGCTGACTGCGATCAATGGCCTGGCTTGGAACTTCTGGAGCTTCCTGCTGATTCGCATGGGCGTCGGCATTGGCGAGGCCAGCTATGCGCCGGCGGCCAATTCGCTGATTGGCGATCTGTTCCCTGCGCACAAACGTGCGCGGGCGATGGGCATCTTTATGCTCGGCCTACCGATTGGCTTGCTGCTGGCGTTCTTCACTATTGGTGCGATGGTCAAAGCCTTCGACAGCTGGCGTGCGCCGTTCTTTATTGCGGCGGTGCCGGGGGTAATCCTGGCGCTGTTTATGTTCTTTATCAAAGAGCCCAAGCGCGGCGCGGCCGAGCTGGTGCAGTCGCGCACCACGCCGGTGGAGAAACCCCTGCGCAAGGTGCTGGCGATTCGCACCTTCTGGTGGTTGGTGCTGGCCGGCCTGGCCTTCAACTTCGCCACCTATGCCTGTAACTCGTTCATGGTGCCGATGCTGCAACGCTACTTCCTGATGCCGCTGGAGCAGGCGGCGATGGCCACCGGGGTGATCGTCGGATTGACCGGTCTGGTCGGTCTGACCCTAGGCGGTTGGCTGGCGGACAAGATCCACCAGCGCTGGCAGAGCGGCCGCTTGTTGTTTGCCGCACTGAGCATGTTGATTGCCTCCGTGACCACGGGCTATGCCCTGATGGCTGGACGGGTCGAAATCGCCGTGTTCGTGGCGCTGTTCAGCATCGGCTGGCTGTTCGCCTACAACTTCTATACCTGCGTCTACACCGCGATTCAGGATGTGATCGAGCCACGCCTGCGCGCCACGGCCATGGCACTGTTCTTCGCCGGCCTCTACCTGCTCGGCGGCGGCCTTGGCCCATTGGCGGTGGGCATGCTGTCGGATCACTATTCCCATGCGGCGATGCTCGCTGCCGGGGCCAGTGAAATGAACGAGACCTTCAAGGCTGTCGGCCTGCACAACGCCATGTACCTGATTCCCGTGGCCTTGTTTTTGACCATGGTCGCGCTGCTGCAAGCCTCGCGCTGTTTCGTCGTCGATGCCGCCAAGATGCAGCAGGGCATGCAGTTGCAACCCGCCAGCTGATTGGCTTATCGGGCGCTGCCGGACGGCCGGGCAGCCGCTAAATCCTGTGCAATACTCAGTCGCACTGCTCTACGCAACTGCGACTGAGGACAACCATCATGGGCACTCCCCGCCTTGTGCTGGGCCACAGCAATGCGCTTGGCGAACACCCCTTGTACGACCTCCTGGCTCAGTGCCCGCTGAGCCTTCAGCCGATTGATGCGTCTGACCCATTGCCGGATGAGCTGGCGCTGGTGCTGCTTGATGAGCGGCTGCTGGCGCTCAGGCCGTTGGCTGATTGGCTGGATTGTGGCGCGATTTTGGTGGGCTGCATGGACCAACCTGGCGTCTTACCCTTGCCGCCCCACGCCAGTGTCGAGGAACTGGCGGCGCTGCTGCGTTTTGCCGGTGAGCAGTACAGCTTGCGTCATCAAACCGAACAGCTGGCTGCCGCCCTGGCGGGCAAACATGATGACCTGAGTAAGTTGGTGGATGTAGGCCTGGCGCTGTCGGCCGAGCGTGACCTGGACCGTTTGCTGGAAAAGATCCTGATCGAGGGGCGGCGCTTGTCCAACAGCGACGCCGCCTCGTTGTTTTTGGTCAGCCGCCGCCCGGATGCGCCGGCGCAGCTGATCTTCAAGCTGACGCAGAATGGCACGCTCAGCCAGAACAGCTTTCAGGATCAGCGCATGCCGCTGAGCAAGGCCTCGATTGCCGGCTATGTGGCGCTGACCAGCACCGAACTGAATATCGAGGACGTGTATGCGATTGCTGCCGATGCGCCGTATCGTTTTAACCGCTCCTTTGACCTGCAGATGGGCTATCGCACCATGTCGATCCTGGCGATCCCCATGCGCAATCATCGCCATGAAGTGGTCGGTGTGCTGGAATTTATCAATCGCCAGCGCAAAGGCAGCGAGCAGCTTGAGCCGGAGCTGATTGCCTTCGACGAAGAAACCGCTGTATCACTGCGTGCGCTGGCCAGCCAGGCGGCGGTGGCCATTGAGAATCGCCAGTTGCTGGATGACATCAGTAGGCTGTTCGACGGCTTCGTTCAGGCCTCGGTGTTTGCCATTGAACAGCGCGATCCCACCACCAGTGGCCATTCTTTCCGCGTGGCCGAGCTGTGCCTGACCCTAGCCAACCAGTTGCCCCATGCTCCGGAAGCCCGGTTGCGCGAGCAGGCGCTGAGCGTCGATGGCTTACGCGAGCTGCGTTACGCGGCCTTGTTGCATGACTTTGGCAAGGTAGGCGTGCGCGAGCACGTGTTGGTCAAAGCCAAGAAATTGCCTGAGCCGGTACTGGAAAACCTGCGTTATCGCGTCGCCCTGGCTCAAGAGAATCTGCACAACCAGACCCTGCGCAAGATGCTGCATGCCTACCGCCATCAGGGCGGTTTGAGCGATGAGCGGCGCCTGCAATTGGAGGCCGAGCTGGCCTATGAGTGCGAGCGCCTGGAACGCTACCTGAGCAACATCATTCAGGCCAACGAGCCGAGCATGCTCAGTGAGGGGGATTTCCAGCACTTGCAGGAGGTGCAGGGAGAGTTGGTCAAGGCGCCCGGTAATTGCCTGGTAAGCCTGCTCAGTGAGGGTGAGTTCAGTGCTCTGGCGGTGCGCAAGGGCAGCTTGACCTCGGCTGAGCGCGAAGAAATCGAGCGCCATGTAGTGCATACCCAGCAGTTTCTCAGCCTGATTCCCTGGACCCCGGATTTACAGGGCGTACCGCATATCGCTGGCGCGCACCATGAGAAGCTCGATGGCAGCGGTTACCCCAAAGGCCTGATAGGCGATGCAATTCCCTGCGCTTCGCGGATCATGACCATCTGCGATATCTACGATGCCCTGACTGCGGC
>JAHJXZ010000268.1 GCA_018827205.1 Gammaproteobacteria bacterium | reverse complement strand
ATGCCCCAGATGATCGGCCAGGGTTTGCGAAAGCGTGCGGCCAGCAGCAGTGCGAGCAGCTGCGTCTTGTCGCCGATTTCGGCCAAGGCAACGATAAAGGTTGGAACAAATAGAGATTCGAGCATCAGGCTTTCCTAAAGGGGCGGGTCGACACGGCTATGACACGTACAGCCTTCCCGCCCCGGGTAAGGTGTGCGTGTCATAGGTCTTGTCAAACCGCAGGCCCCTCTGAGTGGGCCTTGGGTCGCACGCGCCATGCTCTGCTGAGCAAGTATGTTGACGTGTGCCGGGCGAGCTGACGCTCGCGGGAGACTACTCCCCTAGGACGCGCGCATTCTGCCCGCGCACCCGTAATAGGGCAAGCCCCGTTTCAGCCTTTGCGGGCGCGGTAGATGCGAAAGCCCTTGGCGTCGGCCAGGGTCTGGCAGGGGCCGAGGTGCTGTTCGATCAGTGGTGGATATTTGAGAAAACTGTTGGCGACCAGGCGCAGCTCACCTTTGCTGGCCAAGTGCTGGTTGGCCTGGCGCAGTAGGTGCTCGGTGGCCTGGTAGTGGGTGTGCACGCCCTGGTGAAAGGGCGGGTTGCTGAGGATCGCACTTAGGCCCGTGGGCGCCGCATCGATGCCGTCAGCATTGATAACATCGGCTTCAAGGCCGTTGGCGGCCAGGGTCAGGCGGCTGCTTTCGATGGCAAAGGCATCGACATCCAGAAGGGTGATCTGGCTGTCCGGGTACCGGCGCTTCAGAGCAGCACCCAGCACACCGGCTCCGCAACCGAAATCCAGGATATGCCCGCTGGGTAAACCGTCGAGGTGTTCAAGCAGCAGGGCGCTGCCAACGTCCAGTCGGCCATGGCTGAATACGCCGGGTAGGCTGAGCACCTGCAGTGGGCCGTCGCCCAGGGCGAGCTCATAGCGTTGCGCCAGGTTGTGCAGGTCCGGCGTGGCGGGTGCATGCTTCACCTGCACTTGCCAGAGCTGGCAGTGCCGCGCGCTGTCGAGCTTGCGTGCCTGGCCGAAGCTCGCCAGCTGTTTGGCGGCGCGTTCAATGCCGGCGCGTTTTTCACCGACCAGAAACAGCTCGCGCCCGTCCAGGCGCGCCGCCAGGGCATTGAGCAGGTATTCGGTCAGCTCGCGAGATTTCGGCAGAAACAGCACGGCTGCCTGGAAGTCGCGTTCGCCAGGCTGGGTGCCAAAGTGGCAGCGATTGCTGAAGCGGGCCTCCAGCAGCGCGTGTTCGCCTGCATGCCAGCTCCAGCCGTAGGCTTCGGGGAATTGACCGAGCAAGTCATCCGCCGGCAAGCCGGCAAGCAGCATTGGGCCGTTGAATAGATCGGCCTGGCGCAGCAGTACTTCGCTTCGCGGGTCCATAAGCGCTCCTGGAAAAAAGTCGCGTAGCTTAGCCGACTACGCGTATGGCTGTGCCACTGAAAAAGGCCAAGGCGTTTTCACTGAGCTGGCCGACGATGCGTTGTCGCGCTTCACGGCTGCCCCAGGCGCTGTGCGGGGTGATGATCAGCCTTGGAATATCGGCGGCGAGTAAAGGATTACCGTCTTTCGGCGGTTCCTGGGTCAGCACGTCGGTTGCGGCGCCGCCCAGGTGACCTGCGCGCAGGGCGTCAGCCAAGGCCTGCTCGTTTATCAGGCCGCCGCGGGCGGTGTTGATCAGAAAGGCTGTGGGCTTCATCAGGTTGAGTTCGCGGGCGCCAATCAGGTTCAGGGTGTCGTTGTTCAGCGGGCAGTGCAGGCTAAGCGCATCGACCTGAGGCAGCAGCTCATCCAGTGGTAGGCGGTCGGCACGGGCTGGTCGGCCGGGCAGTTGACCGAGTAGTACGCGCATGCCAAAGGCTTCGGCCAGTCTGGCGACTGCGCTGCCCAGCTCGCCATGGCCGAGCAGGCCGAGGGTCTTGCCGTGCAGTTCGATAATTGGATGGTCGAGCAGGCAGAACTGCTGCGACTGTTGCCAGCGGCCGGCGCGAACGTCCTGATGATAATCGGGCAGGCGGGTGGCCAGCGCCAATAGCAGCATGAGGGTGTGTTGGGCCACCGATGGCGTGCCGTAACCCTGGCAGTTGCTCACGATTATCCCGTGAGCGCGGGCGGCGGCCAGGTCAATCGGGTTGGTGCCGGTGGCGGCCACCAGCACCAGTTTCAGCTCTGGGCAGGCGGCGAATACCTCGGCATTCAGCGGCACCTTGTTGCTGATCGCCACCTGTGCGCACTTTAAGCGCTCGATAGTTTGCGCCTGGGTGCTGTGCGGATACAGTTGCAGGTCGGCAAAGCAGGCGTTGAGGTTAGACAGGTCGAGGTCGCCCAGGTCGAGTGAGCTATGGTCGAGAAACACGGCGCGGTGACTGTTACTCATCAGCTGTATCTATCCTGCGAGTTTGGGTGGGGAGTAAGGTGGCGAGCCTAACAGAATCATTTCGACGTCGCGGAGCCGCCCCATGTACTGGACCGAGTTTTTAGCTGTGGCCCTCATTCACCTGCTGGCAGTGGCAAGCCCTGGCCCGGACTTCGCGATTGTGGTGCGCGAAAGTGTGGCTCATGGGCGGCGTGCCGGCATCTTCAGTGCGATTGGCGTGGGCTGCGGGATCTTTATCCATGTGGCCTATTCGCTACTGGGGATCGGCTTGATCGTGTCGCAGTCGATTGTGCTGTTCAATGCGCTGAAGTGGCTGGCCGCGGCTTACCTGCTGTATATCGGCATCAGGGCGCTGCGCGCCAAACCGGCAAGCCCGAGCGAAGCCGAGTTGAGTCTTGACGAGGGCGCGCGTTCACCGCGCGCAGCCTTTGTCGCTGGCTTTGTGACCAATGGCCTTAACCCCAAGGCCACGTTGTTCTTTCTGTCGTTGTTTACCGTGGTGATCAACCCGCATACGCCGCTGTCAGTTCAGGCCGGCTATGGCGTTTACCTGGCAGTGGCCACGGCGCTGTGGTTCTGCATGGTCGCGCAACTGTTCAGTCATCAGCGGGTGCGTGCGGGTTTCGCACGCATGGGGCACTGGTTTGATCGGCTGATGGGCGCGGTGCTGGTAGGGCTCGGGGTGAAGTTGGCCTTCAGCGAGTTGCGCTAGGCCAGGCGCTGGAATGAAAAGCCCCGCATTTGCGGGGCTTCTTTGCGAGTGCAGAGTCGATTTATTCGTCTTTGCCTTTGCTGCGCATCGCACGCTGTACTTCGCGGTCGGCGTCGCGTTCTTTCTCGGTGTGGCGCTTGTCGAAGTCCTTCTTGCCCTTGGCTAGGGCAATCTCGCACTTGATCAGGTGCGCCTTCCAGTAAATCGACATCGCTACGCAGGCATAGCCTTTCTGCTGCACGGCGCCGAACAGCTTGTCCAGCTCACGCTTGTTCAGCAGCAGTTTGCGGGTACGGGTCGGGTCAGCGATCACATGGGTGCTGGCCGCCGTCAGCGGGGTGATGTGGCAACCCATCAGCCAGGCTTCGTCGTTTTTCAGCAGCACATAGCTGTCAACCAACTGGGCCTTGCCGGCGCGCAGACTTTTCACTTCCCAGCCGGCCAGGACCAAGCCTGCCTCGAACCTGGATTCGACGAAGTAGTCGTGCATCGCCTTCTTGTTTTGCGCGATGGTGCCTTGCGGGTGTTTCTTTTGTTTAGCCATAGGGCGCGCATTATAGGGAGTCACTGGCGCGGACGCTATGTGTGCGGCAGTGCAAAATCAGCTTTGCCAGGCGCCAGATGGTGTGCGGCGTCGGCTGCGCTTGAGCCGCCCTGGCGAATCCCCGACAATGCGCGATCTTTTTTAATAGAGCAGGCTAGCCGAGCATGGCGAACGATAAGGTTTCGATACACGGTGCCTGGGCCAGTCGTTGGGTGTTTATTCTGGCGGCGACCGGGTCGGCTGTCGGGCTAGGTAATATCTGGAAGTTCCCCTATATGACCGGCATGTACGGTGGCGGGGCTTTCGTGATGATGTACTTGGTGTGCATTTTCATGGTCGGCTTGCCGATCATGCTTGCGGAAACCCTGATCGGTCGGCGCGGCCGGCAGAGCCCGGTGAATACCCTTAAAGCCCTGGCCATTGAATCGGGCGCATCGCCGAAATGGTCTTGGGCGGCGTTGGTGGGTATGGTTGCCGCTCTGCTGATTCTGTCTTTCTATAGTGTGGTGGCCGGTTGGTCGCTGGATTACATCCTCAGCATGGGCGGTGGGCAGTTTGCTGGTGTGAGTGCCGAGGGCGCTGGTGCGGCGTTTGGCGCGCTGACGGCGGATCCCTGGCGGCTTACCCTGTGGCATACGCTGTTTATGCTACTGACCGGCTTTGTCATCGCCCGTGGCGTGGTGGCCGGCCTTGAGCGCAGCTTGCGCATCATGATGCCACTGCTGTTTGTGCTGTTGCTGGTGCTGCTGGGTTACAGCATGACCACCGGTCACTTTATGCAGGGCTTCCACTTTCTCTTCGATTTCCAGCCGGATCGCGTACTAGATGGCGTGCTGGCCGCCATGGGGCATGCCTTCTTTACCCTGAGCGTCGGTGTGGGCGCGATCATGGTCTATGGCTCATATATGCCGAAGAACGCCTCGATTGGCGGCACCATTCTCACCGTCGGCATTCTCGATACTCTGGTGGCATTGACGGCCGGTATGGCGCTGTTTCCCATCGTTTTCGCCGGTGGCCTGGAGCCTGGCGCAGGGCCGGGGCTGATGTTTGTGACTCTGCCGGTGGCGTTCGGCAATATCGCCTTTGGCCAGGTGATGGGCACGCTGTTCTTTATTCTGGTGTTGATCGCGGCCTGGACCTCATCGATCTCCATGCTGGAGCCAGCAGTGGCCTACTTGGTCGAGCGCACCAAGCGCAGTCGGGTGCTGGTGACCAGCGTGTTGGCATTCCTCTGCTGGGTAGTCGGCATGGGCACGGTGCTGTCCTTTAACCTGGGCGCGGAAGCGAAGTTCTTTGTCTTCGCCGAGGATGGCTTCCACCTGTTCCAGTGGGGGGCAGAGGGCGGGCGGAATTTCTTCGACACTATCGATTACCTGACCAGCCGCATTCTGTTGCCGTTCGGTGGCCTGGCGTTCGCCATATTTGCTGGCTGGGTGCTTAAGCGTGAGGCAGTGCGCGAAGAGCTGGCGATGAAAAGCCCGCTGCTATTCAACGTGGTGTATTGGTTGATTCGTGTGGTCGCGCCAATTGGCGTGCTGATTGTGTTTGTCGCAGAGCTGAGCAAATGATCGCCTGCATCCTGTTTAGCCAAGTGGTTGGGTTATGAGTACTCATATTCAGCGTTCGGCGCTGCTGCCTTATCCCGCGCGGGCACTGTTTGATCTGGTCAATGATGTGGCCAGTTACCCGCAGTTCCTGCCCTGGTGTTCGGCCAGCGAAGTGCTTGAGTCGAGCGACACGCATATGCGCGCCAGCCTGGCGGTGGCGAAGGGCGGCTTGAGCCAGCGCTTTGTCACGGCTAACACGCTGGTGCCAGGCGAGCTGATCAAGCTGACTCTGGTTGAGGGGCCGTTCACCCAGCTGTATGGACATTGGGAGTTCAAGGCTCTGGGCGACAAGGCCTGCAAGATAAGTCTCGATCTGACCTTCGACTACGCCGGGCCGTTGGTGCGCGCGACCCTCGGGCCGCTGTTCAATCAGGCCACCAATACCCTGGTCGATGCATTCTGCCAAAGGGCTAAGCAACTCTATGGATAAGCCGAATATCGTGGTCGAGGTGGTCTACGCCCTGGCTGACAAGCAGAAGCTGCTGCGCTTGAGTCTGCCTTATGGCACTAATGTGCGGCAGGCGGCCGTGCAGTCCGGCATGCAGGCGCATTTTCCTGATCTTGACCTGCACAGCAGTCCGCTTGGGATATTCGGCAAGGCAGTGAGCAAGCCTGATGAGCGTGTGCTGGAAGATGGTGAGCGGGTGGAAATCTACCGGCCGCTGATTGCCGACCCAAAAGAAGTGCGCAAGCAGCGCGCTGCTAAAGCGGCGCAAGCCAAAGCTGAGGATGCTGCGCAGTAGCGGCTGAGTATGCCAGCAGGGATGCAGGTATAAAAAAGCCCGGACATGTCCGGGCTTTTTTATCAGTAAATATTACTGCGGTGTGCTTTCCAGGGGTTCTGGAGTCGGCACTGGTACGACTTTCACGTCGTCCACTTCGCGTTGAATCTGTTCCAGCAGTGAGCCTGGAGCGGGTTTCTCTTCTACCTGAGGGCGCTGTGTGGTTTGTGGCGTGGTAACGCCGCTGTCTTCGCCCAGGATGGCCTGGTCGCGGCTGACGCCCGGCATGAAGTCACCAGACAGACCGACCAGTTGGTCGTCAGCGCCGAAGTTCACGCTGACGCGCTCTTGGAGGCGCTGACCGCCACCCGGCTGAATGCTGTACAGGTAATCCCAGCGATTGGCGTGGAAAGTGTCAGTAAGCAACGGGTTACCCATGATAAACCGCACTTGCTTGCGGGTCATTCCCGGCCGCAACTGGTCTATCATGTCCTGCGTGACGACATTGCCCTGTTGGATGTCGATTTTATAAACCCCGGGGAATGAACAACCGGCGAGTGCGAGTAGCCCCGTAAGGGTGAGGCTGGTCAGCAGCAGTTTGGTTTTTTGCATCGGTGGGCGACTTCCACTATCTTGGCTGGGCAATATAACCCCGGATCATACCCGCAATAAAGGAAGCTGCGAAGCCGCTTCCGTGAGAAAGCAGACCATGGTTGAAAATAGCGAACTACGCAAGGCTGGCCTGAAAGTGACCCTGCCACGGGTCAAGATACTGCAAATGCTCGACTCTGCCGGTCAGCGTCACATGAGTGCTGAAGATGTCTACAAGGCATTGATGGAGGCGGGTGACGACGTAGGTCTGGCAACGGTGTACCGCGTACTAACTCAGTTTGAAGCAGCAGGTCTGGTGGTTCGCCACAATTTCGATGGCGGTCATGCAGTCTTCGAATTGGCGGACAGCGGCCATCACGACCATATGGTCTGTGTCGACTCCGGTGAGGTGATCGAGTTCTTCGATGCCGAGATCGAAAAGCGTCAGAAAGAAATCGTCAAAGAGCACGGTTTTGAGCTGGTTGATCACAATCTTGTGCTGTACGTGCGCAAGAAGACCTGATTGATGCAGGCATGACAAAGGCGACCCTAGGGTCGCCTTTGTGCTTTTTAGGCCCTGTGTAATCAGGCTTGGGCGCTGCCGACCATCTGCCGGGCATGGGCCAGTGATTCCTCGGTGAGATCTACGCCGCCAAGCATGCGGGCGATTTCCTCGACCCGCTGCACGGGGCTCAGTTTGCTCACTGCGGTGCGGGTAGCATCGCTTTCACGCACCTTGTGCACGAACAGGTGCTGATGCCCTTGCGCTGCAACCTGCGGCAGGTGAGTGACGGTGAGTACCTGGCCGCGTTCGCCGAGGCGGCGCAGTAGCTGGCCGACCACTTCGGCGGTAGGACCGCCGATGCCGACGTCGACTTCATCGAATACCAGGGTTGGCACCCGCGAGGTTTGCGCGGTGATCACCTGAATCGCCAGGCTGATGCGCGACAGTTCGCCACCCGAGGCGACCTTAGCCAGGGCTTTCAGCGGTTGGCCAGGGTTGGCGCTGACCAGAAATTCCAGCTGTTCCAGGCCGTTGGGGTGCGGCTCACTATTGCTGTTGGCGCTGAGCTTGATGTTGAAACGCCCGCCGGGCATGCCCAGCGTCTGCATTTCCTGCTCGACAGCAGTGGCCAGTTGGCCGGCAGCGTTATTGCGCAGAGTGCTGAGTTCCGCTGCTTTTTCCTGGTAATGCCGTTCGAAAGCGGCCAGTTCATCATTCAGACGTTCGGCGGCCTGGTCGTCGGCGTTGAGGCTTTCCAGTTCTTCGAACAGCTGTTGCTGCATGGCGCCCAGCTCGGTTGGCTGGATGCGGTGCTTGCGCGCCAGGGTGTAGATCGCATCCAGACGTTCTTCCATCTGCCGCAGGCGCTCGGGGTCGGCGTCGAAGTGGTCGAGAAAGCGGTTCAGTTCGCCGACGGCTTCTTCTACCTGGATTTGCGCGCTGGCCAGCAGGTTGGTGGCTTCGCTCAGTGCGCCCGGTTGGCCCTGAAAAGCGCCGAGGCGATTGAGGCTGTTGGTCAGGGCGGACAGCACGTTGCCGGCGTCATTCTCGCTGCACTGCTCAATCACCAGTCGGCAGGCACTGAGCAAGCTTTCAGCGTTGGTCAGGTTCTTGTGTTCCTGTTCCAGGTTGTCCAGTTCGTTCTCGCCCAAGGCCAGGTTGTCGAGTTCTTCCAGCTGGTAGCTAAGCAGTTGATGGCGTGCGCGCTGTTCGTCGCCGATGCTGGAAACCCGCTCCAGCTCGCTCTTGGTCTGTTTCCAGCGCTGCGCGGCGAGCTGCACCTGGCGCGCCAGTTCCTGGCTGCCGGCGTATTCGTCGAGCAGGCGGCGGTGGGTTTCGGGCTTGAGCAGGGACTGGTGTTCATGCTGGCTGTGGATATCGATCAGTAGTTCGCCGAGGGCCTTGAGGTCACCTTGTGGGCTAGGCGCGCCGTTGATATAGCCACGCGAGCGGCCCTCTGCTGTGATCACCCGGCGGAGGATGCAAGGGCCGTCATTGTCTAGATCGCGCTCGGCCAGCCAGGCGCGGGCTTCGGGGATGTCGTGCAGGTCGAAGCTGGCGAGGATGTCCGCCTTGTCCGCGCCGGGACGCACCACGCCACTGTCGGCGCGATCACCCAGGGTCAGGCCGAGGGCGTCGAGCATGATCGACTTGCCGGCGCCGGTTTCGCCGCTGATTACGCTCATGCCGGCGTCCAGCTCTAGATCAAGGTGTTCAACGATGGCGTAGTTGTGTACGGACAGGTGCACCAGCATGGCGAGGGCCTCCCAAGTTCATGTCTGGTTATTTATACAGTGTTTTTTTGTGGGCTGACAATCCGTCTGCTGTCCTTGAAACCACATTTTTTGACCCCATATAGCGGTCAGGCACGTGAGTTAAGGCTCGCGTCGGATTTTAAGAGGAGAGACGCATGGCTGACGAACAGACCCTGGATACGCAGAACCCCGATGTACAAACAGCTGCCGAAGCAGCTGCGGGTGATGACCTGGTTGCCCGCGTGCAAGCGCTGGAAGAACAACTGGCCACTGCGCAGGATCAGTCGCTGCGCATGGCTGCCGATCTGCAGAACGTGCGCCGCCGCGCCGAGCAGGATGTGGAGAAAGCGCACAAATTCGCTCTGGAGAAGTTCGCCAACGATCTGTTGCCGGTGGTGGATAGCCTGGAGCGTGGCCTTGAACTGTCGAATCCTGATGATGAGGCGATCAAGTCCGTACGTGAAGGCATGGAGCTGACGCTCAAGCTGTTCGGCGACACCCTCAAACGCCACCAGCTGGAAGCGATTGATCCGCATGGCGCGCCGTTCAACGCTGAGCACCATCAGGCGATGGCGATGCAGGAAAGCACCAGCGTTGAGCCTAACAGCGTGCTCAAGGTGTTCCAGAAGGGCTACATGCTCAATGGTCGTCTGCTGCGCCCTGCCATGGTGGTGGTCAGTAAGGCGCCGGTAGAAGCGCCGCCATCGATTGATGAGCAGGCTTGAAATTCGCCGAGCTGCCCCCATTAAACAGTCAAGCGTTTTAGTGCTACCGCCGCTGACAACGATCAGCGGCGGGATTATCAAAGTTTCGGGAGAGTAAAGATGGGCAAAATTATTGGTATCGACCTGGGGACCACCAACTCGTGCGTCTCGGTTCTGGAAAACGGTGTCGCCAAAGTTATCGAAAACGCTGAAGGCGCGCGTACTACGCCGTCGATCATCGCGTATGCCAACGACGGTGAAATCCTGGTTGGCCAGTCGGCCAAGCGTCAGGCAGTGACCAATCCGCACAACACCCTGTATGCGGTGAAGCGTCTGATTGGTCGTCGTTTTGACGAAGAAGTCGTGCAGAAAGACATCCAGATGGTGCCTTACAAGATTTCCAAGGCAGATAACGGTGATGCTTGGGTT
>JAHJXZ010000034.1 GCA_018827205.1 Gammaproteobacteria bacterium | reverse complement strand
TCGAACACCAGCTCAGCGGTGTCATCGGCCTGTACATGCTCCAGGCTGTTTTCTTTAAAGGCCGCAGAAACCCATACGGTGCCGGTGTCGATAAAGGTCAGCGCAGGCTGACCGGTGCTGACCACCTGGCCAACGGCGAGCTGCAGATTGGTAATCACACCGTCGGCAGGCGCCTTAATCTCCGTGCGCACCAGATCAAGCCGGGCCTTCTCAAGTTGCGCGAGTGCCTGCTTGAACTGCGGGTTATCCGTACCGGTTGGCCCCAGTTCCTGACGTGCGCGCTGCAAATCGGCCTGCGCCTTGACCACGGCAGCCTCGGCGGAATTCAGCGATGCGGTGGCTTCATCCAGCCGTGCCCGCGCATATACGCCGCGTTCAACCAGCTGCATTACCCGGCGCGCTTGCTCACGCACATTGTCGCGCTGGGCGCGGGCAGAAACGAGCTGAGCCTGAGCCGCATCCACCGATGCGGTGTTGGCCCCCAAGGACTGGCCTGTTTGCTCAAGGCGCGCCTCGGCTTCGGCAACGGCAATCTTGTAGGGCTGTGGATCGATGCGAAAAAGCAGCTGCCCTGCTTCTACCCGCGCATTATCGAGCACCGCGATTTCCACCACGCGGCCGCCCACTTCAGAGGCCATTTGCACCACATAACCCTGCACCACAGCCTGCGAGGTGGAAGGGGTGATGCGCTCCATCAGGATGGACAACGCAAATAGCACGGCGGCCACCAACACCACGATCAAGGCAATACGCCGCAGCGGATTAGGCGGCGGGGCGGAGTTTTCAGCGGGGGCGGCAGCCGGCATTTCGGCGGGAGGCGGGGGAGTGCTGTCGGGCTGCTCTAATGTTTCAGACATATAGATTTCCGTAAGGCTGATGTAGCAACCGCAAAGGGTGGCTAGGCAGTGTGAGCCCCGCGCGCCAGGCGCGGGCCTTCAGGTCGGTCAGGCTCAGACAGGGTCCTGGCTGGTGACCCGCGCGGTACGAATAAACAACGCGCGCAGCTTCTCCCAGAAATTGCCGCCCAGCACAAAGAAGCTGCCGATCAACATGGCATCGCCGAGCATCTGCAGCGCCCAGTTATTAGGCCGCAGGCCTGGGGCAACAGCATCGATATAGGGTTCGAGAAAGGATGAAAGCAGCGGCAGGCAGAACATCACCAAACCTATGCGATGGCGCATCGGGCTAATCTCATAATCGCTGCTTGGCACCATCGAAGACATGTAGCCATAGATATGCTGCTTCAACTCCTGGAAGCCGGCCTTGCCCATGACGGCGATGACCAGCAGCAAGAGAATTTTATTAAGGATAAACAGGGCCCCCGAGAGCGCCGCCACCTTGGACCCCGGCACATCCGCTGCCGCCGCCAGCGGCACCAGAAGCCACAAAGCCGGAATCAAACAGATAATCGCGATGCCCAACTTGAACCGCCAATGGGCGGACTTGGGCTGGGCTGTGTTCTGCTCTGTAGTCATGTGCGCGTACCGTCCCTTGCGATTATTGTTATTGGCCTAAAGCCCCCAAAACCATCAGCTAAATATCTAGCACAAAACCAGCGTGGCGCAGCGTTATTGCGCGGGGTTGCTCGATGCCTGTGCATCGCCGGTTTGCTGAGCGTTTTTAGGGGAGGACGTTTGTTATAGCGTGCTTAGACCGAGCCTTGGCATTGTCACGGTTTGGGCTGATGCTACGGCGCAATTGTTTGAGGGCTACTAGACAGTGTTGCGGCAAAAGCACGGACTAAAACCCATCCCTTAATGAAACGTTATGTATATTCAACACGTTTCATCCAGCTATAACGGGTTCGCAAATGAAAAAGAAAGTAGAAAGATCAAAATTGCTGAGGGGCTTTAATTCACTTTGTGCGGCCTTGCTTATGGGGGCTGCAGCTTACATTGTCATTGTGGGCTTCCACTCTGTTGCTATGGCAGCTATAGCTGTTTCCATTGCCGGAGCAGCTGCACCTCTTGTCCAAGGCGACGAAGGCACTCTGGAGGTAGTAATCGGAACCTTCGAGGCCATGATCGACGGAGTTGTAGCAGTTATAGAAGGCATAGCGAGTGCAATAGCTGGCCTGTTCAGTTAAAACGTTAAGCAAAAGGTAGTTCAAGTTAATGCGGCAAGAGCTAAGAAATAAAATAATCGGTGTTTGTACAAAGAAGATAATTACCAAGGGTGAGGCTGTTGGTGTTTCTTTTTACGCGTTCTTTGCAAATAAAAATGATGATCCAGAGCTTCTTATGGAAGCCGCAAGATGGTGGATAGAAACCCACAAGCTTGATCATTTCGAGAAGGCTGCAAAAATAAAGTCAATGGCTGAATCAGGACTCTGATTAATTCAGTCAACAGCCAGTTTAACCAAGCGCAAATGTTGGGCGGAGTGGCAATGAGTAAAGCCGATGCGAAATCCCGATTTGAGGCAAAGCTTCATCGCCCGGTGCAGCTTGGTAGTGATATTTCGTGGGCGTTCGTAGTCCTGCCGAAAGATGTGAGTGAAAAGCTCCCAAGGCGAGGAAAAACGACAGTTGAAGGCACAATTAATGGGCATCATTTTCAGGCGACTCTTGAGCCTGATGGTCAGCTGAGCCATTGGTTACAGGTAAGTAGAGCGTTATACGAAGCCGCAGGCGTGACTGTTGGGGATATCGTCACTCTAGAGCTAACTCCTGTGAAGCAGGAGCCAGAACCTGACATTCCAGTTGATTTTCAGGAGGCGCTGGCAGCCATGCCTGAGGCTCATAAGGTTTGGACCAATACGACGACCATCGCACGATTGGACTGGATACATTGGATTACTTCAGCCAAGCAACTTAAGACTCGTGCCAAACGAATTAGTGATGCCTGCGATATGCTTTCATCCGGCAAGAAGCATGTTTGCTGCTTCGACCAGTCGGGCTACTACAGTAAGGCCTTTCGTGCGCCCGACGCCGCAGATTTATAAATTGGGCATGGCGTTCGGAAGTTATATTGAACTCACCAATTTCATCACAGAATTCGCCGCATGGAGCATGCCTTGAACAGTAATCAAACTTTATGCTGGCGGTTGCTCTTTGCAGCCACCGCAGGGCTTATGTTGTTTGGGCTTGCTCTTGTGGTTATGCCTGGCTTTACCCTGCAAGGGTTCAGCCTGCTGGTTTACGCCTCGACTGCACACCTCAATACATTTGACCCTGAGGCTGTGGCTTATATCAGCCTTGTCCATGCAGTTTTGGGCTCGGTGATGTTTGGCTGGGGTGCTGTGCTTATGTTTCTTGCGCTTGGCCCCGTGCGCAGAGGCAGCAAAGACGCGTGGTGGATGTTCGTTGTTTCGTTAATCGCGTGGTTTATCCCAGACACTGCCTATTCGCTGCTCTCAGGCTTCTGGCAAAACGCGCTGCTCAATCTTGGGTTTGCGCTGCTGTTTGCAATGGCGCTCGGCGGATTACGCTCATACATGACACAAGAGCGCGTATGACACGGCGTTGAACGCGCTAACCGCGACTAAAGCCCGTTGCAGGAGGCGTTATGGCGCAGTATCTGGTTGCTATACATCACCCCGACAACTACGACCCGCTCGTAGCCGAAGACGATGCAATGACCCGCGATATCGACGTGCTTAATGACGAGATGGTAGCTGCTGGCGTCCGGGTTTTCGTCGGAGGTCTGCACGCGGCGCGCAGTGCGAAATCGCTACGAACGCAGCCCAATGGCGAGGTGTTTATTAGCGACGGGCCATACCTGAAAACTAATGAGCACGTGGGCGGTTTCTGGGTGCTGGAAACCGCTGATTTGGGTGAGGCGCTGGAGTGGGGACGCAAGGCCGCCATTGCCTGCCGGGCACCGGTTGAGGTGCGGCCGTTTCACTAATAAAAAAGCCCCACGGCAAGGAGCAACTGCCGTGG